>NZ_CP095491.1:3005244-3305769 GCF_023028105.1 Halosolutus gelatinilyticus
GCGATCTCGCGGGCCGTCCGAGGGTCGTCGTACGCGTCGAGGTCTGCGAGGTCGGTATCGGCGTCGTCGACGTGCCGGAGGTCGTAGACGCGTTCGCCCGGCAGCCGGTCGGCGCCGTCGCTGTCGACGAATCGAGCGGTGATACTCAGTTGCCCCCACTCGCGATCGATGCCCCCCCGGAGCGCCTCGTACCGATCGGGGACGGCGAGCGTCGCACCGGTTTTCTCGCGGTCGGCGGAGCCGCGTTCGTCGGGGTCCCCGTCGCCCGATCGGTCGGTAGCTTCGCCGTCGATCGGCGCCCGTTCGCACCACCGGAGGAACGCCTGGCGGGCGGTCCCCTCGCCGCCGATCGATCGCCTCCAGTAGCGCCAGTTCGTCACGTACGCCGGGATCGCCTCGAGTGCGTCGCGGAGTTCGGCCTCGTCGAGCCCCGCCCAGCCGCTCGCGGGGGTTTCGAGGCGGTAGCCGTCGTCGTCGACCGCAAGGCGGAGGCCGTCGAATGTCAGGTCGCCGTCCGCCTCCGCGGCCTCGTGGAGGGCGTCGACGGCCGTCGTCGTCAGGGACACGATCAGTCACCCGCGCCGGCGTTCGTGTCTGCACGGCCGCTGCCGCCGTCGCCGTCGGTCGCTGATCGAACGCGGGCGCGGATCTCGTCCACTGCGTCGCCGATATCGGCGCCCGCGTCGGCCGTCCGTTCGAGGACGACGTCGGCCGTCAATTCCTCGGTGCCGACGGCGCCGGCGTACCAGATCCGGTGGCCGTCGACCTCGGCCGGGACGTCCCACCCCGTTGTGTAGTCCTCGGTCAGCCCCACGTCCTCGGGGATGTCCTCTTGTGTGTGGTACCCGTCGGCGATGAACAGCGGCACGACGACGACGTCTTCGCTCTCGAAGTAGTCGGTGACGTCGTCGACCTCGGGTTCCTCGTCCATGAACAGCGCGCGCACCTCGTCGAACCGACCACGCTCGCGGATGCGCTCGGTGTGGTACTCGATCGCCTTCGCGGAGTTCTCGTTGCGGTCCGTGCCGTGGCCGACGACCGCGAGGCCGACCCCTTCGCCGACGCCGGGATCGCCCGTGACGGATTCGGCTCGCTGAACGATCACGTCCGTCATCGCGTCGTGCGTGCCGATCGGCCCGCAGTAGTGGATCGTCTTGTCGACGTCGCTCGCCTCGAGCGTCGCGTCGGAGGCCTCGGTACCGTCGGACTCCCACAGGTCAGGGTCCCACTTCTCGAGGCGGAGTTCGCGCGGGATCACCCGTTCGGTGAAGTATCCCTCGCTGATGAAGAGGGGAACGACGAACACCTCGTCGGATTCGAGGGTGCGGATGACCTCGCGGAAGTGGGGTTCTTCCTTCCAGAACGCCTCGCGAACCTCGTCGAACGCGCCCGTTTCGCGAACGCGGTCCGCGTGTGCGTAGGTCGGATCGGAGGCGTCCGGATTCAGGTGCGATCCGTGAGCCGCGATGACCAGCGCTTGCATAGCCGGCAGTTGGTGCGGGGACGGTTTAGGACTTCCTAACGTGGAGAACGCGCGATCCGGGGCCCGCGTTCACACCGTAAACTCGGTCCGGGCTTCGTACGTCGCGTTTCGGGACTGGAGCGCTCCCAGGGCGGTGTACTCGCCGGATTCTGGATCGCTCCACTCGCCCTCGTAGGTCGCCCGCGCGCCGGGATCGATCGTCTCCGATCCGAGCACCTGCGCGAACATCCGGCCGTCGGTAAAGCGCCAGACCTCGCGGCCCTCGCTCTCGACGACGAACTCGGCCCGGCAGGCGTCCGAGAACTGCAGTTCGAGCGGGTCGTCCCCAGCGTTGGTCACCGTGAGCGCGAACGTCACCGTCTCCGATTCCGATTCGTCCGTCGATACCGTCGCCTCGAGCGAACCCTCGAGTTCCATACGTTCGCTTCGAGGGTGGGGAAAATAGGTCTTCCCTCGATTCGTCGGTTCGACGGGGGAGGAAGTGACGGGGCGAGGAGCCGTCGAGAGCACGAAACGGCTCGCGAACACTCGCGTCGCCTCGCCAGTACGTATCGATACTACTTCGTTACTACGACGTTGTCGAGGTAACTCGTGTCGTCACCCGCCCGATACTCGCCGCGGATGCGGAGGACTTCCAAGTTCGCGAGGACGTCGCGGAACCGTTCTTCCGTCGCCAGCGGCTCCCCGCTCGTCAGATCGATCCAGATCGCGTCGGCCGTGAGCGGGACCTCGTACGAGGTCCACTCCTCACCCGGATTGCCCTGGTCGCCGCGGAACTCGTAGACGAGCTTCCGATCGCCGCTCGCGAGCAGCACGTCGCCGCCTTCGACGGGCTCGGCGTCGAACTGCCGATCGGTCCGGGCTTGGCGAAGATCGAACGATAACTGCCCGCCGTAGAACGCCTCGCGGTCGCCGAGGAACTTAAACGGCGCCTGATAGTACCAGGCGATGCCGCCCTGATCCTCGTCGTCGCTGATGTGTCCGCCGGGATTGCCGCCGCTGGCGCGGTAGGTCGGACGGTTGCTCCCGCCGTTCTGCGAGATGAGCCAGCCCTCGGCGTCGTCGTCGAACGTGCTCTCGACGCGGTCGCGTTGTTCGGTCCCGGGATCGATATCCGACGTGTGGATCGTCTTCGAGAACTGTTCCGTCCCTTCCTCGTCGTAGATGTCGATCGTCAGCGTCTCGCCCGACTCGTCGACCTCGACGGTGCCGAAGTTGGTGTACTCGCCCTTGGCGAAGAACTCCGTCGGATTTAGCGCCGGGTAGAGATCGTCCGGCGCGCCGGCGGGGGCTCCGAGCGGACCGGCGGTCGCCTCGAAGAACTCGAACGCGCCGTCGTCGTTCGGATCGAACGCGCCGACGACGGACTTGTGAACGTCGCCCGCGACGACGACCAGATTCGAGATCTCCGCCGTCTGAACGTGGTTGACGATCTCGAGGAGCTCCGCCTCGTATCCCGTTCGATCCGCCTCGGTCGCCCACGAGTCGGACGGGTATCCCAGCGGAGCCGGCGAGGCCAGCAGCTTCCACGTCGCGTCGGAGTCGGCGAGCGACTCCTTCAGCCACTCGAGTTGGTCCGCCCCGAGCAGCGTCTTCGAGCCGAGGCCGACGTTCGGGTCGCGGTACTGGCGCGTGTCGATGACGAACAGTTCGACGTGTTTCCCCCATCGGAACGAGTCGTAGAAGCGGTTGGACTCGCCGGGATCGGCGGTCTCGTCGCGGTCGAGCGGCCAGTACTCGCGGAACGCTCGTCGCCCCTCGGGCATCAGCGGCTCGATCGGCCCCGCGAAGTTGTTGATGACCTCGTGGTCGTCCCAGACGGTGTAGACCGAAGTCGACTTGAGCAGTTCCTGCAGGTAGGTCCGCTCCGCGATCTCGGCCGGCGGATCGCGCATCTCCTTGTACTTGGCGCGGTAGATTTCGAGCGCGTCGTCGATCGGCGTGTTCTCGGTGATCTTGCCGGCCGGGGTCCGCGCGTCGGCGTAGATCGTATCACCGTGATAGAGGAAGAAGTCCGGTTCGCGCTCCGCGATCGTCCGGAGGCCCGGGAACGGCGGTTCGACGGGATCGTCCCCGTAACCCCACGTATCGCCGCTCCAGGCGAACGTAACGCTCGCCTCGTCGTCGGGCGCCGGCGCCGTGACGAAGGTACCGCTTTCGACCGCGTCCGGAACGATTTCGTCACTCGGTTTGCCGTTCCCGCGCCCGGCGGGCTCCGAATCCGATCGCGGTCCGCGCCCCTCGTCGGACTCCGATTCGTTCTCGGCTCTTCCGTTTCCGCGTCGACCGCCTACCGGTCGGTACCGCAGGTCCGTGGCCGTGGCCCAGACGTGATACCGGTAGCGAGTCCCCGGTGCGAGTTTTTCGAGCCGAACGTGACCGGCGTAGTCGGTTTCGGCGTCGACGTTCGTCCGGTCGTAGCCGACGCGATCGAACGATTCGTCGGGGCTGTACGCGACGTGGATCGTCGCGTCGTCGGCGGTTCGAGTCCATACGACCGCCGTCGTGTCGGTGACGTCGCCCGCGGCGACGCCGTGGGTCAGCGAGACGAAGTCGTCGGGATCGGTCGCCGATTCCGACGCGTTCGAATTCGAATCCGCGTCCGAGTTCGATTGGGCGGCTGCGGTCCCCATCAGCCCCGCCGAGGTCGCAGCCAGTCCGATCGTCTGTAGAAACGTTCGTCGATTGTTCGTCGCCCGTTCGCCCAGTCTATCGCGAGGCGCGTTCGTCATGATCGCAGTAAATATCTGGTGAGATGAATACAATAATTTATATATTTTTAGTAAATTACATAATATAGGACATAATTTCGTCTTTTCGTCGCCGTATCGATACGTAGTAGCGTGTACTCCCACACACGCAGACGAACCGTTGCCGTGACGTTCAGTGGCGAACCCGTTCGAGCAGCGAGAGCGCTACGCCTATTTACGCCCGGCCCGAACCCGCGGGCGTGCAACTGGTGGGCTACGAGCCGAGCGGTCGCGGGTCGGCGATGCTGGTGAGCGACGGCGGTGCCGTCGACCGCGTGGCGCTCGAGGCCGGGAACGTGCTCTCGTACTCGCTCGGGACCCGCCACTGCGCCGGGACGATCGACGACGGCCAGCACGTCCCCTGCGATCGGCCGGCGGCACCGTACTGCGAGTACCATACGAGCACCTGGATCTGCGCCCGGTGCACCGGAACCTGCCTGAAAGACGAGATGGACTGTTACGAGGAGCACGCGGTGTACATCGCGGCGTTCGCGCCCGACACGTTCAAGGTCGGCGTGACCAAACACCGCCGCCTCGAAACCCGGCTGCGAGAACAGGGGGCCGATCGCGCGGCCCACGTTCACACCGTCTCGAACGGTCGCATCGCCCGCGAGATCGAGGCCGAGATCGCCGCCCGGCTGGTCGATCGCGTCCGGACCGACGCGAAGGTCGACGCCCTTGCGAGCGAGGTCGACGAAACCGCCTGGGAGGCGGTGCTCGAAGCGTTCGACGTCATCGATCGGTACGCGTTCGACCACGGGATCGACGTCGACGTCCGCCCGGTTCGCGAGACGATCGCCTCCGGGACCGTCGTCGGCGTGAAGGGGCGACTACTCGTGGTCGAACGCGGCGGCACGACGTACGCGGTCGACATGCGCGATCTGGTGGGCTACGAACTCGACGAGGGGACGACGGAAAAGCGACTGCAGTCGTCGCTCGGGTCGTTCGGGTGACGAAACGCCCTTCCCGGTCCCGAACTGGTCCGCGCGGTTCGTTCTGCAGGTCGAGTTACATCCGAGCGATGTACACCGATCGGTCGGTATCGTGCGCCCGGTCTCCGTTCCAACGGCCTCGGTTCGTCTTCCGAAACCGCTCGGGTTTCGCTCGAATTTCAGCGCTGCCAACCGATTCGATCGTCCGAAACATGGCAACCCTTTTCCCCGGCGGTCAAGAATCCGAAGGTATGTCGGACGAAAACGAACCCACGGACGAGCCGGACAACGGCGGCGGCGACGGCGAAGAGAAATCCTTCCGCGAGCGCGTCGAGGAGATCCGCGAGAAGCGCGCCGAGGAGGGCGAGGGCGAAGGCGAGGCGCCCGAGAGCCCGTTCGGCGGCGGTGGCGGCCCGGGCGGTCCCGGCATGGGCGGAAACCCGTTCGCACAGATGATGGGCGGCATGATGGGCGGCGGCCCCGGCGGCCCCGGCGGTCCGGGCGGCCGCGGTGGCGAAGGCGGAAACGAGGAACTCGTCCGCGAGGTTCGACAGCTTCGCGACGAAATGCGCGACCAGACCCGCGCGCTCAAGCGCATCGCCGACGCCCTCGAAAACGACGACTAATCCTGCATCGTCTGCGCTTCTCAGTTCTCCGAATCCGGAAGCGCCGCATCCACCGCCCTGCGCTTTTCCCGCCACCTCGTGACGCGCGCCGACAGCGACCAGCGACCGACGAGGTGGCCGGCGAGGTCGACGCTGACGTAGCCGAGCCCGATCCCCGCGATCACGTCGATCGCCCAGTGAATGCCCAGATACATCGTCGAGAGCGAGACGCAGATCGCGAGGACGACCGCGACGGCAGCCCATTTCGGATAGACCCGCCGCGTCTTCCACGCGAGCAAGGCGACGGTCGACGCGAGCGAGGCGTGCAGGGACGGAAAGACGTTGGTGTTGCGGTTGACCTGCCGGGTGAGGTGCTGGTACTCGGGGTAGGTGTCGTACAGCAGGGCCACGACTTCGGGCATCATGTTTCGCGGCCCGTAGGCGATGACGAGCACGTACAGCACCAGTCCGATCGCGTAGTTGAGCGTGTACGCCGTCAGAAGCTCCCGGAGCGGCCGGGTGTTCGAGAGCGCGAAGTACGCCACTACCGGGAAGACGAGCAGGAAGACGTAGCCGTAGATGTAGGTGAACGAGAAGAAGGCCGTCACTTCCGGGGTCGCGTACGACTGCAGCCAGAGGACGAACTCGCCTTCGAGCTCGTAGATGGGCTCGGTCAGGTTCCAGCCGAACATCCACGAGAGGTCGGGGACGATCTGCCTGGCGACGCTGTTGAACAGCAACACGCTCGCGAGGACGACGGTGATCGGGACGACCTCTCGAACGCGTGTCTTCCACTCCCGTCGGGTATCTCGGAGCCGATACCGTCCGACGAACGCGGCGATCCCGACGAGGAGCATGACGGTGACGACCGCGACCAGCCGAGCGAGCACTTCCTCAAGCATCACCGACTCTTCGAGCATTACTGTCTCACCCGGAGCGTCCCGTCGGCGGCGTATCTGAACCCGGCCTCCTCGAACGCCGATCGCGCCGCCTCGACGTCGAGGGCGCCGGTCCCGTCGGTTCCGAGAAACGGCGTTTCGGGGTCTTCACCGTTCCACTCGAGGCTGCCGGGCGTCCACTCCTCGGGAACGGGCGTCGCGATCGGTCGGGCGTGGCCGTGGAACACCTCCTCGACGAGCCACGCCTTGTCGAGCAGCCGCGCGACGACGCGCCTGAACCGGGGGTTGGAGAACGGCGCTTTCCGCGCGTTGAAGCCGAGGTGGTAGAACGTCCACGACGGCGACTCGAGCAGTCGCGTGTCGTCCGTCTCCTCGACGCCGTCGAGGACGTACGTTTCCAGCGCGTCGCTGGTGATGTCCGCTTCGTTCGTGTTGACGAGTTCGATCGCGGACGTGCTCCGCGGATCGATCTGGAAGCGGACCGTCTCCACGGTCGGTTCGGGAAGTTCGACGCCCGAGCGGCGCGTGAAGTGGTCGTCGAACCGTTCGAGGGTGACGTGTTCGCGCTCGCTTCGGCTCGAAAACCGGAAGGGGCCGCTCCCGATCGGCGGCCAGTTGTCCGTGACGACCGCCTCCGTCGTCCCCTGGGCGACGCGGACGCCGGGCAGGTCCGCGGCCGCCGATCGCGGCTTCCAGACGTGTTCCGGCAGGATCGGGACGGTCAGCGCGCGCTCGGCGACGGGTCGGTTCGCGTCGACGGGCAGTTCGACGCGGCCCTCGTCGTCGTCGAACTCGATCGCGTCCGCGTCGACGGCCGACGTTCGCCCGCGGTACCGGGGCGATGGCGACGGGCTCACCCCCTCGCCGAGTGTGGTGTCCGCGAGGAACCGGTAGGTGAACGCGACGTCCGAGGCGTCGAGGGCGTCGTCGTCGTGAAACCGAAGGTCATCTCGGAGCGTCACCGCGAGCGTGCCGTCGTTCCAGTCCCACGACTCGGCCGCCCAGGCCGTCAGTTCGCCGTCGATTTCGATCGCGAGCGGGTCGTACAGCAGATCGACGAACGCCTCCAAATCGCGGTATTCGGCCATGATCGGGTTGGCGTTCTCCGAGGGTCGGGCGTCCGTGTGGGCCGCTCGGATCCCGTCGACGCCGTCGCTCGGATCGAGGCCGAGATAGCCGGGGCCGGTCGCGGGGTGGCGATCGCCCCAGCCATCGAACCGATCGGTCCGGACCAGCCGGTGCTCTTCGGGGACGCAGATCGGCACGAACGGCTGTTCGAGGGCGATCGCCTCGAGCGCGTCGGCCACCGCTTCGTCCCGATCGGCCGGATCGACCCGCCGCTGTTCCTCGAGCAACTCGTCCACGTGCAGGTTCGTGAAGCCGAAGGGGTTCTGCCAGCCGGATTCGTCGGCGTAGAGCGAGTGCAACGCCTCGTAAAGGAAGTCCGGATCGGTTCCGCCGGGGTGTTGTCCCACGTAGACGTCGAAGTCGTAGTTGAACAGGATCGCCCGGTTGACCTCCTCGTTCGACCGCATCTCGATCGAGACGTCGGCGCCGACGGCGTCGAAGACGGCGGCGATCTCCCGCGCGAGCTGGATGCTCTCCCGATCGCCGTCGGCGGGCCGCGTCGTGATCGTGAGCGAGAGCTGCTCGATGTCGTCCCGGTTGACGATACTGCGAACCTGCCGAACGCAGCCGCTGGTGGCGACCGTCAACCCGCCCGCCGCCGCGAGCATCGCCCGCCGACTGTACCCGGCCTCGGAACCGCCCGTCCGTCTCTCGGCCATCTGTGTCGTGCCTGCACTTCGATACCGGCGATATAACAGTATTGTGTTGCGGCGTCCGGGCGGGCCGCCCGAAGTTGACTGAACGCGGCCTCGGATCTGCGTTCGGCCGGACGTCTCGGCGCTACCGATCCAGCTGTCGGTCGACCGTCGTTCGGACGGACGCGACCGCGTCACGGAGGTCCCGCAGCGACCACCGATCGACCAGTCGATCCGACGCGGCGACGGAGACGAGCGCGAGCGCGATTCCGGCGGCGACGTCGATCCCCCAGTGGATGCCGAGGTACATCGTCGAGACGACGATGCTGAGGGCGAGCCCGACGGCGACGGGAAGCCACGACGGGTACTCGTCGCGGGTCGCGTAGGCGAAGCAGGCGACCGTCATCGACAGCGAGGTGTGCAGCGAGGGAAAGACGTTCCGGCGGTCGTTGACCTCCTGGGTGAGGTACTGGAACTGTGGGCTGTTGTCGTACAGCATCGTCTCGGACACCAGCTCGGGCATGTAGTTCCGGGGGCCGTACGCGACGATGAGGACGTAGAGCACGACCCCGATCGCGTAGTTGAGCGAGTAGGCCGTCAGCAGTCGCCGGAACGGTCGCGTGTTCGATAGCGCGAAGTACGCGATGACGGGAAAGATGAGCAGGAAGGTGTAGCCGTACACGTAGGCGACGGTGAAGTAGGTGTTCATCTCCGAGGATGCGATCCGCTGGAAGAGCAGGACGAACTCCCCTTCGATCTCGTAGAAATTCACGTGGATCCCGATATCGCGGGAGATCGACGGGCCGGCCCGTCTCATGATCCGATTGCACACGAGGACGATGGACAGGATGACGATGACCGGTGCACTCGTCCGGAGTCGGGCTCTCCACTCCGTGTGAGTCCGCTTGAGGCGCTCGAGGCCGACGAAGATCGCGATCGCGAGCGGTAGCGCTACCCCGACGACGGCGACGACTCGCGCCAGTACTTCCGCGAGCATTGGTATCAGTGCCGGCTCAGGAGCCGGCCCCGGTCGTCGTACCTGAAGCCTGCCCCCTCGAACGTTCGTCTCGCTCGTTCGACGTCGAGTTCGCCGTCGGTGCCGAAAAACGGCGTCACGGGGTCCTGCCCGTTCCACGCGAGCTCCTCGGGCGTCCACTCGTCGGAGACGGGCGTCGCCAGGGGCCGCGCGTGGTCGTCGAAGACGTTCTCGACGAGCGACGCCTTGTCGAGCAGTTGCGCGACCGCCCGGCGGAAGTGCGAGTTGCTGAACGGCGACGTTCGCGTATTGAACCCGAGGAGGTAGAACGTCTGCGACGGCGACTCCAGCCGCGTCAAGTCGGACCCGTCCGGGATCTCCACGATCGCGTGGGCGCCGAGGCGAGAGGCGGTGACGTCGGCATCGCCGCTATCGATGCGCTTGATCGAGGACTTGCTGCCCGGGTCCACGGTGAACCGGAGTTCCTCGACGGGCGCTTCCGGCTGGTCGACGTTCTCCCGGCGCGTAAAGTGATCCTCGAAGCGCACGAGCGTCAGGTGTTCGCGCTCGGCGTGGTCCGCGTACCGGTACGGGCCGCTGCCGGTCGGGGGAAGGTTGTCCATCGTGACGAGCCCCCACTCGCCTTGGGGTGCCGAGAAGTCCCCGCCGTCGGACCGATCGAGGACCTGCGCTTCCCACCGGTGTTTCGGGAGGATCGGCACCGCCAACGCGCGGGTCCCGGCCTCGGTTCCGGTCGAGACGCCGATCGTGAGTCGGTGGTCGCCCTCGATCTTGACCCGCTCGATGGCCGCCGCGTGACTGCGGTACCGCGGCGCGGGCGACGGGGCGTTGGCTCGGCCGAGAGCCGTGTCTCCGAGGAATCGGTAGGTGAAGGCGACGTCCCGCGCGGTGACGGGCTCGCCGTCGTGGAAGACACAGCCCTCGCGGAGCGCGATCGTCGCCGTCGCCAGTTCGTTCTCGGTCGCGTTCTCGTCCGGCTCGCGCCACTCCCAGGACTCGGCGAGCCAGGGCTCGTAGGATCCGTCGCGGACGGTCACGAGCGAGTCGTACAGCAGGCCGATCGTCGGTCCCTGATCGCGATAGGGCGCCGAGAGGGGGTTCACGTTCCGCGACGGCCGGGAGTCGGTGAGCAGCGCGTGGAGCCGATCGACGTTGGCCGTCGGCTTCAGGCCAAGGTAGCCGTGGCGCGTCCCGAGGTGGCCGCCGTCCCAGCCCTCGAATCGATCCGTTCTGGCGATCCGGTACGCGTCCGGAACGCAGATCGGATCGAAGGGCTTCTCCTGGGCCAGCGCGTTCAGGACTTCGCCGACGTTTCGTCGGCGCGCCTCGCCGTCGGTTCGCCGCTGTTCTTCGAGCAGTGCGTCGAAGGCGATGCTGGTGAACCCGAAGGGGTTCTGCCAGCCGGCTTCGCTCGCGTACGTCGAGTGGAGGGCCTCGTAGAGGAAGTCCGGATCATCACTGGTGGGATGCGTGCCGACGTAGCAGTCGAAGTCGTGCTCGATCAATACCGTCTCCAGCACTTCGGACCGCGATCGCATGTCGATGGAGACGTCTACGCCCACCGCCTCGAGGTTCTCCTCGAGATGGCGGGCGAGCTGGACGTTCTCCCTGTCTCCGTCCGCGGGGACCGTCAGGATGGAGATCGAAAGTTGCTCGGTTCCCTCGTCGTCGACGACGCTCTGGACGCGATCGATACAGCCACTGGTCGAGAGGGTGAGTCCGGCCGCGCCTGCGGCGAGGACCGACCGTCTGCTGACGCCGTCAACGGGAGTGGTCGAATCTCGATTCATTCAAGTCTCTTTCAGAGTTCTCCGTGGGTATATAACAATATTGTGTACTCCGTTTGGTTATATGGAGGGTACTAAATAGAAGTGCCCCCCTGATCGACGAGCGGCCGCGAAATCGGCCGTGAGGCGGCCTTAGTCGGCGGGATCGGTTCGCGCGACCCGCTGGTAGCAGTCGAGGAGTCGCCGTCCGACGGTCCCGAGGTCGTGTTCGGCGGCGGTTTCCCGCGCACGCTTCCCGAGTCGCCGACGGAGGGCCGGATCGGCGGCGAGTCGATCGATGGCCTCGCGGAACTCCCGTTCGGTCGCGCACTTGAGACAGTCCACGCCGTCGGTGTAGAACTCGTCGAAGACGGGGATGTCCCGGAGCACGACCGGTTTCCCGCAGGCCATCGCCTCGAGGACCGCGATCCCCTGGTTCTCCTCGTGCGTGGGGAAACAGAAGACGTCGCCCGCGCCGAATGCGATCCGCTTGTCCTCGACCCAGCCCGTAAACGTCACGTTGTCGGGCGGATCGGCCGTCCACCGTCTGACGGTTCGGCTCGCCAGCGGACCGCGATCGTACGGGCCGAACCAAACGAACTCGTACGGCGTCCGGCGCGCGAGCCGGCAGAACGTCGACAGGCCCTTCCGCTCGAAGACGTTGCCGACGGCGAAGACGACGAGGCCGTCGAGGTCGAACCGATCGCGACCGGGCTCGCGAAACCGTTCGTACCCCGCGAGCGACGCCCGGTCGACCCCGTTCGTGATCGGGCTAATCGGCGCGTCGACCGGGTACGATTCGAGGCGGGTTTTCGTCCGCTCGCTCGGACAGCAGACCAGATCGGCCTGCGAGTAGAACCGGCGCAGGTACCGGCCGAGCGGACCCGAGAGCGCGTTCGACCCCCGGAAACTGTCCCGGAAGTCCTCGCGGGTGACGTGGGCGTGCAACACGAGCGGCCGCCCAGTTCGCCTCGCGTGGCGGGCGATCGCGAGCGACCCGGGACCGATGGCGTGACAGTGTGCGACGTCGTAGTCGACGATCGGCGACTCGCCGCGGGTCAGTCGCGCCGGGAGCGTTCTCGCGGAGCCGTTCCAGGGATCGGTGACGACCGCGAGGTCGCCCTCGCGATCGGACTCCTCGGCGATCCGCGAGAGGGCGGTCCGCTGCTGGGCCGCGGCCGTCGAGATGCCGCTTCGCTCGAGAACCGACGGCAGTTCGAGATAGTTGAGCACGCGCACGGGATTCGTCCGAACTGATTTGGGGGAAGCCGAAAACAGTACCGCTCTGTCTCTCTCACATCCCGCCCGGATCGGCCGGCCGAACGGTCCGCGCGGCGGAGCACAACACAAATAGGGCGACCGACGAAAGGTCGGATATGAGCATCGCCGCCGAGCGGATCGATCGCCTCCACGACCTCGCTCGAGCGGCGGCCGCCGAGGGGAAGGACGATCGGGCGCGCTACTACGTCCGTCTCGCTCGCCGTGTCGCGGAGCGAAATCGGCTCACGCTACCGCGGGAGTTCAGACGGTTCACCTGCGACGAGTGCGACGCGTACCTCCGGCCCGGGAAGAACGCCCGCGTCAGGCTGCAGAACGGACACGTGGTGATCACCTGCGACTGCGGCGCCCACGCCCGGTATCCGTATCGGGAGTGACCGTCCGGCGGGCGAGGCGGGACGCACCGTTTTACGAAGATTCAACTGGATCGCACCGCTAGCCGGGGTTATGAACGACGACGAGATGAAGCGGAGAGCCCACGATCTCGACGTGACCGTCTGGGTCGGCAAGAGCGGCATCGATTCGGTCGTCGACGAACTGAACGATCAGCTCGCCGATCGCGACCTCGTGAAGGTGAAGTTCCTTCGGGCGGCGCGAGCGGGCGGGTCGACCGAGGAGAAGGCGGCCGACCTCGCCGATCGTGTCAACGCCGGCCTCGTCGACACGCGAGGGCACACCGCGGTGATGTATCGGTGATGGCACTCCCGCCCCTGCAGGCCGATCCGGCGCAGGGGTCCGACCTCGGTCCGATCGGCGTCGCATTCGGCGCCGCGATCGGAGCTAGTTTGAGCGATCGATAGCCGGATACGGCCGCGTTCCGACCGATCGGCGCGCCCGTAGCGAACGGTAGTTCCGCCGGAACACGCGTCTCGAAAGGATTTTCAATGGTTCCCCTGCGTCCCGTTTCGCCGGGTCGATCGACTTCCGTACGCCAGTTTCGTCGCCCGCGACCCGGCGGTCACGACGCGGCTCGCGTCGTCGAAACGAGGTACACCCCGGCGGCCATGATGGCGCCGCCGAGGACGAACCGGGAACCCAGCGATTCACCGAGCAGGGTCGCGCCGAAGAGCGCGCCGACGATCGGCTGGGCGAAGAAAAACGCCGAGATGACGCTCGCGTCGACGTACTCCATTCCCTTGTACCAGAGATACCACGCCGCGGCCGTCCCGAGCAGGCCGAGGTAGAGGATCGCGACGAGCAGTTCGGGCGTGGGCTCGATCGATCGCAGCGAGGCGTCGGTCACCGCGACCTCCAGCGGGACCAGGACCGCGAGCATCGGGACGGCGGCGACGCAGGAGTACGTCGCCGTCTCGAGCGCGGAATAGCGATCGATCAGCGGTTTGCCCCAGACGGTGTACAGCGCCCAGGTCGCGCTCGCGAGCAGGAGCATGAGGATCCCCGTGGTCGCGGCGCCGGCCAGTTCCGACGGATCGTACTGGCCGGTCAGTACGACGATCGTTCCGCCGGTGGCGAGCAGAACGCCGACCAGCAGGCGCTTCGAGAGTCGTTCGTCGAGGATCGTCACGCCGAGGACGATCGTGAAGATCGGCGTCAGCACGGTGATGAGCGAGCCCTGGCTCGCCGTCGTTAGCGCCGTGCCGAGAAACTGGGTGGCCAGGGAGGCGGCGACCGCTCCGCCGAGCGCGACGAATCCAGCCAGATCGCGCCGGGAGAACCGACGTCTCGGGTACGTCAGGCGAACCACGGTGAGCAACGCGGTCGCGCCGACGACGACGCGCAGAAACGCGAGCGTCAGCGGCGGCACGGTATCGAAGCCCCACTTGCTCACGACGTAGAGTCCGCCCCACAGGGCGGCCGCGGCCAGCGGCGCCAGCGCGAACAGATAGGTCGACATCGTCGCCAACACGGTCTGCGGAGTCGAACCCGACTCCATCGTATCCCAGATCACGTCGAAACGTACGCAGTAGCCGAGGATGGGTGCTCCCGTTAGGATGTTAACCCCGAACTGGCGGCCCCATCAGTTTCGGGCGAACGGTCCGTTCAATCGACGCGAGTGCGATCGTCGCGATCGCTCGACGCGAGCGCGGCCACCGTCGGTCCCAGAAGCTTCCCCTCGGCGCGACGGAGCGTCTTCGAGACGGCGGCGTCCGAGATTCCGAACTCGTCGGCGAGGTCGCCGAGCGTCGCCTCGCGGGGCACGTCGTAGTAGCCCGCGCCGACGGCGCGGCGGATCGTCTCCCGCTCGGTCGCCGTCAGCCGGCGCGCCCCCTCGAGCACCGTCGCGCCGACGCCGCCGGCGCGGACGTCTTCGAGGACCGTGGCCGGATCGAGCCGCCGCCGCGATCGGATCTCGTACTCGTCGTCGTGCGTCTCGAACGCCTCGAGCGCCCCGTCGACGGCGGCTTCGTCGTCGAAGCCGATCGCCCACCGTTCGCTCCCGTCGACGTTCTCGAACGGGCCAGTGAGGTAGCCGTCGTGCTCGACGACCGTCCCCATCATCGTCGTCGTCCCCATCGTGACCCGCGCCCGCGCCGTGGGCCCCTGTTTCGCGAGGAGTTCGAAGGCGTCCGTCTCCTCGTGGGTTCGGATCACGTCCAGACCGCGCTCGACGGCCGTCCGATCGCTCCCCTCGGCGAGGACGCGGAGTTCGAGCTGGGATCGATCGTGGTGGTAGTGCCAGTGGGGGGTCACGAACGCCACGTCGTGGACGGCGCTCGCCGCGCTCAACGGGCAATCGCACTGCCGAACCGTCAGCGCGAGTTCGATCATACGGATGCCTGTCGGCGGACGACCAACCGTGTTGCGGTTGGAGCAGTAAATGGGTGAGCTATCCGACCGGTACGAGTCTCGTGGCCGGGAACGCGTCTCGAACGAAGTGAGAGGCGCGCGACTCGGAGAAAGGCAGGCATATGCCATTACGATCGATCGTGAGCGACCGTCGGGAGCGCGGACCGACGACTGATGTGAACGAGCGACTAACGGGAGCGACGTGAACGGAAGGAGGAGTGGTTTCGTGAGCAAAGCGAACGAAACCTCGGAAGTCGCAGCCCGCACAGCGGAGTGAGCAGGAACGTCTTCCGGTGCTTTTGATCGACCTTTTACCGAGCGTCGACGAGACGTGCGGCAGCGTAGCTGTCGTCGTCGAAGTAGAGCGCAGCGTAAAAGATCGGTAGGTATGAATGCGGAAGCCGCGGTTGCCCGGCGTTCCGGCCGGGGGAATCCCGGTTGCCTTCTCCACCCCGCGACCCGTCGAGCGACAGGTGTCCGGCGGTCCACTGCTCGCTTCCGCGCCTGATGGGCTGTCGCCGATTAACCGCGATGGGTCGTCCCTGCGGACGGCCACCGCGGACCGCTGTCCCCGACGGACGAGGCTTCCACGTTGGCTCCCGGGGCCCCGGCCGGTCTGACCGGACGCCCGCGGTGTTCGGTCCCCGCTGAAGGCCATAGTGCGGGTGGCGAGCAGGGCCTAACTGCCCGACCTATCCACTATCCTGTAGACGATCGGTACTTAAGGGCCTTTCGTCTCCGATCGCGGGACGGCGAGTCAATTGCACTCGGTTAGTTCGGTCTCTTCGACGATCGCCGCCTCGCCGTCGGGGTCAAGCAGCACGGCGCCGGTCGACTCGTTACAGTCGACGTAGCGCTCTGCGACGGTGACGACCTCGCGGTGGTCGTCCCACTCGAACGCGATCGCGTAGCGGTCGCGCTCCCTGAGGTTGACGGCGGCGTAGGTCGATCGGGACAGCCCCACAGTCGCCTCGTACAGCGGTTCGTCGGACGAGTCTGACCGAGCGACGGAGACGGTCGTCTCGATCGCGTCGTCGGTATCGGCCATCGCGACGACCCAGTGGGAGCCGCCGTCGTCGCCGATCCGGACGGCGATCGCGGCGGTCGCATCGTCGGCGCCGTCGACGCCGAGATCGCGCGCGAACAGGGACAGCGGCGGGTCGGCCGCGTCCCCTTCGAGTTCGGTTACCGCAGGCGGCGTCGGCGGGTCGTCGGTCTCGGTGGGGGACCGATCGTCCGCAAAGCACCCCGCGGTGGCGGCGAAGAGGGCAGTGCTAGCGAGGAGGTGACGGCGGCGCATATCATCCCCATTCGGGTTAGAAAATAAATGCTTTCTCGTCGCGAGGAGGAATCGGGAGGCCGGCGCGAAGTGACGGACGCGGACCGGCGGACGGCCCCGGAACGATGCCGGCGGCTGAACCGCCCCTACGCCTCGCCGCCGGCTTTTTCGAGCACGTCGTCGAAGTCGCCCGTTTCGGCGTCGAACTCGGCCGCCGCGTCGGGCGAAATCTCCTCGAGAGCCGCCTCGAAGTGGGCGGCGGTGAGTTCGATCGACTCGACATCTCGCTGCTCGCCGGCCGCGCCGGCGCGGACGTGCTCGCGGACCGCGGTCATCGCGGCCTTGCGCCAGACGGCCTCGATGTCCGCGCCGGTGTAGCCCTCGGTGTCGGTCGCGAGTTCGTCGAGGTCGACGTCGTCCCCTCGATCCGATCGCGGGTGTGGATCGCGAAGATCTCGCGGCGGGCCTCCTCGTCGGATTCGCCGACCTCGACGTGGCGATCGAGCCGGCCGGGCGATGACTCGACCGTCGCAGCCGTCGATCGCGACGAACTCCCCGCTTTTGACGCCGAGTTCCTCCATTGCCGCGCGGTCGATCGATGCGAGCCCGCTTTCCCCGTCCTTCCGTTTGAGCGGTTTTACGCGAAGTCGCATGGTCGTGGCTGAGGTCGGTGGAGTTCTCGCAGCCGGTCGACGCGCGAGTACGACGAGGTCGGGAACAGAACGACCGATCGACGCGACGGAGGCGCGCACGCGCCGACTCCGAGCGGGTGTGGTTCGCCGGCGGAAGCCGGGTGCCGTTACGCCGGCGATCGCGCCGAGGAGTTACTCGCCCTCGAGCGGGATCTCCGTGCTGCGGGTGGACGGGTCGGCCGTCGACAGGGAGGTCTCGAGGGCGCCGTTGGTGTACTGGGCGCCGATCTCGTCCTCGGCGACGTCCTCCGGGAACCGGAACCGACGGTGGTCGGTCTTCTTGCGTCCGCGCTCGTCGTCGACGTGCTCGGCGGCGACGTTCAGGACGCCGTCGTTCCAGGCCAGCGAAATCTCGTCGGTCTCGAAGCCCGGCACATCGATCGTGAGGACGAACTCGTCGTCCTCCTCGTACGGTTCGTAGTCCGTGCTGTCGCGATCGCAGAACAGCCGGGAGGGCACGTCGAGGCCCTGGGTCCAGGTGCTTGGCGTTGGCCGGAGCACCATCGCTGATCACTTCGAATTCAGCTGTCGATTGCATGCGGTTCGTAATAAATCCTTTGAATTATGTGGTATGTTATCTTATCCAAGGTGGCGGCTCGGAGCGTCTTTCTGCCGTCGACGAAAAACGGCGTCGGAACGGACCGGCGAACGTCGACCGAGAAGACGGTACTCACTGCGCCGAGAGCGCCGCGGCCCCGCGGAGAGGAAAAGGCCCATTAGTCAGTCGATATATCTCTCACCCATGGGACTCGGAAGCACCGCGAAGAAGCTGCAGGGACTCTCCGATCGCGCCGAGGCGATGTACAAGCAGGTACAGGAGCTACAGAAACGGATCACAAACCTAGAGGAGGAGGTCGACGACACGCACGATACCGTCAGCCGGATGGATCACCAGCTCGCCGAACAGCGGGCGTTGCTGCTCGCGATCGCCGACGAACACGGCCTCGACGGCGAGCGGATCCTCGCCGAGGCGGCGATCGACGAGGCGGACGACCTCGCGGCCGAGAGCGAAGGCGCCGACGATACGACGGACGAATCCGACGCCGCGTCCGGCACGGGCGACGTGACCGCCGAGTAGCCCGATATCGGCCTCGAAACCGGCCACCGCCACGGTTCCGACCGACCTCCGGTTTTAGTAACAGCTATCAGTCGGGGCAACATTTGCCAGAACCATGACGGCTTACGAGCGACCGCTGGACTCGGTGCTGGAGACGATCGGTCGGACGCCGCTCGTTCGCGTTCACGACGCGCCCGGCGACGTCAGGATCTACGCGAAACTCGAATCGTTCAACCCGGGCGCGAGCGTCAAAGACCGCATCGGCCGGTTCATGCTCGAGCGGATGCTGGAACGCGGCGACGTGCCCGCCGGTGGGACGATCGTCGAACCGACGGCCGGGAACACGGGAATCGGATTCGCGATCGCGGCCGAACAGCTCGGCCTCGACGCGATCTTCGTCGTTCCGGAACGGTTCAGCGTCGAAAAACAGCAGCTGATGGCCGCGCTGGGCGCCGAGATCATCAACACGCCCACCGAAGACGGAATGGACGGCGCGATCGAGCGCGCACACCAACTCGCGGCGGAGCTGGACGGCGCGGTCGTCCCGCAGCAGTTCTCGAACCCGCTGAACACGCAAGCGCACTACGAGACGACCGCCCCCGAGATCTACGCGGCGCTCGACGACGAAGTGGGCGCCGTCGTCGCCGGCTGCGGCACCGCGGGAACGCTCATGGGGCTCGCCCGCTACGCGCTCGAGCAAGATTCCGAGACGTACGTCGCCGCGGTCGAACCCGAGGGATCGCTGTACGGCGAGTTCCTCGGCGAGGACCGCGAGGAGGGCGAGTACAAGATCGAGGGGATCGGCACGCACAACGTCGAGACGAACGAACTGTTCGACCCGGAGCTGGTCGACGACGTCTACGCGGTTCCCGATCGGATCGCGCACGAAGAGTTGAAACGGCTCGCACGCGAGGAGGGCCACCTCGTCGCCTCGAGCGCGGGCGCGGCCTGTGCCGCCGCGAAGCGGGTCGCCAGGCAGATCGACGCCGGGACCGTCGACGCGCCACACGACACGATCGTCACCATCTTCCCCGACTCGAGCGAACGCTACCTCTCGAAGGGAATCTACCGATCGTTCGAGGAGTGGACGTCGTAAGAGGTCCGGGGACTACGACGGGGACGCCGGTTCCAGTTGCATACACGCCGCGACGATCGCGTCCAGTTCCGGCGTCTCACCCGTTCGTTCGACGCGCCCTCGCTCGTGGTCGTAGTCGACGACGTTCGCGGCGGCCAGCGCCGGGAGGTGAACGTGGTGGAGGAGTCCGTATATCTCGGTAACGAGGTCGCCCGAGACGTCCGTTATCGGCCGCTCGCGTTCTCGCGTTGCGAGTTCCTTCGCGAGATCCTGCGCGGTGAGCGTTCGATCGGCGTCGGCAAGAATCGCGAGCACGGCCCGGCGACGCTCGTTTCGACACAGAGCGAGCGCCGTATCGAGGGGTGACGAGTCCGCTTTCATACTCGTCGTAGGCGGTGATCGGCGATGAGTACGCACGCTGTTATCACAGTCCTTTAAGGCGCGCGGGAGGGCTACTCCGACGGTGCGGTGACGATCAGGGTCTCGCCGATCAGGGAGTGGTACCCGCGGTGGAGCCGCTGGGAGAGCGACTGCTGGCTGATGCCGAGTTCCGCGGCGATATCCGTCAGCGTCACGTCCGACGACGTGAAGTAGTCCAGCTCCCAGGCGGTCACGAGCGCCTCGTGTTGTTTCTCCGTGAGTCCGTACTGACTCCCCGACAGCGGCTGTGCGAGTTCGTGTAACTGGATCAGCTGAAAGGGGATGTCGTTGTCGTCGCAGTAGCCTCGAAACTTGTCGAGTCGCTCCCGATCGTCGAACCGCATCCGTAACTCCCACCGGCCGTCTTGTCCGGTCGCCTCCAGAATCGTCGCGCCGATCTGGGTGTACGCGTAGACGATCGTCCCGACGTTGTCGGTCCAGTCCGCCCGGTAGAGGGTGGCACGATCGAACTCGTCTAACGTCCGGAGGTTGCGGACCGACGGATCGTCCACCACGGCCGCTTCGAACGCGTCGGGGTCGTCGCTGGCGACCCAGAAGTACGGCGTCAGGATCTTCTCGGTGGCGACGACTCGCTCGATCTCTATCGTCGTCCCGGGCGATTCGTGTAGCGTTTGGGAGAGCGCGAAGGCGTCGGAGGGGACGTGGAATTCTCCGAAGAGACTCATGCTCCCGGCAGGATCGCAGCGGTGATAAGCAGAGCGCCTCTCGAAGTCGACGGCAGTCCCGCGGTCTCGATCGACGGGCGACGAGAGGCGATCGGAAGGACGAGACCACCCGCGAGGATTCCCGGCACCACGTCGAACGCGATACTACTCCAGCGGTTCACGCCACCAGTCGCCGGTGTTCGACCATCAGACAGCGATCCTGGACGACGTCCCGACCCGCCGCTTCCGCGCGGGCGGCCGCCTCGTCGTCGCGGATCCCCTGCTGGGTCCAGATGACGTCGACGTCGTCGCGGGCGATCGCCTCGTCGACGACGCCGCCGACCTCCTCGCTCGGCCGGAACACGCAGACGAGGTCGATTTCCTGCTCGACGTCGGTCAGCGAGTCGTACGCCTCGCGACCGAAGATTTCGTCGGCGAAGGGGTTGACCGGGACCACGTGGTATCCGTGCTCGACCATGTACCGCGGCACGTCGTGGGCTGCCTTCCCGGGCATGCTCGAACAGCCGACGACGGCGATCGTCTCGGCGCGCGATTCGATGATCTCCCGAACGGCTTCGTCGGAGTCGATCGGCATACGCAGCGGTACGCAGTCAGCCGATAAACGTTCCGGGGTCGAGGCAGTGCAGTATCGAGGTTTGATCCCCCGCGGCGCACCATTGGTCCAGAACGGCAGCGAACGTAATCCGGAGCGGACGTTCAGGTCGAGAGCCCGGCGGTCCGAATCTTCGGCTCGTCTTCGTCGTCGGACGCTTCGACCTCGATGACCGCGTCGAACAGCTGTTTGAGCGTGTTCATCGTCTGATCGTCATGGGCCGTCGAGTCGATGACGTAGACGCCGAGGGCTTCCGCGCTCTGGATTCGCCCGGTAAAGACGTGGAGAAATCGAAACACGGTCTGCAGGTTCGAGTACATGAGCAGGGTCGAAACCGAGTACAAGAGGACGCGACTCTCCGTCCGACCACGGCCCTCGTAAAACTCCTGGAGGAATTCGGAGAGTTTGATCCCGATTCCCGTCATATCGACCGGCGACGAGGCGTATTTGATTCGGGAGTCGTCGTCGACCGCGCCAATCCCGCGCTGTTTCGTCACGCAGTCGACGACGCCGATATCGGCGTCTCCGTCGACCTGCGCAGTGTACTCGTCCAGGACCTTATCCGCGCTGTCTTTCGTGGTGATGATGATCGACCCGTCACCGCGATCCGCGCCGCTCGCGAGAATATCGAGCGCGATCTGGCGCTTACCGGTCAGTGGAGGGCCCGCGATGAGCACGTTCGACCCGGGATCGAGTTCAGCGTCCGGGAGGACGTCTGCGAGGTCATACATACCAGATACTCACATCCATCACCAGCGTCCGATCGACCGCTGCTGGTACCGTTGTCTACTCCGTCGTGTGGTATGAAAATGCAGCAACCAGCTTATAATACTTTTCATTACTGTAGTTCCCGGCTCTGGCGGGCGATTTCGATCGCCGAGCGCATCCGCGTCGTCGCGTCCGCCGCCCCCGATTAGTTCGCGACCGGAACGCCGAGCGCGGCCCGACCGACGACGAACGCGAGCGTCGCGACGAACATTCCGTATTTGAGATACGACTGGCCAGCCGTCGGATCGTCGAAACTCTCGTAGGCCGCGTACAGCATGATCGCGTCCGCCGGCAGCACGACCGCGAGGTACGCCTCCTCGAAGTAGCCGAGCAGGTACGGCAGCGGACTGGCCAGCACCGCGAGCACGAGCAATCCCGCCGCGACGACCAGCGCCCGCCGATCGCCAATCGCGATCGGCAGCGTGTTTAGCCCCTCCTCGCGATCGCCCGCGAGGTCCTCGACGTCCTTGATGATCTCCCGGGTCAGCGTCGCGACCGCCGCCAGGAGGAACAGCACCGCCGCCGGCACGCCGAGGGCGCCGACCGCGGCCGCCCCGAACAGGAACGTACTCCCCACGAGGGACGCGACGAGCGCGTTTCCGACCCCCGGAAGTCCCTTGAACAGTTCGGTGTAGGCGATCAGCGCGACGAGGTTCACGGCCGCGATCGCGACCGCCACCTTCGGCAGGGTGAGCGCGACCGCGACGGCCGCCGCGAAGAGGACGCCGCTGAACGCCAGCGCTCCTCGCGGGCTCACCGCCCCGCGCGGAATCGCCCGCTGCGGCTGGTTAATCCGATCGATCTCGCGATCGAAGTAGTCGTTGATCGCGTTTCCGGCGCCGACGGCCAACCCGGTCGCGGCCACGGCCGCCGCGACCGCGATCGGCTGGTCCGCCGCGCCGCCGGCGACGAAGGCGCCGACGAACGTCAGCACGCTCGCCGCGATCGCGTTTACCGGCCGTGTCAGCTCGAGCAACCCGCGGGCCGTCTCCGCCGCTGTCATACCGGAAGGTGCTCAGTCGGAGCGGTTAAACGGTACGATCCGCGGACAATACCTGTACAGACGGGATCGAACGAGGAGGGGCGATCGGCGGCCCTACTGCCAGTCCTCGAGATCGCAAAGCCCCTCGGCTTCGATCGAGAGCCACTGCGTGACCCGATCGTCGCCGCGGGCGTCGACGGGGACGGCCGTCCACGTGTCCTCGTCGTCGGTGAGTAGCTCGAGCGGCGCTGCTACGGTCCGACTGTCCTCGGGGCGGGAGGCCTCGTGTACCGTCATGGCACGTGTTCAAGTCGTCTCGCCAGCCCCATGACCCCCGCAGGCGGTTTTCAGCCAGTGAGAAGTGGTGCGGGCCGATCGGTGTGTCGAAACCTGTCGAAACCGGTTCGAATCGAGTGACTTATACGGGACCGACAGGAAAGAAACGGTGCGGGCGCTTAGCTCAGTCTGGACAGAGTGCTTGGCTTCGGACCAAGTTGTCGCGGGTTCAAATCCTGCAGCGCCCATCCCGACACTTCTCGGCGTGAATTGACCGGACAGCGGCCGATTTCGATGCCTGAGCGCCGGCCAGCACCGTTTGATTTCAACACGTGACGGGTCGGTCGTCGCTCCCGTAAGGCAAAAGGTTCGCTACAACTTCGGCTGCCCACCAACTCCGCAAAGTAACTAATTTGGCTTTGTTGAAACTCTTGTTCGGTGATAGTCTATCGAGGTAATGCTGAATACAGAGCACAAATCTTGCACTGGATAGTGGAGGCTTTTAACGAAACTATCGACAGTAAATGTAGACACTACGGCTACTACGTTGGCGTATCAGGCCTTGGCTCCTGCTACGCCGCCTCCGATTGCCGCGCCGCAGTGACCACACGCAATCAGGTAGAATCGTTTCGACGATGCGAAAAATCCAATAGAAGCGTCCATTTCTATGAACTCAACATCCTCTTTCTCCGAGAGCGTTACTTCACAATCAGAGCAGTGTACCATGCACGTTCTATTTTTGATAAGAAATAATAAGTTTTGTCCACAACCCATCCGTTGGAAGTTCACGGGCATGCTGACTATATCCTCTGTATTCAGCACGTTGCTCCTAACAGCCACCAGTGAAATCAAACACCGTTTCGTTACCTGCTTACCCTATACAGAACAGATCTCTACTGCATTTTTGCGCTAGTAAAATGCGATCGGTGACGCGTTGCCCGACAACCGATCGTCGAAAAGGCAGTGAGTTCGCCCGTCACCCCCCTGTGCCTCTGACCACCCCTTATCGGGTCGTCATCCGACGGTTTCCGATGACTGCCCGGAAAGCGTATACACTGGCGATCTACACAGACACTCAGGCGGCCCTATGAATTTATGAGGGAGGGGAGAACCAGTACGGCCGCTCATGAGTGGAATCAACGGCTTCTACGCCGATAGCCGCAAAGTGACGCAAGGTGATGGGGCGAAACTGGTCGTCATCCCTGCACCGATCGTCGCACTACGATGGTACAGGCGCGATCCACGATTGTGGGATGACGATTGCTCACGAGAACGAGGCTAGTGGGACCGAGTGAACGGACGAGTGATGATCGTCATTTGTGTCAAGTACCTGTCTAATCCGCCCAGGATTGAGCCCAAACAATCAAATAGAATACATTATCGAGATGTCGGTTAGTATCGTTGTTGTTCGGTTTTTCGGCGAGTATTCCGTTTCTGACGAACCATCACAATCATTCGTATCGATTCAACGATAATCCTTATACACGCCGAGTTAATTCGCTGAGACAGGATGGCACGAGAGAGTTGGGCAAGCCGCGCCGGATTCATTCTAGCCGCGGTCGGAAGCGCGATCGGATTGGGGAACATTTGGCGGTTTCCATGGATGACCGCGGAGAACGGCGGAAGCGCCTTTCTGCTGTTGTATCTGCTCATCGTCCTCGTCGTCGGAGTGCCGGGGCTGCTGGCCGCGTTCGTGATTGGTCGGCGGTCGAATCGAAACCCGGTCGGGGCGTTCAAATCGCTCGCCGGTTCGCGCGCATGGACAGCGTTAGGCGCGCTCTGTGTCGTCACCTCGATCATGCTGATGTCGTTCTACAGTGTCGTCGGTGGCTGGATCCTTCGGTACTTTCTCGAGAGCGCAACGGGCGCCTATTTTGCGGCCCCTGAGACCCACTTCGCGGCGATCAGCTACGGTGCCGAAGCGTTCGGCTACCAGCTCGCTGTCCTCGCGGCCACAGCCCTGATCGTCACCGCGGGGATCAGACGCGGCATCGAGGCGACGACGAAGGTGATGATGCCCAGCATCGTCGTGTTGCTCATCGCGCTCGCGATCTGGGCGGCCCAACAGCCTGGTGCCGCGCAGGGGTATGAATTCTACCTCGGATTTGACGGCGCCTACCTCGCGGAGAACTTTTTGTCGGTGCTGGGATCGGCCGCCGGCCAGGCCTTGTTCACCCTCTCAATTGGTGGTGGAACGATGATCACTTACGCCTCCTACGTCGACGATGATCGTTCGCTGCCCCTCGACGCCTCCGCCATCGCTGTGCTCAATCTCGCCGTCGGCATCCTGGCCGGACTCGTGGTGTTCCCGCTGCTGTTCTCGTTCGCGCCGGGCCCGACTGAGGGCGGTCCCGGCGCTTTGTTCGTCGGTATCGCTGGCGCGTTCACGAACCTGCCCGGTGGACGACTCCTCGGCGCGGTCTTCTTCTTCGTCGTTCTCCTCGCAGCCCTGACGAGCCTGATCAGCATGCTCGAGATCCCGGTCTCGCTCTTGGTCGACGAGTTCGACCTCGAGCGGTCGACGGCGACCTGGGGGCTGTTCGTGTTGGTCGCGCTCGCCGGTGGCGTGAATGCGTTCAGCCCCGCGGTGTTCACGTTGTTCGCGGACCACCTCGTCGATCTATTCTTGGTGCTCGGCCTGACCGGGTTCATGGTGTACACGGCCTGGGTGCTCGGTCCGGCCGCGATCGATGAATTCCTCAACGGCGCGGGACCGATCTCGCGTCCGTTAGCGATCCCGTGGCGGTACGCGATCGGGACCCTCTTCCCGACGTTCCTGCTCTTTACGTTCTACGCCGACGTCACGGTCCTTATCGGGTTCTCGGCGGGAACGGGGCTGTTGCTGGTCGTGACGCTGCTAACGCTGGTGCCGTTTGTGTTGGTGGCCCGCCGTTCCGTTTCCAAGAATCGACCTCAATCGACCGAGAACATGGACTGACGATCAGTCAGCTTGGTGACCTGGACCTTTTGTTCCAAGCCGCCGATTCGGTGGTCGAGAAGTTTGAATCTCAGCCGACAACGAAAAAGAAGTTACAGACACTACTCAGAATCAACTACGGTCGGCCGGCGCCGTCGACGGCGGCCGCGACCGTCGCACAAGTGAGCCGCCAAGAGTACGCGATTGCCAGCCTACGTTAGAACAAATCAGTCGATATTCTCAAATTCGCTCGCATCGATCTCTCCTCCGAGATACGCACGGCCTCGATCAGTTCATCACCCCCACACGTAGGCTACGCTGGATGCGAACGCGATCCGTTCTCTGTTCACGACGGGTTTCATAGCTACACAGACCGTGGGTCCGTCGATAAGAACGGAAGCCCGATCGCTGGACCCGCATCTCTGCGCGAGGTATTTATGAACTCTAGTTCGGCAAGAGCGGACAGCAGGAGTGCTCGGCTGCTTCCGGTACCACGCCGCGCCTTCGAGTCGGTGTGCATCCGTAACCCGTAGCCGGCGTTCTATCGACGTCACATCCGATGATTTCGCCCGTTTCGTTCGATCCCTGGATGCCGCCGGCATCCGTATTTAAGGGGTGTGCACACTCGCCGGTCTGGCGGCTGTCCTTCCCTTGCTATCGGCGCCCCGCGCTTCGGAGGGGGCGAGGGCTGAGCCGATGTCATCGAACCGAGCGGACCCGATTCACGTGTTCCCTACGACATGGCGGACGCCGCGGCGACTGAAACTCGCGGGCCTCGCGGGGATCATCGGCGGGCTCGTCCTAGCTAGCCTCTCGATCAGCCGAGCTGGACCGGTATCGATCCCGGAGCAATTAGCCGGATAACGCCGATCGGCTACGCCCTGCTGGTAGTCGCGTTAGCGGGAGGCCACGCTCGATACGGACCCAGGTACGGAAACGCCGGACGGGGCGTCGCCGTTGCGCTGGCCGTGTCGGTGATGAGCTATGCGGGCACGATCGTCGTGCTGGGAATAACTCGTGGACTGTTCGGAATCCCGATCTCGCCGGTGGCGACCCTCGTCAGCGCCGCGTCCTTCGGGATACGGATTTTCGGCTCGCTTTACGGAATCGTCCTCTGGACGAGGACGAACGCGAGCCGGCTATCGGCCGGGCTGTTCGCCGTGACTCTCCCGGCCGTGTTCGTCCTCAGTCCACTCGTTCTCGTCGGAGTACCGGCAGTAGGGATCGAAGCGCCGCTCTACCTCGCGTTCATCGCACTCGGCGTTGACCTCCTCACTGCCGACGTGGAACCGGCGGCAGAAAATACGACGACGAACGGCTGAGAAGGTCGCTATCCGAAGCCGGATCGAATCGGTGCGAGTGTGCCCCCGAGAAGTCACACAGCCGACGGCCGGGGATGAACACGTAGGGGAAAGGGTGTTCCCCGTCACGATTGTACGCCCGCACGATGAGCGATCGAGACCTCGATTGGACGTTCGAGACCGAGTTCGCCGGCGCACTCGAGACGGTCCCGGACGAGCACCGCGATCCCGAGCGATTCGTCCCCGGTCGCGGGCCGCTGTCCGCGGACGTGGTGCTCGTCGGCGAAGCGCCGGGCAAACAGGAGGTCGCCCAGGGCGAACCCTTCGTCGGCCAGGCCGGCGCGCAGCTGGACCGCGCGCTCGAGACGATCGACCACGATCGGGGGGACCTGTACATCACG
Organism: Halosolutus gelatinilyticus; assembly: GCF_023028105.1. Taxonomy (NCBI): domain Archaea; kingdom Methanobacteriati; phylum Methanobacteriota; class Halobacteria; order Halobacteriales; family Natrialbaceae; genus Halosolutus; species Halosolutus gelatinilyticus. Next base: position 3,032,912 of record NZ_CP095491.1, read on the forward strand.
AACCTCGTGAAGGTCCGGCCGCCGGAGAACCGCGATCCGCACGTCGCCGAGATCGAGGGGTGGTGGCCCGTGCTCGAGGCCGAGATCGATCGCGTCGATCCCGCGGTGCTCGTCCCGCTCGGGAGTTTCGCGGCGCGGCAGATCCTCGATACCGACGAGACGATCACCGACCTGCACGGCCGGGAGATCGAACGGGAGGGACGGCTCGTCGTGCCGTCGTTTCACCCGGCTGCGGCGCTGTACGATCGGAGCAAGGTCGAGGTGATCGAGACGGATCTGGCGGCCGCGTTCGACCGAGCCTGAGCGGTGAGGCGCGCGCTGCGGCCGATCGGGACGACGGCCGGATCAGCCGGCCGAAAGCGCCTCGTCGATTCGCTGCTCGAGATCGGCCAGTTCCTCGTGGAGACCCTCGTCCACGTCGGCGTCGGCGAGCCGATCGGCCAGCCCCTGCAGCCGAGAGACCTTCTCGCCCTCGTCGACGCCCGTCTTCTGGACGTACACCTGTTCGTCGACGTCGTAGACCGCGTCCTCGTCCAGATCCGTCGCCGCCAGAACGACGTCTAACTTCTCTCGATCGACGCCGAGGACCCACTCGTGCGGGATGCCGTGCTCGTCGAGCGCGTCCAGGACGACCTCGTCGTCTTTGGGGTGCCGCCGCTCGCGGGTGGTTCGCCGGATCGTCCCGAACCGCCCGTGCAGCCGTTGCTCGGGGCCGAGTCGATCGAGCAGGGGCTCTCTCGCGCCGCGTCTGAGCCGATCGGCGCCGCGCTGGACGTCCGAGAGGAGCACGTACAGGTCGGTCAGCGTCTCGGTGTCGAGCGCCGGCAGATCGTCCGCGTCGGCGTCCAGTCGATCGAGCAGGTCGGCGAGCAACACGGCGTCGTCGTGGACGCGCTCGGGTCTGGTCCGCGCCTCCTCGGGCGGCACGAGGTGCGGGCTCTCTCCCGCGGTCGCCTCGTCGTCTCGGGAGAGCGTCTCGCCGTCGGAGCCGAACTCCTCCGAGAGGCTCAACACGGCCGCGTACGGTTCGACGCCCGGCGGGAGCGCGTCGATCGAGAGCGGGCCGTCGTCGAGACGATCGATCAACACGTCGAACTGCGCCTGGCGGAGCGATCGGTCCTCGCCGCTGTCCCGAAACCGGACTGCGATCCGGTCCTCGTCGACCGCCTCGATCTCGAACGATCGCTCCGAGACGGGCGTGACCAGCACCGTCCCCGGATCGAGACTGTCGCAGACGTGCTGAAGACGATGCCAGAGTTCGCTCATGGGTGATCGTTTGCTCCGAATCCGCAAAAGTGACGGCCGCGTACTCGCCGGGTTCGGGTTCGGTCGCCCCCGGCGGCGGGACCGATCGCGATCGATTTCGGCGGCTCTACGGCACTTCGGCGAGTCACCCTGTACGTCGAACAGCTACCGATCGGCCGTAGCCGTCGCGTGAGTACTCGAGCCGTCGCCAGATTTATGAGATCCCGTCGTCTCTCGATTACCATAGTTACAGTCTCCCTCGGCACTCAAACGGGTGTTAGTACTCCGATGATGACAGTCGCCCCCGAGCGAATGACGGCCGGCCGGCCGCGGACGCTCTCGACGCTCACCGCGCGAGTGATGAACGGGACTCGATATCTCCTGCAGGCCCTGGCCGTTCCCATCGCCCTGATGCTCGCCGTCGTCGCCGCGCGCACGGATTTCGACCGGAGTCGCTCCACGAGCTGGCTCTTCATCGGCGGCCCGCTCCGGATACTCGGACTCGTCGCGTTCGCGTATCGAAACGAAGCCGGAACCGACGCATGACGTTGCGGTCTCTCGCGCGGATTCTCCAGCGGGTGCGACCGGGGCGGTCGAACGCGCCGTCGACGAGCGCGACGGAGTACCACTTCGTCACTCGCTGGCGCGTGCAGGGGACCGTGGAGGAAGTCGCCGACGTCCTCTCGGACCCCACAGACCTGCCGCGCTGGTGGCCCTCCGTGTACCTCGACGCGCAGTTGACGAAGCCGGGCGACGAGGACGGTATCGGCAAGGAGGTTTCATTGTATACGACGGGGTGGCTGCCCTACACGCTGCGCTGGGATTTTCGCGTCACGGAATCCGACTACCCGCACGGATTCGCCCTTGAGGCGCAGGGCGATTTCGTCGGACGAGGGGAGTGGACGCTGCGCCAGGACGGCGACCAGGTAGCGGTGACCTACGAGTGGCGGGTGCGCGCCGAGAAGCCGCTACTGCGCCGATTCTCGTTCCTGTTGCGTCCCGTCTTCGAGGCGAATCACCAGTGGGCGATGGCCCGCGGAGAGGAGAGCCTGCGTCTGGAACTGGCCCGTCGCGCGGCAACCGGGGACGAACGCCACCAGATACCACCGCCGCCCGGCCCGACCTCTCTTCGCACCGTGTTGTCACCGAAAACCCTCTTCGGGCTGATATCCACGGCCGTCGGCTCCGTCGCAGGCCGCCGCCGTGACGATAGTACGTCGTCCGACTAGCGCGGCCGAGTTCCGTCGGGCGTTCGCCCGCTTCGCGTGGACCCCTAGGCCGAATCGGCACAGGAAGAACAGGTCGAACCCGGTCCAGTAGTCCGACCGTCCGGTCCCGATAGCCGTTCGCTACGGTTCGTGGCTGGTCGTGGAATATCGGAATCCACAGGTTCCCCGCCGGATCGCACCGCAGATCGGTAGCTTTCGCACCTGGTGATGAACTAACGCGTCGCACACCATCGGCAGGAATATTTATGACTGCGAGTGACTACCGGGTACGATGATGCTGTAACGTCCGTTCGCATTTTCCGTTTTCTCCGCACTACGCACGTCCACGTAGAGTGGGGTCAAGCGCCAACCTCACAGAATCGAGGCTCCCACACGGGGAGCGAATGCACCGCTGCGACCTTCACGAAGAAATGCAACTATCCATCCAGTTTCCGGTCCTGAAGGGCCGGACGACGCACGAACGACCGATCGGTTCGGAACTCGAGCGGACGCCGGCTGAACCCGATTCCGCGGCGGAGAACGCACGATGAATTCCGACGACGAAATCTATCCGATGCCGATGTTCGATCGCCTCGAGGTTTCCGACGTCACGCAGTCGACCGAGTGGTACCGGGACGTCCTCGGTTTCGGGATCATCTTCCAGATGCCGGGTCTCACCCACCTTCGCTATCGGAAGTACGCCGACATCCTGCTCGTCCCGAGCGAGGCCGAGATCGATCCCGATGGGCAGGGACGCGGCGTAGACATCTACTTCACCGTCGAGAGCGAGACCGTCGCCGACATCGCCGAGCGGGCGAAACAGGCTGACACGATCGTCGAGGGGCCATCCGAAACCGCGCACAATACGCGCGAGGTCGTGATCGCCGATCCGGACGGATACACGTTGGTGTTCACCGAACCCGTCGATCCGACGCGAACGTTCGAGGATGTAACGGGAGTGGAGTTCGAGCCCTAATTATCGGGATCCCGATCGGCCCGCAAGCGGGTTCGACACCGGACTGGTGGCGTACTCGTGACGCTTTCCCTCCAGTCGCATCGTCGTCAGCGCCTTGTGCGTCGCCGGATCGGCGAACAGCGCGGTCTCGTCCCGATCGACCCGCGCCTCCGGGACCGACCCGTCGCTGCGGACCGCGTCGAAGGCCGAGCGGCAGCGCTCGCGAACGATCGCCCAGCAGTCGTCGGCTTCGAGCGGCGTCGACTCGATCAGCGCGACGAACAGTTCGGTCAGGTGGTTCTGAAACAGCGCGTAGTAGAGCTTCCAGTAGAGGTCCCGCTCGCCGTCGGCCTCGAGGTCGGAGTTCGGGTAGATACCCATCGACAGCCCCCGATCGGCCAACCGGCCCTCGTGGACGCGGATGCCGCCGAAGTCGCGGACGAGCGTCGCGACCGGCCGACCGCCCTCGAAGACCACGTAGCTGTTCTGGAGGTGTGATTCGAGCGCGATGCCGTACGCCGAGAGCAGACGGAGTTGATCGGGAACGACGGCCTCGACGTACGCGGTGACGAAGGATCGCGCCCCGTCCGCGAGAGCAGTCGTCTCGGTCGCCGCCGCGTACCGATCGACGGCCTCGCGGACCAGGGGGACCCCCGTCGGGGGTGAATTCGCGACGAGCGCGGCGGCCGGAACGACGCGTCGATCGTCGCCGGCGAAGCGGTGATTTCGGGGATTCGATCGGAGCAACGCGGAGAGGTGCCGGACGTCGTGGTACGCCTCGCCCTCGACGTGGGGGCCGCCGGGCGGGTAGTAGCAGGTCCCCGCGGGTTCCGCGAGGAAGCCGAGGGTCGAAAACGCCTCCTCGGCGGCGATCGCGTCGAGCAGTCGCGTCGCGCGCGGACCGTTGTGGACCGCCTGCGGGGAGACCGTCCGCTCGACGTTGGTCAACTGGACGCCGATCGCGAGTTTGCAGTGGGGCGGCGCCTCACTGGTCTCGCCGTCCTCGGTCTCGTCGCCCCGGAACGGCACGACGGTTCGGAGGTTGAGCAGCGGCGTCGCCGGCCGCGTGTACCCCGGAATCGGAACGACCGTTTCGTCCCGCCGTCGGTCGTCGTACCGATCGAGGATCTCGTGGTAGAACTGCCACGGGTGAACGGGAATCGCCACGTACTCGTCCGCGTCGGACGGGACCGTCCGCGAGACCGCCTCGCCGAGCCCGTCGAACGCCGCGTAGAGCCGATCTGTGAGCGACCGATCGTCGATCGACGTCTCCCGCGCCCGATCGGCGCGGACGGCGACGAAGTGAACGTCGATCGCGTCCGTACACTCCGGAGCGTACGTCAGCCCGTCCGTCGCCGACATGCCGCAGCGGATCTTCGCGCTCGGGTGCAGCGGGTGGCCGTCGGTCACGAGTCGCTCGAGCGCGGCGGGAGCGTCGGCGGCGGGGATGCGATCGACGATCGAGTCGGCGCCGCCGCCCACCCTCGAAGCGAGGCCAAGGACTGGCTCGCCGGGCTCGAATTCGGCCGCGTGGATCCGGTGAACCGCGCGAGCCAGCGCGAGGTTCGCGGTGCTCTCGGCCAGTTCGCGTTCGATCCGATCCGCCTGCGCATCGTCGCAGAACGCGCCCGCTCGTCGGAGCGGGGGAACGAGTTCGGTCGGGTGGGCGAGCGTCCGGACTCCGTCGGCTGTCGCCAGACGGATCGGCTCCGCGAGACGCAGTCGATCGTAGCCGTAGCGCCCGTCGATCGGCGCGGCCACGACGGTTTCGGAGTCCGGCATCGGCAGTACTGCGATTCGATCGCACGCGTCCGGAACCCGCGACTCGAGGGGCGGCTCGTCCGCGTCTTCGGACCGGGGGAGCGCGGCGCGGATCGCGGCCGCCGCGTCGTCGACGGCGCGGATCGTCGATTCGGACAGCGCGTGGGGATCGCCGCGGAGCAGGCCGCGAACCAGCCGTCGGGAAACGATCGATCGCGCGATCGGGAGCGCCGCGAGATACGCGCGTTCGGGCGGGGGCTCGAGGCCGTTCGCGTCGGCGTACCGCGTCGCAGCGGCGAACGCGTCCCGCTCGGCGTCGGTTCTGGGGCGCACCGCGAGCGGATCGGTCCGATCCGTCATCGTCGTCCCATACGAGCAGTAGCACCAAGAAGTCCGTGCAGGGTTTCCAAAATCGAACGCCGCGATCGACCTCGTGGACGAACGCGGTCCGGCGGGCGATCACGGATGCCACTGAAGCCCGGCGTGTCGAACCGCATACCCGCGCTCGCCGCAGGCGGGACAGACGGTTCCGCCGCGATCCCGATCGAGCGGCCGCTCCGGAATCCGGTGTTCGTGCTCGCAGTTCGCGCAGACGATCGTGACTGGCAGGGTGACCACCTCCGACGTCCGCGGTGGGGTCGGTCGGCTCGCGCCGACTACTCGTCCGCGGCGGGCGAGTCCGTGATCATGACGACCGCCTCGCCGTCGACGACGGTCTCGTCGTCGCTCGTCACGGTCGTTCGGACCCGGTACTGGTCGTCGCCGAGCATCTCGACGATCTCGCACTCGGCGGTGACCTCGTCGTCGATGTCGACCGGCGCGAGGAACTCGAGGTCCTGCGAGAGGTAGATCGTGGTTCCTGGGAACCGGGCCAGCGCGGCGCTGATCGTCCCGCCGACGAGCGTTCCGTGGGCGATACGCCCGCCGAATCGGGTTTCCTCGGCGAACTCGTCCTCGAGGTGGAGGCGGTTCGTATCGCCGCTGACCTGCGCGAACGCAGAGACGTCGGCCTCCGTGATCGGCTTCCCGAACCGGACGACGTCGCCGACGCCGAGCTCGTCGAGGTCGTCCGTCGATCGCTCCGTCGTCCACTGTTCGTCGCCGTACGCGACCGCAGAAACCGGCGTGGGCGTCGACGTTGACGCGTCCCGCGACGGGGACGCTGTCGACGCGGACGGTGTCAGCCCCATCGCCGCCAACACGGCGTTGTTGGCCTCGACGTAACTGTTGATCACGTGCTGCGAGATGGTCGCCCAGTGCTCGTTGATCGACGTCGCGTCGGCGTCGTCGGAGTGCGGTGATTGGCTACTCATTGGTTACTCGACGCGCGACGGATCGATCGCCGGAAGGACGTTCCGTGGCCGACGGATCCGCGCAGTTCCGAGTGTCACCCCGCCCTAACACGTCGGGAACCTTCTATTCGGCTCCAACACACTTTGGGCGAGGCGGAGACCGATCGATTCGATCGGCCCGAAAACGGACGGGTGCGTACCGGTACGCGGGCGATCACGCACCGACGCGATCGTCGAGGAACGCCGTACTGGCGTCGTTGAACGCTTCCGGACGATCCTGGTTGACGAGGTGGGCCGCCCCGTCGATCGTCAGCCAGGTGCCGTCGGCGACGGTCGCCGCGACCCGCCGGCCCTGCTTCTTCACGAGCGGGGCCTCGTGGGCGCCGTGGATCACGAGCGTCGGCGTCGCCACGCGATCGAGCGCCGGCGGCTCGTACCGATAGAGCGCCCCGAACACCTTCCGGAACTCGGATCGCGACACGTCGCCGACGGCGTCCAGCGCGGTTTCGCGAACCTCGGGCGTACACGCTAGCCACGGCTTGCCCGTCGTCGTCCGGATGGAGCCGAGCATCGTTCGAAAGGTCGTCTTCGGCCCCGTCATCGCGAGCGAGGTCGAGAGCAGCGGCAGCGGCGACGCGGCCGATTTGACCCCCGGCGGCAGATCGATCGGCGGCAGCGACCGGATCGCGCCGCCCAGGATCGCGCCCGAAGCCCGATTAGGGTGTCGGGACAGGTACTCCTGGACGATCATCGATCCCAGCGAGAGCCCGCAGAGAACCGGGTCCTCGAGGTCGAGGTGGCCGAGCAGCGCCTCGAGGTCGTCGGCGAAGAGTTCGATCGAGTATCGATCCGGCTCGGTCGGGCCCGTCTTGCCGTGACCCCGGACGTCGAGCGTGACGACCCGGTACTCGTCGGCGAACCGATCGACCTGCGGGGCCCACGCCTCGCCGTTCATCCAGCCGCCGTGGACGAAGACGAGCGGTGATCCGTCGCCCGTCGTCTCGTACCAGATGGTACCGTTTTCGCGCGTAAGTTCTGGCATCTCACTGTTCTGGGGGTCGGAGACCTAAAGTTCGCCGGGTTGCGTTTCGGTTGGCGCGATCGGGGGGTTCGCCGCCGGTGGCCGTCCCGATCAGTGCCTACGGAATACCCGGTCAGGTGTCGCCGCGAGCGTCGACGTCGGTCCCCACCCAGCGTTCCCAGAAGGTGCTGAATTCGGACTCGTCTTCGGTGATTCGCTCCCACTCGGCCAGCCCGCGCTCTTCGCGAGTGCCCGGAATCGTGTTGTCGAGGACGACCGCCGCGAGGCCGCCGACGGCCATGCCGGTCGAACCGACGATGTACACCGTGTCGACGGCGACCCGTGCGGCGGCCTCGAGCCAGACCGGCAGCGTCGACAGGGCGGCCTCGAGGCCGACCGCGTCGCGGAACGCGAGCGTGCTCTCGAAGTTTCCCATGTACGCCGGGATCGCCAACCCGACGAACAGCGCGAACCCGATGATGAAGACGTTTCGTGAGGAGTCGAGGTCGACGTGTCGGAGGTTCGAGACGCCGACGGCGACGATCTGGGCGAACATGGCGATGAACAGGCCGCCGACGATCGGATCCGGAATCGTCGCGACCAGCTGGCCGAAGTAGCCGACGAAGCCGAACACCAGCATGACGACGGCGCCGATCTGGACGACGTACCGCGACGCCACGCCGGTCAGGCCGATCGCGCCGATGTTCTCGGAGTAGGAGGTCGAGCCGCCGGTGCCCATGATCCCGGAGAAGACGTTCATCAGCCCCTCCATGCCGATGCCGTGGTTGATCCGTTTCTCGCTGGGCGCCGCGGAACCGGTCAGGTTGGCCACGGCGTAGTAGTCGCCGACGCTCTCGACGATCGAGGCGAGCACGCCCGCGAACATGCCGACGACGAACGCCGCCGTAATCTCGGGCGTTCCCCACTGGAACGGATAGATCAGCAGGAACGGCTGCGCCTCGGCGACGTCGCCGAGCGCGACGTATCCCGGATGCGTGTCGCCGATCGTCCCGGTCACCGACAGCGCCGCGGCGACGACCCAGGCGATCACGAGCGCCAGGATCACCGGGTACAGCTGGAACGCGCGGTGTTTGACGTCGAGGTACTGCGAGAACAGCAGAATGAGTCCCAGCGTCAGCCCCAGGAGCCACCAGCTCTGGTTTGGGCCCGTGATCTGGGGCGCGTCGAACAGCGCCAGCCCGATCAGGGCGATCGTCGGGGCGATGACAACGGGCGAGAGGAAACGTCGTAATCTTCCGACGAGGCCGAAGTATCCCATCGCCACCTGCACCGTCGCGGCGACGATGATCGCCCCCTGTAACTGGAGCAAGGCGTCCTGCCAGTTACCACCGGTGTCGCCGTTCGTAACGACGATCACGATCGCCAACGCCGGCGCGAGCATCGAGAACGGCGCCCCCTGGACGATCGGATAGCGGTTTCCGAACGTCGTCTGCGCCAGCGTCGCGATCCCGGAGACGACGAAAAAGGTGCCGACGAACTGGGCGGTGACCTCGGGGTACTCCATCATCCCCATCGCGTCCGCCAGAATCAGCGGCACGGCGATGTTCGCCCCGACCATCGTCAGGTAGTGCTGGACGCCGAGCACCACCGACTCGTCGATCGGCGGCCGATCGTCGATTCCGTACTCGATGTCGTCGCTGACGTCGCGGGTGCCCGCGGCGTCGGCGTTCCCGGTACGTGGTTCGTCCCCCTCGTCAGGCATCTCGTCGGATAACGTGTGAGGGTGGTCAAATGGCTGCCGATCCGTCGTCGCAGAGCTGTCACGCGGATAACTGGTGAAACTCCGGACGTGCACTCTGCGATCTCGGACGGGCGTTAGTCGTTCGACGCGACGCGATCGGCCGCCGCGCGGACCCGCTCGACCGACAGCGACGCGAGGTCGACCAGTTCGCCGTCGGCCTCGCCGGCTATCAGTTCCGACAGGCCGGCTCGGGAGTCGGCGCCCGCGTCGACGACGATCACCGACGTCTGGGACCCCGCGAGGCGCCGAGCAGCGCGGCGGGTCGCCGCCGTCGGACTCCCGTCGGCGACGTTCGCCCGGCCGTCGGTGACGACCACGACGACCGCGGCGTCCGTCTCCGCCCGATCGACCACCCGCCTTGCGGTTTCGAGTCCCGCCGGAAGCGGCGTCCGATCGCCCGTCGGGAGGTCCTTGAGGTGGCGCGCGGCCAGCGAGACGCTGTCCGTAGGCGGCAACAGCACCTCGGCGCCCTTGCCCGCGAACGCGACGAAAGCGACCTCGTCGCGCCGTTCGTAACTGTCCCGCAAGAGGTCGAGGACGACGCCCTTGGCGGTGTGCATCGCCGGCCGCATCGAGGCGCTGGCGTCGACCGCGAAGACGATCGTCACCGACGTCTCGCCGGCGCGGACGGCCCGTCTGAGGTCCCGCTTCTCGACGCGGTTCCGGCCGCGGGCCGCCGCCGATCGCACCGACGCGGCGGCGTCGATCGGCCCGTCTCCCGCGGCGGGTTCCGTCCGGACGCGAGCGCCGCGGTTGTCGACGCTCGGCGTCGTCGGCGCCCGCGACCCGCTGGCCTTCGTTCCGGCGCCGTCGTCGAGTTTCGACGTCTCGAGATCGGGTGCCCGCGCCTCGCCGATCCCGGCGCGCCGCTGGCCGGGAACGAGCGGCCGAGCGGGTTCGTTCGACTCGGCGTCGCTCGATTGGTTCCCATCGTTCCTCTCGTCCCCTTCGTCCCCCTCGAAGCCGTCACCACCCGCTTCCGCGGGCGCCGGGTTTCCATCCGCGGGTCGGCCGTCGCCGGTTCCGCCCGATCGATCGCCGGTGTCCCCGTCGTCGGAATCGGACGGTTCGGGCTCGGACCGGTCGAGCGATCGGTCCGGATCGGCGTCTCCGTCGCCCGAGCCGTCGTCACCGTCGGCCGCATCGCGATCGACGGGTTCACCGGCCTCACACTCGCGTTCGTTCGATTCGCCCGCCGATTCACCGTCGTCTCCGTTCTCGTTCTCGTCCTCGTTTCCCTCCGCCGCGTCGTCGAAGCGCTCGTCGAGCAGCTCGTCCAAATCCGGCTCCTCCTCGAACGGATCGCTCCGGAGACGGTGTGAGAGCGCATAGGCGGCCGCCTCGCGGACGTCCGACTCGATCACCGTCGTCCGGCCCTCGAGCGCGGCGATCGCCATCGCCGTTCGCGCCGTAGCGATGTCCCCGCGGTGCCCGTCGATCCCGGCGTCGAGACAGAGGCGGGCGATCTCCTCCTTGCAGTCGATCGGGAGGGCGACCGAGGGCCGTCGGTCCCGCGCGTCGGCGAGGTCCTCGCGGAGCGCGGCGATCTCATCCGCGTACGCCGCGGCCGGATCGGCGTTCGCGGTTCCGTCTTCGGCCCCGTCCACGTCTCCGAGCGCCCGATCGACGATCTCGACGCGGTCGTCGATCTCTCGGCAACCGGCGACGGTGGCTTGGAGGGCGAACCGATCGCGAAGCTGGGGCCGGAGGTCACCCTCCTCGGGGTTCATGGTGCCGATCAGCGTGAAGTTCGCCGGGTGGGAGACGCTGACGCCGTCGCGTTCGACGGTGTTGACGCCGGAGGCGGCGGCGTCCAGGAGCACGTCGACGAGGTGGTCGTCCAGCAGGTTGACCTCGTCGACGTAGAGTACGCCGCGGTGCGCGCGGGCCAGTAAGCCGGGATCGAACTCCGCCTCCCCCGCGAGGGCGTCCGAGACCGAGAGCGTCCCGACGACCCGATCGCGGGTCGCGCCCAGCGGGAGCGTCACGAGCGGGACGGGCCGCGTCTCGACGGGCGCGTCCTCGGCGTCCCGTTCACGGCAGTCCCCACACTGCAGGCTCGGATCGTCCAGCGAACAGCCGTACCGACAGTCCGCGATCGCTCGCTGGTCGGGCAGGAGCTCCACGAGCCCCCGAACGGCGGTCGACTTCGCGGTTCCCTTCTCGCCTACGATCAGGGCGCCGTCGAGCCCGTCGTCGACCGCGACGGCCAGCAACACCCGCTTTAGCTCCGGTTGTCCGACGATCGCCGGAAAGGGGAGCGACGATAGCTTTTTGCCCCCGGCGTATGCAACCATAGTTGCTCTAATACAATAGAGGTTTAAAAAATCGATGACACAGATCGGCATCTACACGGCGACCGAGAACGAGCTCGGCTCGATCGGGCGGGCCGCCGAGCGACTCGGGGACGTCGACCTGGTCGTTCGATCGGAGAGCGACCTGGACGACGAGGCCGCGATCGAATCGTTCGTCGACGAACTGCGGGACGCCGCGGCGGCGATCTTCTGGCTGCACGGCGCCGAGGACAGCATGCCGGGGTACGACTACGCGACCGGCGCGCTCGAGGAGGCTGGCGTCCCGCTGATCGTCAAGTCCACCGGGGACGCGTTCGCGTTCGAGGACACGACCGTCTCCGCGGGGCACCGCGATCGCGTCTACGAATACCTGGAGAAAGGCGGGACGATCAACGTCGAAAACTGCTGTCGGTTCCTTCTCGCCGAGTACGCGGACCGCGACGGGGAGTACGGCGATCCGGCGGAACTGCCGACCGAGGGCGTCTACCACCCCGACTACCCCGGAATCGAGTACGAGGGCCTGCTCGAGACCCACGACCCCGGGAAACCGACGATCGCGATCTGGTTTTACGAATCCCACTGGACCCACGAGAACACCCGGTACGTCGACGCGCAGGTCCGAGCGCTGGAGGCGCAGGGCGCGAACGCGCTGCCGATCTTCTGCAATCCCGCCACTGACACCGACGAGCAAGAAGATGCGGAGTGGGTGACGGACAACTGGCTCCTGGACGATGCGGGCCAGCCGATCGTCGACGCCGTGCTCTCCTCGTTCATGTTCTCCCTGTCGATGGACGAGCGCGGCCGCTCGGCGAGCGACGAGGGAGATTCTGCGGAGGACGTCTTCCTCGATCGCCTCGGCGTGCCCGTGATCCAGACGATCACGACCATGCGATCGCGATCGCGCTACGAGTCGAGCGAGACCGGCGTGATGGGCTTCGAACTCGCGCTTTCGGTCGCCCTGCCGGAGTTCGACGGCAACGTCATCACGCATCCGATTTCCGGCAAGGAGCGAACGGACGACGAGGCCGGTATCGGCTCCGCGCCGAAACACCACTTCCCGATCGAGGACCGGATCGACCACGCGACCCGCCTCGCCGTGAACTGGGCGAAACTGCGCCACGCGCCGAACGAGGACAAGAAGGTCGCCGTCGTCCTGCACAACTACCCGCCGAGCGACGACGGGATCGGCACGGCGTTCGGCCTCGACAGTCCGGAGTCGACGGTCAACCTGCTCGCGGAACTCGACGCCCGCGGCTACGACCTCGACGACGAGATGCCCGACGGCGGCCAGACACTCGTCGAGAAACTCACGTCGCAACTCACCCTCGACGATCGCTGGGTCGCGCCAGAGGACGTCCGAGGGCTGTCCGTCGACGTGGTCTCTCCCGAGACGTACGGGGAGTGGTTCTCGGCGACCGACGATCGGTTCCGGGAGAACGTTATCGAGGAGTGGGGCGAAGCGCCCGACCGGCCCTTCGCGATTCCAGGGGTCGAATTCGGGAACGTCCTCGTCACCGTCCAGCCCCCGCGCGGATTCGGGATGGACCCCTCGAAGGTCTACCACGACTCGGACCTGCAGCCGCCCCACGACTACTACGCGTTCTACGGCTGGCTCCGGAATACGTTCGAGGCCGACGCGGTCGTCCACCTGGGCACCCACGGCAGCCTCGAGTGGCTTCCCGGCAAGACCGTCGGCCTAAACGGCGAGAGCGCGCCCGATCGGTTGGTCGACGACCTCCCGAACGTCTACCCCTACATCGTCAACAACCCCGGCGAGGGGACGCAGGCCAAGCGCCGCTCGTACGCGGCGATCGTCGACTACCTCACGCCCGTCATGCGATCGGCGGGCACCTACGACGAACTCGCGGAACTCGAGGAACTCGCGAACCAGTACCGCGAGGCCGGGATGGAGGACGCCCGCGCCGACGACGGCGAACACCTGGAGATCCTGCTCCGCGAGACGGTCGAGGAACTGGATCTCGCGGTCGAGTTGGGGATCGCGGGGACGATCGACCAGAAGGCCGACGTTCGCGGCCCGGACGAGGCTGGCTCAACGCTCGCGGAGGGCGAGGTCAAGGGCGACGACGTCGACGCCGATGAACTCGTCGAGCGGATCCACGAGTACCTCACCGACGTTAAGACGACCCAGATCCGGCTGGGACTGCACACGATGTCCGAACCGCCGGCGGGCGATCGATTGATCGAGTACCTCGTCGCCCTCACGCGACTCGAGAACCCCGGCGCGCCGAGCCTGCGCGAGAGCGTGGCCGGAGCCCTCGGCGTCGACTACGAGACGATGCTCGAGTCGCCCGGTGAGTACGACGAGGCCCTGGGCATGACCTACGCCGAAGCCGCCGACGTCGTCCACGAGACGAGCCTCGAACTGGTCGAGACGCTCGCCGAGCACGACTTCGACGTGCCCGAGTCGGAACGAGAGGCGGGGCCGGACGACGTCTCGTCCGAACGTCGCGAGGACGAGGCTCGTCAGACGAGGTCTGACGGTGAGGTGAACATGAATTTGCTCGTCGTCGACCTGGAGACGATCGGTGACGCGCGGGCGAAATCGGGCGCCCACGACGACCTGCGGGAGGTGCTCGCGTACATCTGCGAGGAGGCCCAGCCGCGGGTGCAGGGTGCCGAGAACGAGATTCCCAGAACGGCGGACGCGCTCTCGGGCGAGTACGTGCCGCCGGGTGGCTCCGGCGCGCCGACCCGCGGCGGCGTCGACCTGCTGCCGACCGGACGGAACTTCTACACGCTGGACCCGCGGAAGATTCCCGCTAAACCCGCCTGGCAGGTCGGAAAGGAGGTCGCCGAAGGAGTTCTGGAGCGGCATTACGCCGACAACGAGGCGTACCCCGAGGAGATTGGCGTCGTCGCCTGGGGCACCCCGACGGTTCGGACACGAGGTGAGACGATCGCCCAGGTGCTCGCGATGATGGGCGTCGAACCCGAGTGGACCGATGCGGGCCGGATCGACGGCGTCGAACCGATCCCGCTGGAGGAACTCGATCGGCCACGGATCGACGTGACGACCCGCGTCTCGGGGCTGTTTCGGGATGCCTTCCCCGCCGCGGCGGGCGTCGTCCACGACGCCGTCGAGGCCGTCGTCGACCTCGACGAACCCCACGAGATGAACTACGTGAAAAAGCACGTCGAGGAGGAGCGAGCGGAACTGGAGGCCGACGGTCTGGACGAGAAAGCGGCCCGCAAAGCCGCGAAACACCGCGTCTTCACCACCAAACCCGGCGGCTACGGCGCCGGGACGAACAAGGCCGTCGACGAGGGCAACTGGGACGATCGATCGGACCTCGCCTCGATCTACGTCCAGTGGGGCGGCTACGCGATGGGTTCACGAGGACGAGTTTCGGACGCTCACGGCGCTTTCGAGCGCCGACTCTCGAGCGTCGACGCCACCGTGAAGCTCGAGGACACGATGGAGCAAGACGAGTTCGACTCCTCGGACTGGTACGCCTTCCACGGCGGCTTCATCTCCGCGGTGGCCGAGGTCTCGGGCGAGGAACCGGCCTCCTACGTCGGCGACTCGTCGGATCCGGACAACGTCTCGGTCTACACGAACGAGGAGAAAGTCCGCAAGGCGATGCGTGCCCGCGTCCTGAACCCCGACTGGCTCGAGTCGATGGAGGACCACGGCTACAAGGGCGCCGGCGACCTCTCGACGACGGTCGACGTAACGCTCGGGTGGGACGCCACGACGGGCGTCGTTTCGGATGCGCTCTGGGCGGAGGTCGCCGCGAAGTTCGCCTTCGACGCCGATCGACAGGACTGGATGCGGGAGGTCAACCCGTGGGCGCTGGAGTCCATCACCGAGACGCTGCTCGAGGCGATCGATCGCGACCTTTGGGACGCCGACGACGAGACCGTCGATCGGCTGCGCGACCTGAACCTCGAAGTCGAGGGCGATCTGGAGGCCAGAACGACCAACGAGGCCGTCGGCGCGGAGGTGGCGACCGATGACTGACGGCGCGCAGCGGTCCGACGGCCAGCGGGTCGACGGTGGGCGGACCGACGAGAAGCGAGAGTTCGATCGGGAGTACG
This sequence comes from Halosolutus gelatinilyticus, assembly GCF_023028105.1. Lineage (NCBI taxonomy): Archaea > Methanobacteriati > Methanobacteriota > Halobacteria > Halobacteriales > Natrialbaceae > Halosolutus > Halosolutus gelatinilyticus. The sequence continues at coordinate 3,048,509 of NZ_CP095491.1, forward strand.
CCGATCTGGGCGCGACGACGCAGAACGCCATGGAGATCGCCGAGACGAGCATGGACATCGTCCGGCAGTTCGTCCCGGACGAGACGCTGGCCGATCGGATTCGGCAGAAGTCGGTCCACTCGATGGGCGACATCGAGTTCCAGCACCTGCTCGAGTTCACCGGAAGCGACGAGATCGGAGCTGACGAAGACGCCCCCGTCCGCGCCGGCGCTCGTGCCGTGCTCGACGAAGCGACGATCGTGACCGACATCACGATGTCGATGGCAGGGATCACGTCTCGCGGGCACGACTGCGAGAAGCGCAAGGCGATCGGCAACGGCGCCGAACTCGCGAAGGAAACCGGCATGACCCGGACCGCGGCGTCGGTGCTCGAACTCGACAGGCAGGGGGTCTACGACGGCACGATCGCCGTGATCGGGAACGCGCCGACGGCGGCGTTCGCGCTCGCGGACTGCATCGAGAACGGGACCAGACCCGCGGCGATCGTCGCGACGCCGGTCGGCTTCGTCAAGGCCGAGGAGAGTCGCCAGCGCATCCGGGAGGTCAGCGAGGCGTACGACGTGCCAGCGATCACGAACGTCGGCCGGCGCGGCGGGAGCGGGTTGGCCGCGGCCCTGACGAACGAACTGATCCACGTCGCGACGGACGTGCGGACGGGCGAACTCGACCTGGATCTCGGCGTCGAGACGCGCGCGGACCGGGGTCGGGGCGCTGACGAGTCGGACGGCGGCGAGGAGCGATGACCGACGACTACGACCTCGACAGCGGGCCGGATCCGGCGACGTTCGCCGCCGCGAGCCCGGAACCCGACATCGACGAGTCGGCCGGGGACCCCGTCTACGCCGTCGGCGTCGGCCCCGGCAACCTCGAGTACCTCACGCCCCGCGGGGAGCGGGCGCTCCGCGAGGCGGACGTCGTCGTCGGCTTCACAACCGTCACGGAGTTCGTCGAGGACCGGACCGACGCGGATCTGCTGACCTGCGGGTACGAGGACGAGGCCAACGCGCTCCGGGAGTTCGGCGAACGCGTAGCCGCCGGCGAGTCTGGAACCGCCGTCGCGATGGGCGACCCCAACCACTCGGGCTACCAGTTCGTCGGGAAGGTCCAGGATGCAGTGGAAGGCGTAGCCGATCGCCGGGACGCCGATCCGCGACCCATCCGGGTGATCCCGGGCATCTCCTCGCTGCAAGTGGCCGCCAGCCGCGCCCGGACGCCGATGGAGGACGCCGAGTTCGTCACGCTCCACAAGAGCGGGGACCTCGACGTCGACATGGATCGACTCGCTTCGGCCGCCCGCGATCGGCACCTGCTCGTCCTCCCGCGGCCGTTCGATCGGATGCCCGGCGACATCGCCGAGTTCCTGCTCGATACCGGCGCGAACCCCGATCTGGAGGCGCTGGTGCTCGAGAAACTGACCCACGAGGACGAGGAAGTCCACCGGTTCACGCTCGCGGAGTTATCCGAATACGCCGGTGGGACCGGCAAGGATGACACGCCGTTCTCCGATCTGGTCGTGCTCGCCGTTCGCCAGCCCGTTCAGACCGCGTAGTCGTCCGAACGCGATCGGTCGTTTCGATCGAGACACCGCTAGTCGCCCCGTCATCGATCGCACTCGCAAAAATTCGGTTCAGGAACCGTCCTGGTTGTGTTCGTTGAGAACCGACGCGATCGTATTCGAGACTTGGTCGATCGCGACGTCGTTGGTCTTTCGTAGCTCTCCGTTCTCCTGTGCCTCCCCGAGGTGTCGCAGCGCTTCCCGGAGGTGGTACTCGACGTCGTGGTCGTGCTCCCCGGTCATTGCACTGATGCCCGTAACGGGTTCGGGCAGGTAAACGACTCGGTAATGAGGGTTGGTATCGCGGATCAGGATTGCGCGATCGCGGCACGGATCGCCGCTCGCCGGTGGGCAAGATCAATCGCAACTCCGTACAGTCACGCGACGGACGCGAGCGTCCCGGACCGGCGGTCGGTCGGGAACCGCAAACCGATCCTGCCGGTCAGAAGGCCGCGGAATCAGCTGAGAACCGACGAAACCACGAGATACCCGATGTACAATACCACGGCGAGAACGACGATCGTGATGAGCGTGCTCACGATCCACGAGACCACTCCGATGACGATCGCGACGATTTCGAGGGCGACCCAGAGCGCGACGATGCCGAGCAACCCGAGGCCGATGATTCGCAGTGAACTGCTCATGTGGAAAATATGTGAGTAGACCACCATGAGTGTTGGTATCTTCTCGAACCACCGATAAAAACAGGAGGCGTCGAGATCACCGACGGATTCAAGTTCAGTTGTCGTAACTCAACGACAATGACTGTACGCGGAAGGGCCGATCCGCTCGGAGCGAGCGACGGAGACCGCGATCGGGAATCGGGAGGTGGGCGATGAGGGGGTTCGTCCTCGGCGGCGTCAGTTCCGGCGTCGGGAAGACGGTCGCGACGCTGTCGATCGTGCGGGCGCTCGCCGACGCCGGCTACGCGGTCCAACCCGCGAAGGCCGGACCGGACTTCATCGATCCAAGTCACCACGAGGCGACCGCAGGCCGCCCCTCGCGAACGCTCGACCTCTGGCTCGAGGGCGAGGACGGGCTTCGTCGTAACTACCAGCGCGGCGACGGCGATCTCTGCGTCGTCGAGGGTGTGATGGGGCTGTACGACGGTGACGGCTCGAGCACCGCGATGGTCGCGGAAGCGCTCGATCTGCCCGTCGTCCTCGTCGTCGACGCCAAGGCCGGAATGGAGAGCGTCGCGGCGACCGCACTCGGCTTTCGCGAGTACGCCGCGGCGATCGGGCGCGACATCGAGGTCGCGGGGATCGTCGCCCAGCGCGCCCACGGCGGCCGCCACGAGCGGGGCATCCGCGACGCCCTGCCGGACGACCTCGAGTTCTTCGGTCGGATTCCGCCCTCCTCGGATCTAGAGATCCCCGATCGACATCTCGGACTGGAGATGGGCGCGGAGGCGGCGCTCCCGACGGACGCGCTCCGGGAGGCCGCGGAGACGATCGACGCGGACCGGCTGGCGGCGACCGCGAGCGACGCGGCCGAACCCGAAGTTCGGCCCGAGGCAGCCGAGAGAGCCGGTCCGGTCGACGCGACGGTCGCGATCGCCAGCGACGCCGCGTTCTGCTTCCGGTATCCGGCGACGATCGAGCGGTTCCGCGAGCGGGCCGCCCTCGTGACGTTCTCGCCCGTCGCCGGAGATCCGGTCCCCGACTGCGACGGCGTCTACCTCCCCGGCGGCTACCCGGAACTCCACGCGGCCGAACTCGAGGCGGCGGGGACGCTCGCGGAACTCGGCGACCGCGCGAGCGAGGGCCTCCCCGTCCTTGGCGAGTGCGGCGGGTTGATGACCATGAGCCGATCGCTGACGACCGTCGATGGCGAACGGGCCGAGATGGCCGGCATCCTGCCCGCGGACGTGACGATGTACGATCGGTACCGGGCGCTCGATCACGTCGAACTCGCGGCGGTCGAGGGAACTCTCACCGCCGGCGCGGGCGAGACGATCCGCGGCCACGAGTTCCACTACTCGAGCGCCGACGTCGACGCCGACGCGCGATTCGCCTTCGAGACGGTTCGCGGCGACGGCATCGACGGCGACCATGACGGCCTGACCGAGTACGAGTCGCTCGGGACCTACGTCCACGTCCACCCCGAAAGCGGCGCGTTCGATCGGTTTCTCGAGTCGATCGCCCCCTGAGCGCTCTGAGTCGATCGAACTTCCCCCGACCGTCGCCCCGGCTTTTTCTCGACCCGATCCGAATGTTCGTTTCAGTCCAGCCGACGTTCTCCTGGGAGTGAACAACGACATTTGCCCTATCTAAAGTGAAAGTGGGCAATTTTACTTTCTTTACTCCAAACAAAATTGTTTTAGGGGCGGCCGCTGTTGCCACGGGTGATGCCACCCATCGCGCTTCCACACGACGCGAAGGCCGGGCCAACCAAGCCGGAGGTCCGCGCCGTCGTCCAGTCGAAACTCACGCTGACGGACGACGATCACTTCGCGGAGGTCGGCTCCTGTACGGGGGCCGTCACGATCGAAGCGGCGCAGCGAGCGGGGCGGGTAACCGCTCTCGAGCGGAAGGCCGAACGCCTCGCGACGACCGAGAAGAATCTCGCGGCGAACGCGGGCTCGGTCCGAGCCGACGTCGAATTACGGAACGCCGAAGCGCCCGAGGGCCTGCCCGCCGACGCCGACGCGCTCTTTCTCGGCGGCAGTCGAAACTTCGAGGCCGTGCTCGATCACGCCGTCGAGACCGAGGTCGATCGCGTCGTCATGAACGTCTCGCGGCTGGAGGTCGCCGGGCGGGCGGCGCAGGCGTTCCGCGATCGCGACCTGCTGGAGGAGGTCGTCCAGTTCCAGGTGAGCCGCGGCTACGAACTGGCCGGCGCGACGAGTTTCGACTCCGACAACCCGGTGTACATGCTGGTCGGGAGCGCGACGTCGGACGCGGGCGACGAGGGCGGAAAGCGGGTCGCCACTGACGGCGGTCGACGGGCCGCCGAAGGGATCGAACGAGACGTCGGAGGTGCCGATCGATGACCCTCTACGGCGTCGGACTCGGCCCCGGTGAGGCGGACCTCGTCACCGTCCGCGGGAGGCGGATCCTGAAAGCGGCGGACGTAGTCTACTCCCCCGGTCGTCTCTCGCGAAGCGTCGCCCTGGAACACGTCGACGAGTCGAAGATCGGCGATCTGGACTTCCCGATGACGAGAGACGAGGAGAAGCTACGAACCGCGTGGAAGGAGGCTGCGGCGGAGATCGCGCCGAACGCCCGCGACGGCGACATTGCGTTCGTCACGCTGGGCGATCCGAACGTCTACTCGACTTTCGGCCACCTCCGGCGGACGATCCACGCCTTCCATCCCGAGGTCGATCTGGAGATCGTTCCCGGCGTGAGCGCCGTGACGGCGTTTGCGACCGCGATGGGGATCGAGATCGAAGCCGGCGCGGGACTCTCGCTCCGGGAGGCCGCAAACGGCGCGAGTCCGACCGGCCCCGATCGGATGATCCTGTTCAAGGTCACCGACGCGCCGGCGACCCACGAGGGCCTCGTCGAGGCGGGCTACGAGGTGACCTACGGCCGCCGGCTGTTCATGGAACAGGGCGGGACGCTGGTCACGGACGACCCCGGCGAACTCGAGGAACGCGACTACTACACGCTGGCGTACGCCGAGAAAGCCGATCTCGAGGTCGAGCAGGCGACGGCGGCCTTCACGCGGGAGGCCGACGCTGGACGCTCCAGCGGGTCGTCGAGCGACGAGGAAGCATCGAGCAACGAACCGGTCGCTGACGGCGGGAAAACGGCAGAGATCGAACGCGCCGAGGGCTGCGAACACGGCGACTGCGGGGGCCACTGAGACGATGACGGACGCAGACGAGACGGCCGAGACGAACGTTGACGAAACGGACACAACCGGGACGATCGAACCGAGCGCGAGGACAGACGGCGGCGACCCCCAAGCGGCGATCGACGAACAGGGCGAGCGCCGCCGCGAGGAACTGGACGATCGGATCTTCAAGCACAACGCCGGCGACGAGCAGGAGGGGATCCCCTTCGTCGGCGCAGGCCCCGGTAACCCGCGGCTGCTGACCGTTGCGGGTAAGGAACTGCTCGAGGAGGCCGACCTCGTCGTCCACGCGGGGTCGCTGGTCAACAGCGAACTCCTGGACGAGTACTGCGCCCACGCCGAACTGGTGAACTCAGTGGGCAAGGACTTAGAGGAACTGATCCCGCTGATGCGCGACGCCTACGAGGACGGCGAGAACGTCGTCCGACTGCACAGCGGCGATCCCGCGATCTACGGGGCCGCGCTCGAGCAGATGGACGCCCTCGAGCACGAGGGCGTGCCGACCTACTTCGTGCCCGGCGTCACGTCGGCGTTCGCGGCCAGCGCGACGCTGCGGACCCAACTGACGCTCAACGAGGTCTCGAACCACATCGCCTTCACCCGACCGCAGGGCAAGACTCTGAGCCCGGAGGAGGACCACATCTCCGACTTCGTCGGGATGGGCGACGTGACCACGTGCATCTACCTCGGCACCCACGCGGTGCGCGATACGATGGATCGGTTGCTCGAGGACGGCCACGACCCCGAGACGCCGGTCGGCGTGATCTACCGCGCCTCCTGGCCGGACGAGGACGCGATCGTCGGGACGGTCGGCGATATTGCAGATAAAGTCGAGGAGGCCGGTTACCGGGCATCAGCGATGGTCGTTATCGGTGACGCGGTCACGGGTGCCGGCTACGAGCGATCGTATCTCTACGGCGACTGGGCCAATCGCGGTTCTTCGGGAAGTTCAGCTGAGACGGAGGCGAACGATGACTGAGCTGCAGTACGGTGACCGCGAACACGGTGAAAGCCCCCAGACTCGTCGACTCGGTGGGCTCGCTGCGCGCCTCGATCGGTCGCGAGGCTCCCTCCCTGCGGTGCTTACGTCGCCCGCCTTCGCCGACGGGTCTGGCCCCTTTCATCCCCGCCCACGCGGTGGGTTGGGCGGGCCGGATGGGCGCGAGCAGGACGATTTCGCTACGATGGAGGTTTCATCATGAGCTCAGGAACTGAGAAGGCGGACGGCACGGACGACTCGAGTGCGGATTCCGGCGGCCACTGTTCGACGCCGGATTCGGACGGCGAGATTGCAGAAGAGATCGCGATCGTCTCCTTCGGGCGGAAGATGGAGACCGCTGAGGAGATCAAGGCCGAACTCGAGGGCCGCTACGAAGCGATCGAGATCCTCGAGTACCACAGTGACGTCTTCGAGGAGCACTGGGGCGAGTACGACTGCTTCGTCGGCCTCATGGCCTCCGGGATCGCGATGCGCAAGACGGCCCACCTGCTCGACGACAAGTGGGAGGACCCGGCGATCTGCGTCGTCGACGAGGAACTGACGTGGGCGATCCCGATCACGGGCGGCCACCACGGCGCCAACCAAGTCGCACAGGACCTGGCGACGATGGGTGCCGTGCCGGCCATGACGACGGCGTCGGAAGCCGCGGGGAAGCAGGGCGTCGAGTCGCGCGCGAAGGCGATGAACGCCCACGTCGTCAACGGCGACTCGACGATCAAGACGAACCTCGCCGTGCTGGACGACAACCTCGATCCCGTCGCGCGACTCGACGGCCCGGAAGTCGTCCTCGTCGGCGACGACGTGACGGTACTCAAGCGCAACGAAGATGATGGGATCGTCATCGGCACCGGCAGTGTCTCCGGCGCGAGCAAGGACTCGTTCCTCGCCGCGTGGGAGGAGGCGCTCGATCGGACCGACTACGACCGCTCGGACGTCGAGTTCGTCGCCACCGCGACCCGGAAGGAAGACGAGGAGGGGCTGCTCGAGGCCGCACAGGAACTGGGCCTCGGCGTCGTCGTCTTCGACAAGGAGACGCTGCTCGACCACGAGGGGCCGACTCCTTCCAAATCGAAGGAGTTGATCGGCTGGCCGGGGGTTTCCGAAGCCAGCGCGATCGCCGGCGGCCGCGAGCAGGAGTTGGTGCTCGAGAAGATCAGCTACGAGAACGAGGTCACGGTGGCGATCGGTCGATGAGTTCCGAGAGCGACGCCGCCGAGTCCACTGACGCTGATGCGGACGCGAATGCGACCGCGGACGCGACGGCCGACGGCGCCCCCGACGATCGCGGCACCCTCTACGTCGTCGGGATCGGCCCCGGTCTGCCGGACCACATGACCGCGAAGTCCAAACGGGTCATCGAGTCCGCGAACGTGGTCATCGCCTCGAGTCTCTACCAGGCGTTCCTCCGCGAGGACGGCACGCTTCCGCCGGAGGAGGCCGTCGACGACGGCGGGTTCGCAACTCGAGACGACGGCTTCGAGCAGGAGATCGTTCGCTCGACGATGGGTCGACAGATCGAACTCGCCCGCGCGGCGTTCGACTACGTTCGCGAGGGGAAGGACGTCGCCCACGTCTCCGGTGGCGATCCGTCGGTCTACGGCAAGTCGGACCTCATCTTCACGATGGCCGAGGAGGAGGACGCGACGGACGTCCCGATCGAGATCGTCCCCGGCCTCACCGCGGCGCTCGGCGGCGCGGCCAACGTCGGCGCGCCGCTGTGCAACGACTTCTGCACCGTCTCGCTGTCGGACAAGTGGCGCGGCTGGGACGAGATCGAGGAGAAGCTGCGCGCCGCGGCGATTTCGAACTTCGTGATCGTCCTCTACAACTGCTGGCGCAACTACGAGCGGGCGGTCGAGATCGTCCGCGAGGAGCGCACGGACGACGCCCTCGTGGCGATCGTCAACGACGCGGGCCGCGCGGACGCCGGCCGCAACGGCGAGAGCGAGTTCATCACGACCCTCGGCGAGGCCGCCGATCACGACGACAAGGTGTCGGGGATGGGAACCTCGCTGATCATCGGCACCCACGAGACCGAGACCTGGCGCAACGACGATCGAACGTACCTGGTCACCCCGCGCGGCGGGCGTGACGTCGACGACTTCTAACGATCCATGAGCACGGACACCACTACGGACGCGGACGCTGACGACGAATCGACATCGAAGTGCGGCGCCTCGACCGAGACCGAAGCGGAGACGGACACCTCGTCTTCGTCCTCGGATCCGAACTGCGGGGCCTCAGGCGGGAGCGGCGATTCGAGTGGTTCGAGCGGTTCCAAGTGCGGCGCATCGAGTTCCGATTCCGGTTCCTTGGCCTCCGAATCGAAGTGCGGCGCGTCCAGCAAGAAACAGTCCACCGAGGAGAAGGTCGGCGCGACGATCGACGACTTCGACGCCGACCCCGGCCAACTGACGGCGGTCGGGCTCGGCCCCGGCCACTCCGAGGGCATGACCGAACGCGCGAAGGCGGCGTTACTCGACGCCGAGCACATCGTCGGCTACACGACCTACATCGAACTCATCCCGGACGAGATCACCGCGGCGGCCGACGAGCTGTACGACACGCCGATGTGCGGCGAAGTCTCGCGAACGGAGGAGGCGATCGACCGCGCCCTCGCGGGCAACGACGTGGCGATCGTCGGCAGCGGCGACCCGAACGTCTACGCGCTGGCCGGCCTCGCGCTCGAGATCCTCGAGTCGAAGGGCGCGACGGCGTCGACGGTCGACTTCGACGTGATTCCGGGCGTGCCGGCGGCCCAATCCTGCGCCGCTCGCCTGGGCGCGCCGCTGGTCAACGACACCGTCTCGATCTCCCTGTCGGACCACCTCGTCCCGATGCCGGAGATCGAGTCGCGCCTGCACGCCGCGGCCAGGGAGTCCTTTACGATCGCGATCTACAACCCCTGGAGCCGCAAGCGCCGCGATAATTTCGAAAAGGCCTGCGAGATCCTCCTGACCCACCGCGATCCCGATACGCCCGTCGGCGTCGTCCACGGCGCCGGCCGCGAGGACGAGCGGGTGCTGATCACCGAACTCGCTGAACTCGAGGACCTCGGCGAGAGCGAGCTCGTCGACATGACGACCACGATCGTCGTCGGCAACGAGGAGACGTACGTCTGGGACGATCGGATGGTCACGCCGCGGGGCTACGAGACGAAGTACGACTACTGAGCGCCAGCGAACCACCCCAATCCAGCATGCCACGATACGAAGTCACCATCGAGACCGACGCCTGCGACGGGATCTTCGCCTGCCTGACCCGCGACCCGCGGTTCGTCGAGGGCGGAGACGGCCTCGCGACGATCGACCCCGACGCGGACCCGATCTACGATTGCGAGGGCGAAGTCACAGACACCGCCAAGCGCATCGTCGCGACGTTCGACGACGATCGAATCGACGAGGCCAAACAGGCCGCGGCGGCCTGTCCGACGGATGCGATCGTCGTCGAGGAGGTGGCCGAATGAGCGAGACGGAATCGAAGACCGACGACACGGTCGAGACGACCGAGATCGAGGTCCCGGCGGACCCGCTCGCGGGCCATCCCGCGACGGCGTACTTCTGGGGCCACGTCGCGGGGAGCGGCGACGTCTCGGACGAGGGTATCGAGGTCGTCACCAACGACGAGGAGTCGGCGCGGGTGCTGGCCGCGATCGTCGGCGGCGACGTCGAACACGATACCACCAGCCGCGAGTACGCCCACGACGCATCGATCACCCGGACGGAGGACGAGTACGCGTTGTCGATCGGCGCCGACGGTGAGAACGCAGAGGACGGAAACGGCGGCCTCCTCGGACGAAGCGGCGCGCTCGGCCTTCCGGTCGACGGCCGCGGCAGCTACCGTTTGGGCGCCTTCGCCGGGTACGATCGGGAACTGCTCCGGGGACTGCTCGAGGGCTGCGGAACGATCTGTTTCAAGTCGAAAAGCGACACCGTCGGCATCTCGTTCGTCCACGACGATCGCGACCTGCTCGAAGTCACGCGGGAACTGATCGCCGACTGCCCGGTGGCCGCGCCGACGGGCGACCTCTCCGGGACGTCTTCGGGCGGCTACTGGTTCGGCGTCGACGACGACGCCGCGCCCGCCTTCGGCACGTGGCTCTACGAGGGCTGCGAGGAGACCGGGCTGTTCGCGCCCGGTCGCCGGCGAAAACTCGAACGGAGCCTCGATCGGGCCGAGGCGTACGACGAGACGTAGCGAGAGACGCACCGAACCCGGACACGACCCAGACGCGACGAATCTACGCGATCCAAACACGATGAGCGCACCCGACGACACCCCGACCGCGACGGCGTTCGACGACGAGGCGGTCCTGCTGATCGGACACGGCTCCCGGCGAGAGAAGTCCAACGAGCAGGTGCGGGAACTGGCGGCCGGCCTCGAATCCCGGCTCGGAGTTCCGGTCGACGCCACCTTCCTCGAACTCGCCGATCCGGCGATCGGCGAGGCGTTCGCCTCCCTCGCGACGGTGACGAGCGAGGTCACGGTCGTCCACTGCTCGCTGTTCGCCGCGAGCCACGTCAAAAACGATGTGCCGCTGGCGATCGATCGGGCTCGCGCGGCCCACGAGATCGAGATCAACAACGGCTCGCACCTGGGGATCCACCCGGCGATCGTCGACCTGCTCGACGATCGGGCCGGCGCGGTCGAGCGCGAACTCGGCATCGATCGGACGGAAGACGACGTCGCGGTCGTCCTCTGTGGGCGCGGATCGAGCGATCCGGACGCGAACGGCGACGTCCACAAACTGGCCCGCCTGCTGTACGAGGGCCGCGAGTTCGCTCGGGTCGAGGCCTCCTTTATCGGCGTCACGGACCCAACGCTCGACGACACCCTCCACGGGCTATCGAAGCACCGCCCGGACGCGGTCGTCGTCCTCCCGTACATGCTGGGCGACGGCGTGCTCACCCGGCGCGTCCGCGACCGGACCGCCGACTTCGACGACGAGTACCCGTACGTCGACGCGCTGGCCGGCGATCCCCTCGGGACGGACTCACGGCTGCTCGACGTCCTCGCCGATCGGTGGCAGGAGGCCCGAACGGGCAGCGTCGAGATGTCCTGCGACACGTGCAAGTACAAGGTCGATCTGGCGGGGTACGAGCGAGACGTCGGCGGCGCCCGCGCCATGCTCCGGGCGCTCGCCCACCGGGAGGCCCACGCTGACCGGGACGTCGTCGACGACGAACCGCACAGCCACGACGCGCCGGACAAACACGTCGCGGTGTGTACGAACCGGACCTGCGCCGAGATGGGATCGCCAACGGTCATCGAACGACTTCGCCAGAAGGTTCGCGACTCCGAGCACTGCGACGCGCGGATCACGCGATCGTCCTGTCTCGGTCGCTGCGGCGACGGGCCGATGGTCGCCGTCTACCCGGACGGGGTCTGGTACGGCGACGTCGACGCGGGCGACGCGGAACGCATCGTCGCCGACCACCTCGATCGCGATCGCATCGTCAGCGATCTCGTCGATCAGATGCTGTAGGAGTAGAATCGCACGCTAATCACATCCGACAATCACCATACCGAAAACGCACACATGAGCTGTCACGAAATCGAAGCGCTACGACTCGGACTGATGACCGTCCTCGGGATCGGGGACGAACACACCCGCGAACACGCGGAGAAAGAACTCGAAGGGCACCTGGAGGGCCCGATCGAGGGACTCGCAAACGCGGAGACCCTCACCGAACTCCAGCGACACCTCGACACCGCGCTGGTCGACCTCGAGGAGGAAGTCGCCACGATGGACCGAGACGATCCCGCGTACGACTACACGCGTGGTCGGCTCCTCGAGGTTCGAAACGCCGAGCGGGCGATCCAGCGCATCGCGGCGCACGGGGAAAGCGTCCTCGACGGTCTCGGAGAGGCTCACGACACGCTCCACGAAACATTCCCCGTAGAGGAGTAAGATGGCGCGCTCCGAATCCGACGCCGAGATCGAATCCGATCGCCAGGGTGCCTTCCGTCGCGTCGAACTCGGCGACATCGAGCGCGCGCGAAGTCGACACATGTGGACCCGATCGACCGTCCACGTTGCCGGGAACCTCGTCCTCGCGGGGCAGTGGGACGGCACCGTCACCGCGTTCGACGCCGACTCGCTGGAGCCGCGATGGACGACTACCCACCCGGATCACGCGGTCGGGATCGCCGGCCTCGACGCCAATCGAGATGACGGCACGGACGCCGGTAGCGCGGAGACGGTCGTCGTCGCCGGCCGCGGCAAGATGGGGACGATCGCGGCCTACGACGCCGCGACGGGCGAACGGCGGTGGCGCTACGACGCCGTCGAGGACGTCGGCGAAGCGGTAAAGGAGACGGTGTTCTACCTGCCGTACGTCGTCGCGCTCGAAACCGACGGAGCGGGCGAGGACGCCCAAATCTACGCGGCGGCCCGGCGATACGAACGGGACGGCGAGGATCGACGGTGGTACAGCACCGTCCTCGCGTTCGACGCCGACGGCACCGTCCGCTGGCGGTACGAGACGGACGCCTCGCCGATCGCACTCGGCCTCGACGAGGGCGGCGGGCGACTGGCGGTCGGCTACAACCGCTGTACGGGCGATCACGATAACGGCCTCGTCGTCCTCGACGCGGCCTCGGGCGAACCGGCGTGGACGTGGGATCCCGGCACGCCGGGCGATCGCCGCGTCGGCGACGTCTCCTTCGACGGCGATCGACTCGCGGTTTCGAGCCACGGCGACAAGCGCGGCTACCTGCTCGGACCGGGCGGCGCCGAACTGTGGCGGGTCGACCTGGCCGTCGAGAGGGACGTCGGCGACGAGACGCTGTACGCCTATCCGACCCACGCCCACGCGAGCGACGGCCGCGTCGCGTTCGTGACCGGCAACACCTACGCGAAAGAGCGCCGCGAGACCGAGAATCGCCACCCGAACGAACACCGAATCGCGACGTTCGACGCCGAGGGCGCGCTCGTCTGGGACGCCGACGTCCGCGGATTCGTCCACGGCCTCGATGCCGACGGGGAGACGATCGTCGCCCCCTGCGCGCAGAACTTCCGCGTGCGCGATCCCGAGACGCACGCCGTCCGCTGGTTCGACCTCGACTCCGGCGAGGAGCGTTCGGAACGGGTCGACGGCATCGCGACCGCGGCGGCCGTCGATCGCGGGACGATCGCGGCGATCGAAGAACCCGTCGAGTATCACGACGAGGGCGAGACGCGCGGCGAGTACGCCCTTCGCGTCGGCTCGGTCGGTCGATAGCCGCGGCCCGTTTTCGACACCCCGCTAACTACCCTTTCGCGCCGTCGTCGGCGTTCGATCCGACTGAATTCGGGTGGTCATCGCATACGCAAGGGTAACCCCCACAGTCCTGTCGGCCGTCTCTGGTCGTATATAATGACAGATCCGTTAGTAGATGACGGCGAGGCGGAGTGTTCGGCTCCCGTGGACGTCGAACCCCGCTCGCGTCGTCCGGACGAAACCGATCGGGGCGAGCGAGACCCCCGGCGGGTGATGACCGACGGCGGACAGGCCGTCGAGGAACCGGAGGAAGACGAGGGCGAGGGCGAGAGCGAAGAAGCCGGCGACGAGGTCGAAGACGAGGCCGACGAACCGGACGCGGAGGCTGACCGGGAAGACGAAGCCGAAGCGGAGTCCGAAGCGGAAGCGGAAGACGCGACGGAAGAAGCCGAGGACGAAGCGGAGGAGGACGAGGGGGAAGAAGCCGAAGAAGACGAACGCGAGGTGGAGGCGGAAGAGGAACCGAGCGAGGAGCCCGAAGAAGCGGAGGTCGAAGCCGAGGAAGCCGAATCCGAAGAAGAAGACGAGTACCACGTCGAAGACGCGGACGATGTCTACGAGGGCGACGACGCGTCCGGCGTCCTCCACCTCGACCTCGACGGGCTGTTCCTCGACCTGCTCGGGCTCGAGGTCAACCTGAATCCCGTCACCCTCGACGTGTCGGCGCGACCGGGGGAGAATAACCTGCTCGGGAACCTGCTGTCCGCGGTGTCGGGACTGCTCGACGGTCCGAGCGCGATGATGGACAAACTCACGTCGCTGCTCGGGAAGCCTCGGGAACTCCTCGGGAACCTCTCTGACTCCCTCAAGAGCGGGCTGCGGAACTTGCTCGCGAAGCCGGGCGAGATGCTGCGGAGTCTCTTCGGCGGCGCCGGCGAGGAATCCGAGGGAGGCGCGGAAGCCGCGGACGAAGAAGCGGAGGAGTCCGAAGAGGGCGCGGAAGCCGAGGGCGGTCGACTCTCTTCGGCCGTCCAGTGGGTTCGATCGAAGTTCGCCGGCGCGGCCGGCTGGTTGAAGGAGCGGCTCCTGGGGCTGGTTCCGGGGCTGCCGATCGAGGACCTCATCGCGACGGTCGTTCGCAGCGCGTTGCAGCAACTGCTCGAGCAACTCGAACCGGAGGAAGCGCCGACAGGGGACGACGAAGCGGCCGCGGAGGCTGAAGCATGAGTCAGGAATCCGAATCCACCGAATCCGTCACGCAGCGAATCGACTACGAATCGATCACCGAGAACGTCAACGTCGAGGAGTTGATCGAGGGCACCCAGTGGGAGGACCAGATCGACGAGGATCGCCCGCTCGGAGAAGCCCTCGGTGCCCAGATCGGCGCGCTCGTCGGCCGCAAGGTCGGCGAGTCGGTCGGCCGATCGATCGGCCACCTCGTCGTCGAGGAACTGCTCGGAACCAAAGAGGAGGCCGAAAAGCAGGAAGCCGACGAAGCGGCCGAGGAAGGAGAAGCGACCGAAGAAGACGAGAGCGAAGAGGAAGCGGACGAAGGCGACGAGGCTGAGGAGAAAGCCGAATCGGAGGCGGGTGACGAAGACGAATCCGAAGCGGAAGGGGAAGAGACGGAGTCCGAGGAGAACGCCGAGAGCGAGGAATCGGAAGCCTCGGACGCGGGGAACGAATCCGACGAGTCCGACGGCGACGAGGGTGACTGACCCATGACGGCGAACCGTCTCACCGACGATCGATCGCCCCGAGGTGGGACCGATGAGTGACGATCAGGGACTCACGGACGCCGTCACCGAGGAGGTGACGAACCAGGTCGACGTCGGCGACATGCTCGGCGAGGGGAGTCTCGAAGAGAAGATCGACGGGAACGAACTCGGCGCGGCGGTCGGCCGCCAGTTCGGCGAGCGAGTCGGCCGCGAGGTGGGCGCCTCGATCGGCCGCGAGATCCACGAAACGCTCGCGAAGGGCTTCGAGGAGGGACGCGGCCTCTCGGAGCTTCGATCGAACGTCGCGACCGCCGTTCGAACCGGGGTCGACGACGCGATCGACGAACTCGGCGGCCGATCGGCGGTCGAGTCGCTGGCCGGGTCCGTGAGCGACGGCGGTCGACTCGGCGGGTTGCTCGACGGCGAGGAGTCAGCCGAAGAGGACGACGCGGACGAGGAAGCGACAGAGGAGACAGAGGACGAGTCGGAAACCCCGGACGAAGACGCCGACGAGGAAGCAGCGCCGGCGGAAGGCGACGAAGCGGAGGCGGAGGAAGCCGAAGGCGAAACGGACGAGCAGGCCGAGGCGGAAGGCGAATCCGAACCGTCGGCCGAGGACCTCGAGGATCTGCGGCGGGAGACCCTGGAGGACTTCCTCGGGGTGATGTCCTACGAGGACCTGCAGTCGATCGCCAAGGAGATCGGGGTGAAGGCCAACCTCAGCCGGGAGGAGATGACCGACGAGATCGTGGAAACGGTGACGAGCGAGGGCGAAGACGAGGCGGAGGACGAGGAACAGGCCGAGGCGAGCGAGTGAGGCCGCGACCGGGGGCGAACAGCGACATACCGTGTGATCACCATGAGCGACGAACTACGCGAACGGGTCGACGAACTGTTAAGCGAGGCCGGCGCCGCGAGCGGATCGGTCCTCTCCGACGAGTCCGACGGGGGCGACTCGGGCGATCGATCGCTGGCCGAAACGGCCCGGGAGGCGAACGACCTGCTCGAATCCGCCGAGCCGCGGGAGCTGCTCGCGGCGGTCGACCTCGACACGCTTCCCGACGGCAGCGAACCGAGCTCGATCCCCGAAGCGATCGCGCGAGGAGACCAGGTGAGCCTGGAAACCCTCCAGCGGTTGCTCCACCTTTCGAACCTCGCCGATCGGAGCGACGGCGGCGAACTCGACGAGGCGATCGAGGGGCTCCGCGGGTCGATCCGTGAGGGTGACGGCGAGGCGGCGACCGATGCTGGCGACGGAGATGGAGACGGGGAGACGGCCGATCGGTCGAAAGCGGAGTCCGCGGACGAATCGTCCACGGGAGAGACCGAATCGGGGGTCGAGGACGAAGCCGACTCGTCCGTGACGGGCGACGTCGGAGACCGGGTGCGATCGGCCCTGGCCGATCGGTTCGAGGACGTCGGCGACGACGTCTCGTCGCTTCGCGATCAACTCGAGGACGCTGCCGCGGACGCGGCGGACGTCGGGTCGGGAGAAGGCGCGGCGGAGGGCGACGAATCGGCGGAAGACGACGAACCCGAATCGGACGGGGAAGACGGCGGCCTCTTCGACTCCGATTGGGGAGGCGGAACCGAGTCGAGCGGTCCGGCGAGACTCTCCACGATGGCGCCGCCGCCCTCGGAGCGAGCGGACATGCGAGCCGTGCGGAGATACTCGACGATGCCGAAGAAGAAGTGAGAGCGACCGGATCAGGTTTGATCGCCGTCGCGGTCGCCGTTCTCACCGTCCCGCCAGTCGTCGATGAACAGCCGCGCGCCCATGATCGGGATGAACAAGAAGAACGCGAGCAGCATCGTCGACACCATGATCGCGTTGAGGTACTGCGGCGTGATCGCGGGCGGCAGCATCCACGAGGCGATGAGTACGCCGCCGACTACGGAGACGGCGGCGAGGACGAGCAGATCCGCGCGGTTGACCGGAACCTCCTGCTCCTGGGCCATACCGATGGTTGCGACCGGGCCGTAAAGTGTTCCACGTTTTCGGGTGCCGATCGACCGATTTTCGTGGCGGATCCGTCGAAACGAGGGCCGTCGGGCGCGAGCGGTTCGGTTCGGGGAGAACATTTACCACCGCCCTCGTATGAGGGAGTGATATGACGCTCCTGGTTCCGTTCGACGGGTCCGATCTGGCGGCGATGGCGCTCGAGAAGGCCTCGACGTTCGGCGAGTTGCTCGACGAGGAAGTGGTCGTGCTCACGGTGATCCCCGACGACGCCGACTACGCCGCGGACCGAGGGTGGATCACCAGGGGCGAGCCGTTCGATCCGGAGCGAATCGCCGCGGGGATCCAGACGCGAGCCGACGAGGTGGCCCCGGAGGCGACGTTCAGCGTCGAACGGGTCAGCTCCGACGAGCCGACGGCGACGGCGACGACGAACGTCGTCCGCGAAATACGCCGAATCGCCGCGGAGATCGAGGCGTCCGTCGTGTTCATCGGATCGGAAAACGCCGGCTCGGTGATCGCGCCGCAGTCGAGCGTCGGCAGCCCCGTCGCGAACGATCACCGGTACGACGTGTACGTCGTCCGCCACCCCTCCGCCGGGGTCGATGCCGAAGAGGTCTCGGACATCGACTCGACGTTTTAGACCCGAGTTCGATCGCCCGCGGACAGGACGCAACGACTCGAGAGCGCAGCGGGGCGAAGCGATCCCGCGGGCGATCGGATCAGGGCGACGGCGATCGATGGGCCGAGACGCCGATCACCAGAATCCAGGCGGGAGAATCGTTCAGGATGCCGGAACGGTATCGGCGCTTCGACCGTCGGTATCCCCCCGTCGGCAGCCGGTTTTCGGAGGAACGTTTATTCGTCTGACCGACATCGATTCGGACGAGACATGGTCGATCGGAACGGGTGGGGACGGGAACGGCCCGCGCCCACCGGGGCGCCTCGGAGTCCGCCTGCGGCGTTTGTCGAACAGGCGAACGTCACGGACGAAGAGATATACGAGGCGTTCGACGAGAACTGGCCCGCGTGCTGGGAGCGGGCCGCGGAGCTGCTCACCTGGAACGAACCGTACGATACCGTCCTCGAGGCCGAGGATGCGCCCTTCTACCGGTGGTTTACCGGCGGGACGCTGAACGCCTCGTACAACTGTCTCGATCGGCACCTCGAGGCGGGACGAAAGACTCACACCGCGATCCGGTGGGAGGGCAAACGCGGCGAGCGCGAGACCTACACCTACCGGGATCTGTACGTGGAGGTCAACGAACTCGCGGCGGCGCTTCGCGCGCTCGGCGTCGGCGAGGACGACGCCGTTACGATCTACCTGCCGATGATTCCCGAGTTGCCGATCGCGATGCTGGCGTGTGCTCGGATCGGCGCCCCGCACAGCGTCGTCTTCGCGGGGCTCTCGTCGGAAGCGCTGGCGACGCGGATGGACGCCGCCGAGAGCGAGTACCTGATCACCTGCGACGGCTACTACCGCCGCGGCGACGCGTTCAACCAGAAGGCCAAAACCGACAACGCCCGGATCGCCCTCGAACAGGACGTCCAGACGATCGTCGTCGATCGGCTCGGCGACGACCTCCCGCACGTGCTCGGCGAGAACGAACGGGACTACGACGACTTCCGCGAGGCGTTCGAGGGCGAGACCGTCGAACCGGTTCCCCGCGACGCCGAGGACATGCTGTTCCTGATGTACACGTCGGGGACGACGGGTCAACCGAAAGGGGTCGTCCACAGCACGGGCGGCTACCTCGCCCACGTCGCCTGGACCTCCCACGCCGTCCTCGACGTCAAGCCCGAGGACACCTACTGGTGTGCAGCGGACATCGGCTGGATCACGGGTCACTCCTACATCGTCTACGGGCCGCTCGCGCTCGGGACGACCACCGTCATGTACGAGGGAACGCCCGACTACCCCGATCGGGGGCGCCTCTGGGAGATCGTCGATCGAAACGCGGTCGACGTCTTCTACACGGCGCCGACGGCGATCCGCGCGTTCATGAAGTGGGGCGAGGAGTTCCCCGAGGGATACGACCTCTCGTCGTTACGCCTCCTCGGATCGGTCGGCGAGCCGATCAGTTCGCGTCCGTGGCGCTGGTACCACGAGCACATCGGCAACGAGGAGTGCCCGATCGTCGACACCTGGTGGCAGACCGAGACCGGCGCCATCACCGTTTCAACGCTGCCCGGGATCGACGAGATGAAACCCGGCGCGGCGGGGCCGGCGCTGCCCGGAACCGACGCCCGAGTCGTCGACGATTCGGGCGACGAAGTCGGGCCGGATGAAGCCGGGTACCTCGTGCTCGCTCGGCCGTGGCCCGGCATGGCCCGGACGCTGTACGACGGCGACGATCGGTTCGTCGCGGAGTACTGGCGGCGCTTTTCCGATCCCGGGGACGACCGATGGTGGTACGAAAGCGGCGACGCGGCCCGGATCGACGCGGACGGCTACATCACCATCCTGGGTCGGGTCGACGACGTGATCAACGCCTCCGGCCACCGCCTCAGCACGATGGAGATCGAATCGGCGATCACCAACGTCGACGGCGTCGCGGAAGCGGCCGTCGTCGGCCGATCGAACGCGACGGCGGAGACCGAGATCTACGCCTACGTGAGCACGGATGGACACAACGATCCCGACGCGGCGATCCGCGAGGCGATCGTCGAGAACGTCGAGGCGACGATCGGCCCGATCGCGCGGCCCGAACAGGTGATCTTCACGCCCGAACTGCCGAAGACGCGATCCGGGAAGATCATGCGCCGCCTGCTCGAAGACGTCGCAAACGGCGAGGAACTGGGCGATACGAGCGCGCTTCGGAATCCGGAGATCGTCGGCGAGATCCAGGCTGAGATCTTCGGTGCCGACGCGGTCGACGAGTAGTTTCGCAGATCCAGAGAATCCGAAATTAGCGATCCGCGGACTGATCGGACCGCGTTCGGGCCGAGAACCGAATGTCCGGTTCTCCGACCGATCGCAGCGGAGCAGACGATACAGTTATGTTCGCGTCGTCAGAAAGCGCGAAACATGAGTCTCGTGGAGATCGACGCCGGGCTCACGCGGCGCCGGTACGAATCGCTCCTCGACGCCGCGGAAACGTATCGCGAGGCGCTGGTCGTCCGGCTCTGCGGCGAGGTCGGTCTCCGACCGCCGGAGCTGACGCGGCTGACCGTCGGCGACATCGAGCAGGTCCGAACCGATCCGCCGCGGTACTTTCTGCGGATTCCGACCGACGACGGCGATCGGACCGATCGAACCGCCTACCTGCCGACGCACGTCGAACGCGAACTGCGACGGTACGTCCGAAGTAACGGCCTCGCGGACGACGATCCGATCTTCGCCGTCACGCCGCGGCGGCTCCAGATGCTGGTGTCGGGCGTCGCCGATCGGGCGAGCGAGCGGGTCGACGACCCGTCGCTGGCCGACGTCGCCACGAACGATCTCCGGCGGTACTTCGCTCGAACGGCCCTCGTCGACCACGAGATCAATCCCCGCGCCGTCAAGGCGGCGGGCGGCTGGCGGAGCTTCGAGGCGCTCGAATCCTACCTGCCGGAGCCGTCGGACGACGAACTCGTCGACGCGTTCGCCGGCGTCGAACGGTCGAACGATCAGGGGCGGGGCCGGCCCGAGACGGCGACGGCGCACGCGATTTCCGACGACTCGCTCGTCCGATCGCTGTTCGCCGCGAGCGATCGCTGCGCGGTCGTCCGGCTGGACGAGGACGGCTACGTCGATCGGTGGAACCGGAGCGCCGCGTCGATGTTCGGGTACCGCGCGGGCGAGATCGTCGGGACGCACCTCTCGACGTTCTACACCGACGACGATCGCGATGTCCCCGAACGAACGCTCCAGCGAGCGCGCGAGAACGACGGCTACGAGGGCGACGCGTGGCTGGTTCGCGGCGACGGATCGCGGTTTCGGGCCGTCGAGACGGTGTCTCCGCTTCGCTGCGAAGACGGTCGCCACCGCGGCTACGCGCTTTTCGTCTGCGACGTCTCGACCTACCACGAACACGTCGAAGACGCCCGCTCGGCGCGCGACGAGCTCGATCGGTTGTACGCGGTCGCCCGCAGTCACAGGGACGTCACCCGCTCGTTGCTCTCGGCGGCCGATCACGAGGAGGTCGAAACGGAGACGTGCGCGGCGCTGACCGCCGCCGGCGCCTACGAGTTCGCGTGGATCGATCGGACCGTCCTCGCCGACCGGCGGCGGGAGTGGCGCGCCTCCGGCGGGATCGAACCCGGCGCCGTCGAGCCGCTCGTTCCCACGGACTGGCGCGATACCGATCCGCCGACCGACGGCGCGGACGTGGCTGTCGTGCAGGCGCCGGACGTCGCCGGGTCCGTCGACGTAGAGACAGTGTCACTCGCCCGCGTAGCGCTCTCGTACGGAGATACGGTCTACGGGACGCTCACGGTCGCGTCCGGTCGTCCGGAGGCGTTCGACGAGACCGAACGGACGTGGCTCGAAACGATCGGCCGACAGGTGGGATACGCGATCGCCGCCGTCAGACGGCGGAACCTGCTCCTGTCGGATCGGGTTCTCGAACTCGAACTCGTCTGCCGGGACGATCGCTCGTTCTTCGTCGACGCCTCGCGCCGATTCGGCTGCCGGTTCGAACTGGATTCGCTGGTCGCCGTCTCCGAGACGACCCACCTCTACTACGCCCGACTGGAAGGTGCACCGCCGAGCGAGATTTTCGACCGGGCGGCGGCCGATCCCGGCATCGAGGACTGTCGCCTGATCGAGACCTACGAGGGCGGCTGTCGCCTCGAGTTCGTCGTCGAAGGCTCGACGCCGACGCTCACGCTCACGGAGTACGGCGTGACGGTGTTGGAGGCGACGATCGAGGAGGGACGCGCGACGATCGCGGGCGAGTGTGCGGCCGACGCCGACCTCCGGACCATCGTCAACGGCGTTCGCTCGGCGTTTCCCGAGTGCGAACTGGCCGGAAAGCGCGAAACCGAACGGACGGTACAGACCGCCCAGGAGTTCCGCGAGGGGCTGAAAGATCGCCTGACCGATCGGCAGGAGGCCGCGCTTCGGGCGGCGTACTTCGGCGGCTACTACGACTGGCCGCGCGAGAGCACGGCCGAGGAGGTCGCCGACGCGATGGGGATCTCGTCGCCGACCTTGCACAATCACCTGCGAAAGGGACAACACGAGTTGCTCCGGACGTTCTTCGACGATCCGGCGAGCGGCGAGTGATCGGACGGACCGATCGGCTCGAGTCCGGACGCCCCTCGACGACTCGGTCGAGCGGCGCCGGCGCTCGCACCGCGTCGGTTCGCACACCCTAAACCTCTAGAGACAACCCCGGACGGGCGGTATTTTCCGTGGGAAATACGATCGAAATGTGTCGTCACCCGTTCCGGTTCGCCGAATCGAGAACCGTTCTGAATCCGTAACAGACTTTATTTTGTGATGTTAAACAACAATCATAATTTGTGAGGAGCCTTACGGCCGGCTCGGTTTTGTACAGCTAGATGCTGTCTTTACTACGGTTCTTGTGTATTGGTAGTGTGTATCATGTCACAGGAGAATGCCAACCTCGAAGCACGACTCGAGGAGCAGGACGCGTTCGAGCCTCCCGAGTCGTTCGTCGAGCAGGCAAACGTGACCGATCCGGGGGTATACGAGGAATTCGAAGAGAACTGGCCGGAGTGTTGGGAACGGGCCGCCGACCTCCTCTCGTGGGACGAAGAGTACGAGACCGTCCTCGAGGACGACGACGCGCCGTTCTACGAGTGGTTCACCGGCGGGACGCTGAACGCCTCGTACAACTGCCTCGATCGCCACGTCGAAGAGGGTGCCAAGAATCGTGCCGCGATCAAATGGGAGGGTGAACTGGGCGAGACCCGCACCTACACCTACGGCGACCTGCTGAACGAGGTCGAAGCGTTCGCGGCGACGTTACGCGACCTCGGCGTCGAGGAGGACGACGTCGTCACGCTCTACCTGCCGATGATTCCGGAGCTACCGATCGCGATGCTGGCGTGCGCCCGAATCGGCGCGCCACATGCGGTCGTCTTCGCCGGCTTCTCGGCGGACGCGCTGGCGACGCGGATGAACGCCGCCGAGAGCGAGTACCTGGTCACCTGCGACGGCTACTACCGCCGCGGCGACGCCCTCGACCACATCTCGAAGGCCAACGAAGGCCTCGAAAGCGTCGAGCACGACGTCTCGGACGTCGTCGTCGTCGATCGGCTGGGCGACGATCTCAGCCACTCGCTGGGCAGCAACCAGCACGACTGGGACGAACTCATGGCCGACCACGAGGGCGCGTCGGTCGAGCCGGTCTCGCGGGACGCCGAGGACATGCTGTTCCTGATGTACACGTCGGGGACGACGGGTCAGCCGAAAGGGGTGAAACACACCACCGGGGGCTATCTCGCGTACACCGCCTGGACCTCCCGTGCGGTGTTGGACATCAAACCCGAAGACACCTACTGGTGCTCGGCGGACATCGGCTGGATCACGGGCCACTCCTACATCGTCTACGGGCCGCTCGCGCTCGGGACGACCACCGTCATGTACGAGGGAACGCCCGATTATCCGGAGAAGGACCGCCTGTGGGAGATCGTCGAGGAGAACCGGGTGGACATCTTCTACACGGCGCCGACGGCGATCCGCGCGTTCATGAAGTGGGGGGCAGAGTACCCCGAACGCTGTGATCTCTCCTCGTTGCGCCTGCTCGGAACGGTCGGCGAGCCGATCAACCCGCGCGCGTGGAAGTGGTACTACAAGCACATCGGCAACGAGAAGTGTCCGATCGTCGACACCTGGTGGCAGACCGAAACCGGCGGCATGATGATCACCACGCTGCCGGGGGTCAACACGATGAAGCCCGGCTCCGCCGGCCCGCCGCTGCCGGGGATCGACGCTCGCGTCGTCGACGCCGAGGGCGAGGAGGTGTCCGGCGGCGAAGCCGGCTACGTCACGGTCAACAACCCGTGGCCGGGGATGCTGCGGACGCTGTACAACAACGACGATCGGTTCCTCTCGGAGTACTGGGCGGAGTACTCCGACGAGGACGCAGACGAATGGGTCTACTTCCCCGAAGACGGCGCCAAGTTGGACGACGACGGCTACATCACCATCCTGGGTCGGGTCGACGACGTGATCAACGTCTCCGGCCACCGTCTGGGAACGATGGAGATCGAGTCGGCCGTCGTCGGCGTCGAAGGGATCGCCGAAGCCGCCGTCGTCGGCGGCGAACACGAGGTCAAGGGCGAAGCGGTATACGTCTACGCGATCCCCGAAGACGGATACGAAGACCAGGACGACCTCGACGAGCGGGCCAGCGAGGCGATCGACACTTCGATCGGCCCGATCGCCCGGCCCGAAGAGGTGATCTTCACGCCCGAACTGCCGAAGACGCGATCCGGGAAGATCATGCGCCGCCTGCTGGAGGACATCGCGAGCGGGAACGAACTCGGCGACACTTCGACGCTCCGTAATCCGGAGATCGTCGACGAGATCGCCGATCAGGTCGAGGCCGAGTAATCGTCCTCAACTTATATGTAGGATACACACGGAAACGAACTATCACGGTTCAAAATATGGCAGACAATACCACTCAGAATCCGCGGGACGAATCGAACGAACTCCAGACGGACGGTGGCGTGGCGTCATCGGCCGCCCAGGAGCACAGAAACACCGACTATCTCAACCGGGAGGTGAACATTCTGAAGCCGAGCACGCCGTTCATGCGCGACCACCTTCGGGTGGTCTGGACGGGCTTCGTCATCTGGGTGCTCATCGTGTTCGGGCCGGTGACGGCGACGTACCTGGCGACCGACGCGATGACGACCCAGATGCCGCTGATTGGCTTCCCGTGGCACTACTTCCTCGTCGCGTTCGGCGCGCCGACCGGCGCGCTGATCCTGTCGTTCTGGTACTCGCGAAAGCGTGACGCGCTCGACGCGAAGTACGGTATCGACCACGCGACCATCGAAGAGACCGACCGCGGCACCGAGGCCGCGGCCACCGATGGAGGTGCCGACGAATGACGGGGGTTCCGGTCGTCCCGCTGCAGGAGAGCCTCCTGCCCGACGCGCTCAACATCTCGTTCAAGACGGTTCCGGCCATCCTGGTGCTGGGGATGCTCGGACTCTTCCTCGCCATCGGGTACATGTTCCGCGTGGCCGACACCGAGGACATGTGGGTCGCCGGCCGCTCCATCGGGAACGTCGAGAACGGGATGGCCATCGGCGCCAACTGGATGTCGGCCGCGTCGTACCTCGGCATGGCGGCGTCGATCGCGCTGGCCGGGTTTTACGGGCTGGTGTTCGTCGTCGGCTGGACGACGGGATATTTCATACTGCTCATCTTCATGGCCGCGCAGCTGCGCCGGTTCGGGAAGTACACGGCGCCCGACTTCGTCGGCGACCGCTTCAACTCCGACACGGCGCGGGCGATCGCGGCGGTCACGACGTTCCTCATCGGGTTCGTCTACGCGATCGGCCAGGCGAAGGGGATGGCGCTCGTCGGCCTGTACATCTTCGGCGACTACGGCGGCCTCATCCCCGGCCTGGACGGCTACCAGATGATGGTCATCTTCATGATGACGATCACCGTGGGCTACCTGACGCTGTCGGGCATGCTGGGCGCGACGAAGAACCAGGCCGTCCAGTACGTCATCCTCATCGTGGCGTTCCTGGCCGGCCTGTTCGTCGTCGGCTACGTCAACGGCTACTCGACGGTGCTCCCGCAGATCCAGTACGGCGCGCTGATCAACGACCTCAGCGCCGAGTTCTCCGAACCGTTCACCCACTCGAGTTACTACCTGTGGATCGCGACCACGTTCTCGCTCATCGTCGGCACCTGCGGCCTGCCGCACGTGCTGGTCCGGTTCTACACGGTCGAAAGCGAGCGGACGGCCCGCTGGTCGACCGTCTGGGGGCTGTTCTTCATCTGCCTCCTGTACTGGAGCGCGCCGGCGTTCGCGGCGTTCGGGACCTCCCTCTACAGCCAGGACATCGGACCGGCGTACGGCGACCCCGGCATGAGCAGCGCCGCCAGCGAGGTCATCGTCGTGCTGGCGGCCCAGTTGTCCGAACTGCCCCAATGGTTCGTCGGACTGGTCGGGGCCGGCGGTATCGCCGCGGCGATCGCGACGGTCGCCGGGCTGTTCATCGCCGGCTCGTCGGCCATCAGCCACGACATCTACACGAACATCATCAACGAGGACGCGACCCAGCGCGAGCAGATCCTCGTCGGCCGCCTGAGCATCCTGGTGCTCGGCGCCATCACGACGCTTGCGGCGCTCAACCCCGCGTCGTCGATCGCCGCGCTCGTCGGGTACGCGTTCGCGCTGGCCGGAACCGTGCTGTTCCCGATGTTCTTCATCGGGATGTGGTGGGAGAACGCCAACCGCCAGGGCGCCCTCGCGGGCATGACCACCGGGCTTGTCCTCTGGTCGATCCCGATGATCAACGAGATCGTTCCGACGTACATCTCGTCCCTCGAGGCGCCGCTGTCGGCTGGACTGGCACAGTGGATGCCGGCGATCGGCTCGGCACTCGTTTCCCTGCCGATCGTCTTCGCGGTCACGATCATCGTCTCGCTCGTGACCACCGAGCCGCCGATGGAGACCAAGCGGATCGTCCGGCAGTGTCACAGCCCCGAACCGATGGGCCAGCACAAGACCGCCGAAGACGTCGTCGCAACCGACGGGGGCCAGACCCCCGCGGACGACTGATCCATGTACGAACAAATACTCGTTCCGACGGACGGCAGCGAAACCGCCGAGATGGCGATCGAACACGCGCTCGACATCGCCGAGAAGTACGGGGCGACGGTCCACGCGCTGTACGTCGTCGACACCGACTCGATGAGCCTCAGCCTCGGCGTCGAACAGGTCGACCGCATCCGACAAGGCCACTACGGCGAGATGGGGGAAGTGCGAGAACGCGCCGAGGCCGCGACGAACGTCGTCGCCGAGCGGGGCCGCGAGCGCGGCCTCGAGGTCGTCGAGCACGTCTCCGCCGGGAGACCGCACGCGCTCATCGAGGACTACGCCGCGGACAACGACATCGACCTCATCGTGATGGGGTCCCACGGCCGCTCCGGCATCAGCCGGGCGCTGCTCGGGAGCGTCACCGAACGGACGCTCCGATCGACGACGGTTCCGGTCCTCGTCGTCGACGCGCGAGCGGACGACCGCGACTAACCGAATCGGATCAACCGAAGTTTTTTCGACGCGACGCCGATCAGCGCCGCCCCCGTCGATCGGCCTACTCCTGCGTTTCCTTCGCTACCTTGAGGCTCGTGAAGAAGCCGAAGTACGCGACGACGCCGGCGACCATGAGCATGTAGTACGCCCACGTCGGGCCGTCGACCAGCCTGAAGAATAAGTCAACGGTCGTCACCCAGACGATCGCGAACACCAAGTCGGCGAGGATCCCCCAGCGCTCTTCGCGGGCGGTTTCGAGCCGCTCGCGGATTCCGGTCATCGATCACTCACCCGCCAAACCCCGGTTTCAGCCATGGAGTACGAGTTTTTCCGGCTCCTGAAAAAGCCTATCGGCGTTCGGGGGACGGGAACCGCGGCGCCGACTGCGAGGGCGTCGTCGCTTACTCCAGGAGGAGCACGCACGGGAGGGTATCGGGGTACAGAACGCGAAGAAGCGTGTACGAAACTCCGGAGATCCCGCCGAAAAACGACGGGTTGACGGCCGATCGCGAGTGGCCGGTCAGGGAGAACGAACCCGCGCGTTCCCGACGCGGAAGACACCGTCCCAGGAATTCGGTTGCGACGTCGCCGTCACAGCGTCCGCGGTTCGAACCGACGAGTAGCGCCTCGACTCGACCGAAGTTCCCACAGTACAGGTTGTCAAGCGGCGATCGCTCCGAACGAGCGGTCGCACCGAGCGCAGCGGTCGCCGCCTCGAGGTACCTCGGCGCCCCGAGCCGCTCGGCGACGCCGATCCACGAAAGCGCGATCCCGCTTCGGCCGCAACACCAGCCCTCGCCGTCCCAGTCCGCGTGACGTGATTGCGGTGCGACCACCGACGCCGACGTCGCCGGATCCGTCGCACGGACGTCGCGCACCGGCTCGGCGTACCGCGGTTCTCCCGCTACCGCGGCGAGTCTGACCAGCGCGTACGCGATTCCGGCGGACCCGCGTGCGAACCCCGCAGTCCGTCGCGTTCCGCCGGCCGGTCCCCGGACTCGATTGCTACCGTCGGTCACCCGTTCGAGGAGACGGTCGCCGCACAGGAGCGCCCTCTCGAGGACGGTCGCGTCGCCGAACCGTTCGTAACACGCGAGCAGTGCCAGCAACGTCCCGGCGTATCCCGCCATCACGCCGGCCGTGCCGTCGGCCCCGAGCCGGTCTTCGGATACCGAACCCGCCGCGTCGATCGCGGCCCGCCGGAACCGGTCCTCGTCGAGGAGGTCCGCGACCGCCGAGAGACCGTAGATCGTCGATCCGATCCCCCTCGGTCCGCCGAGATCGACCGGTCCCCGTGGCGGAGATGGGCGATCGAGCGACGGTTCGAAGATCTCCGTAACGAGTTGTCGATACCGGCGTCGTCCGGTCGCGCGGTACAGCGCCGCCGCGGTCAGCGCGATTCCGGCGGTCCCGCAATAGAGGGAATCGTCCGAAAGGACCAGCCGGGTCGTCCCGGCGCGCGTGGGATCGACGAACGTCCACGCGGGACCCGCGGGCGTCTCGACGGCCGACTCGAGCACGTCGTCGAACGCCTCGACGGCCGCCGTGCGAAGCCGATCGTCGGTCGCGTCGACTGCCGTCGGCGGTGGATCCGTTTCCGTCCCCGAATCCCCGTAACACTCCCGAAGTATCCCGATCTGGCGACGTCTGTCGTCGTCGCTCATGGTCTCGAGGCGGCGACGACACCGTTCGTATCCCGATTCGTCCGCGGCGACGCCGAGATCGGTCCCCCGGTGCTCTACCGCCCGCCGGTCGATGCACGACGTAAACCGCGGAACGTCCAGCCGACGGAGTTCCGCCCGTTCTGCCGCGTACAACGGCCAGTACTCGTCGGTCTCGATGCTGCCGTCGAAGAACGGGACCGCGAGCCCCTCCATTTCGACCGTCGTCCGAACGCCGTCCCGCAGCGACTCTCGTCCGCCCATCCGCCGAAGCGCGGCCGTGTACCGGTGAGTCGGCCGGTACACGAGCCGGTTTTCGACCCCGGCGATCAGCTCCGCCGGCGCAATTTCCGAACGGAAGCGTCCGTCGGCATGCAGCGTCGCGATCGTCCGGTAGGTTTCGTCGAATCCGCGAACGAAGGCGTTGAGATGATCGGCCGGCGGTTCGTCGTCCCCATCGACGGTGGGCGTGTTGGTCGTTGCATCCCTCGTTACCGGCTCGAAGGTAACCGACATCACGTCGGTGTTCACCGCCTCGATGACCGGACGAGTCCGGACCGACAACCGGGTCGCCCCGCTCCGACTTCCGAGGCCGGCGAGCACCCTCGCTTTCTGTTCCCTCGGACTCAACTGCCCGTGGCGATCGCTGTCGCGCCCGGAACCGGCGCCGGTAGCGGTTCGGAAGTCGACGCCGTCGAAGTCGTCCGGAACGCCGGCGTCGACCGGCACCAGCGCCGTGAGGAACACGGACTCGTCGAGCGTCCTCCCGATGCCGGTTCGTATATTCTTCCCGGTCGGCTCGACGTACGGGTGAAAGACCGTCTCCGCGTCGACGATCGTCGGATGTTCGCCGGCGGCGATGACGTTCTCGAACTGCACGTCGATGAACTCGAGGACGTATCCCAGACACACGAGCGCCCCGGCGCGCTCGTAGTACCGTTCGACCGCGGCATCGTCGGCCGGATCGCGATACTCGATCGCCTCCATCCAGCCGTATCCGTCTCGCGGGACGTACGTCGGAGAATCGAACGAGGGTATCGAGAGATGCTCATCGAGCCGATCGAGAATCTCGTAGAACGCGATCCCCGCATCGACCGGGCGCGGCTTGTAGACGACGTCGGACCCGGAAAACGAGACGCGGATCGGGATGCGCCCGTTCGAGTGCGTTTCTCGGCCGAGCGGCCGAAGCGATTCGACGGCGCCGACGGCACCGAAGCGATCGCGCAGGATTCGACGATCGGCCCGTATTCGCCGAGAGACCTCGAGGACGGCGTCCGTCCAGTCCCAGACGAGTCGGACCAGGTGTCTGGCGAGAACCGGATACTCGAGACAGAGATCGGCGAACCCGCCGTCGAACGCCGACTCGACGAACCGTTCGTAGTACGTCGTCGGGGGATCGGCGTACGCGTCCGGCTCCGCCCGCGCGCGGTCCGGATCGCGTCGGGCCACGCGGCTTTTGAACTCGACGTACAGCGGCCGGACGCAAAGCCGTTCGAGCCTGCGGAGAAGCCACTCGACCATCGGATCGAGCGCGTCCCCCGAAACCGCGGCCTCGGGAACGCGTTCTCGCGCGAACTCGGCGATCGGGACGAGCAGGTCGACGAACGGGAGATCGTCGACTCGGACTGCCGACTGCTCCTCCGGCGACCACGCCTCGACGTATCCGATCAGCGCCTCGAGCGCGTCGATCCAGTCGGGGAGCGGTTCGTCGGCGGGAAAGCGTGTCGCGGCCGCGTGTTCGCGGACCAGTTCTTCGGAGAGTCCGTCCCGGGACAGCCGGTTTCGGAACGCTTCGTCGTCAGGGAATCGCGCGTTCCACGCGTCGACGATCTGGTCGGGATCGATCGGCGGGGCGTCGCCTCGAACGTTCGTCGGGCCCTCGATCCGTTCGAAGAGTGTGCGTGCACGGCCAACGATTTCGCGCCGCTGTTCGTCGGTAAACACGGAAGTCATCGTCTCATGTATCGGAAAAGATGCAGTTCGTTCTCGGTGCGGTTCCCGCTGATCGGCGACGCCCCGAGCCGTCGATTCTCGAGGGACCGAAATCGACCACCCGTTACGGGCACGTACACCAGATCGGGCAACTGGACTCCGACGAATCGTCGGCCACGAATTCCGCGTCGTACGCCTGTTTGTCGATCGAGTCGTCAACGACGTGGTTTCTCATACCGGACATGGCGTTCGTCCGTATGTAACGATCAATGATAAAATTTTTGCGGGTTCGCAGTATCTAATACAACCAAATAGACATATGCTGTAAGTGAGGAAGGTCTCGGAAAACACGCGCTTCAGCGCCTATAGCCGTCCGTCAGTGGCGTCGAATCGCTCGGTTCCGGACACGACCGATCGACGGGCGAGTCGGGTCGTAACGCAGACGAGGGCGGACGAGCGGGGCGGCGCCGCTGCGAAGGCTCGCGAGTTCAGCGCGGGGGCAGTCAGTCCCAGTAGTCGACGTCGTCGTCGATCCGATAGTATCCCTCCAGCGATCGCTCGTCACGACCCCCGGGCGGTGACCCGACGTAGACGCCGAACTTCTCCGTCTCGGGATAGACGGTGACGTCGGGATCGTTCATCGTCGACACCATCAGGTACCGAAGCGGCTCCTCGCCGTCGCTGACGATCCGATGCCCGCCGCGCTCGCCCGCCGAAAAGACTGCGAAATCTCCCGCCTCGATCGGTTTCTCGCCGTCAGCAACGCGGAGCAGCCCGGATCCGGAGAGGACGAACAGGGCCTCTGCGTTGGCCGCGTGGTAGTGGTACGGCCACGACTTCGACCCCGGCGGCAGTTCGTAGAGGCTGCAGCCGAGGTCGGTCGCGTCGACCGCGTTCGAGAGATGTTTGCGGCGGAATTCGACCTCGCCGTCGGTTTCGTCGCGATCGTACCCGATCCAGTCGAGGTCCGATTCGTTGACCGTGTCCATACGCTCACAGGAACGGCCGGTAACGAATAGTCACCGGTGGCAGCGCGCCGACCCCGTCGACGGCCGATCGGGTCGTCGAGCGGAACGAGCGGCAGACGCCGCTCGCGACGCGGGAGAAACGAAACCCCCTAACCTCCCGGTCCAGTGGGTTCGGTCATGCAGGAGTACCCCGAAATCGTCGTCCTTCGCCTCGGCCACCGGCCAGGCCGGGACGAGCGGATGACGACCCACGTCGGGTTGACCGCGCGGGCGCTCGGGGCCGATCGGGTCGTCTTCCCCGACAACGCCGGCCAGTCCCGCGACACCGTCGCGGACATCACTGATCGGTTCGGCGGTCCCTTCGACGTCGAACTCACCGACTCGCCGCGAGCGACGATCCGCGGCTGGGAGGGCCAGGTCGTCCACCTCACGATGTACGGCGAGCGCGTCCAGGACGTCGAGACCGAGATCAGATCGGCCTTCACCGGGGGCGAACCGCTCTTGCTGATCGTCGGCGCGGAGAAGGTCCCCTTCGACGTCTACGAGGAGGCCGACTGGAACGTCGGCGTGACGAACCAGCCCCACTCCGAGGTCGCCGGCCTCGCCGTCTTCCTCGATCGGCTCTTCGAGGGTCGGGAACTCGATCGGGACTGGGCGGACGCCGATCGACGCGTAATCCCGATGGAGACCGGTAAACGGGTCGAACCGGCCGACTCGGAGCCCGACTCGGCGTAGCGGACCGCCGACACGTCGGCGGCTGGACGCGATCGAACTCCGTCGCAGTGATGGTCCGTAACGTATTTGCACCCGGTGAGGAAATCCACGGCAGGAATGTCACGCGAGGGATCACCGTGCGCGTCGTAATCGTCGGTGCCGGCGAGGTCGGTCGGACGATCGCGACGAACCTCGAGGACTCACACGACGTCGTCATCGTCGACTGCGACAGCAGCACAGTCGATGATCTGACGTACTCGCTGGACGTCCTCGCGATCGAAGGCGACGGGACGAACGTCGACTGGCTTCTGGAGGCGGGCGTCGACTCCGCCGGACTGGTCATCGCCTGCACGGACGACGACGAGACGAATCTCGTCACCTGCGGCGCCGCGAAGACCGTCAGCGACGCGTTCACCATCGCTCGCGTCAAGCGCCGACCGTTGCTCGAGACGTGGCAGGGATCCCAGGGCGCGTTCGGCGTCGACTTCATGGTCTGTACGGACCTACTGACCGCGCAGACGATCTTTCGAATCTCCGGGCTCCGCGCCGCCCAGGACGTCGAGATGTTCGCCGGCGGCCTCGTGCGAATGGCGGAGTTCGATATCGATCCGGGGAGTCCGGTGGCGGACCTGTCGGTCCGCGATGCCGATCGGTACGACTCGCTCACGTTCGCCGGCATCTTCCGCGACGGCGACATGATCGTCGCGACCGGCGACACCGTGATCCGCGCGGACGACAAGGTCGTCGTGATCGGTAGCCCCGACTCCGTCAAGGGGTTCGCGGACGACATCGTCACGTCGAAGGCGAACGGCTCGAAGGAGGTCGTTATCGTCGGCGCCAGCGAGATCGGCTTCCAGGTCGCCAGACTGTTCGAGGAGCACGGCAACCGGCCGCGGCTGATCGAACGAGATCACGACCGCGCCCGCGAGGTCGCCGAGAAACTGCCGAACACGCTGGTGATGGAAAGCGACGCGACCGACGCGGAATTTCTCGCCCGGGAGCACATCGACGAGGCCGACATCGTCATCGCCGCGCTCGACAGCGACGAGAAGAACCTGCTCGTGTCGCTGCTGGCCCGCCGCCTCGGCGTCGATCGGACGGTCGCCGTCATCGAACACCCCGAGTACGCCGACGTCTTCGAGACCGTCGGGATCGACGTCGCGGTCAACCCGCGCGAGGAGACCGCCGAGGAGATCGTTCGGTTCACCCGCGCCGACCACACGGAGAAGGTCGCGATGCTCGAACACGATCGGGCGGAGGTGATCGAGATCGAGGCGACCGCCGACAGCATCCTCACGGGTCGACCGATCGCCGAGTTCACGGCCGACCTGCCGGACGGCGTCGTCATCGGGGCGATCTCCCGCGGCGGCGACCTCGTGACCCCGCGCGGGACGACGGTCGTCAAGCCCGGCGACCACGTCGTCCTCTTCGTCGACGCGGAGGTCCTCGACGCCGTTATTAACGACATCTGACCGGGGGTGACCGTCCGCGGACCGGACGCGTCGCGTCCGGACTCCTCGACGACGACGTGCTGCTCGTCTCCATCGAACGCGACCACCAAATGCTCACGCCGACCGACGCTCGAAGCGTTCGAATCCGATCGATAACGGGCCGCTCCGAAACGTTCGCTTCGCGTTCGGCCTCACCTGCGGGTCGCCGACCGCTCGAGGATCCGCATCATCGCCCAGATCACCCACAGGAAGACGAGCACGATGAAGACGAGCATCTCGACCCGAACGACCGTGCCGTGCCAGAGCCGAAGGATGGCGGCCATGATCGTGATCGAGACCACCACGATACCGAAAACGTCGTAGAACGTCCGCGGCGACCGAAGGCTGGGGGCGCGTACGTTCATTACCATGTGACTCGTACGCGGCCGGCACGGATATACGTTCCATCGTCCCATGCCGAGACGGCCGCGTCCTGTCGGCCGTCGCGCGGGCGATCGATCGAACGCCCCCTCCGTCCGATCCGGACGATCGGCGGCGCCGATCGCCAATCACGATGGTTTAATATCTCGTCCCTTTGAGAACCGCTATAGCGTGATCGCGAACGAGTGGACGGCGACGTCGGACGGGGCGGAGGGGGTTGAGTGAGCGTTCGAATCGACTGGCGCGCGAGCCTCGCGCTCACCGGGACCGTTCTGAAGTACCTCGCGCTGACGATGTTCGTCCCGCTGGCCGTCGCGCTTATCTATCGGGAACACATCCTCGAATTCGCTGCGACGATCGTCCTCACCGTCGCGATCGGCTACGGGCTGGAACGGCTCGACCCCGATCCCGACCTCCAGCCGCGGGAGGCGCTGTTGCTCGTTGCGATCTCGTGGCTCGCCGTGGCGATCGTCGGGGCGATCCCGTACGTTCTCGCCGGCTACGGACCGGGATCGCAATCGGCCCTCGCACACCCAGTGAACGCGCTCTTCGAGTCGATGTCCGGGTTCACGACCACCGGGGCGACGGTGATGGGCGACATCTCGTTCGAGCGCCACTCCCACGCGATCCTCATGTGGCGACAACTCACCCAGTGGCTCGGCGGGATGGGGATCATCGTGCTGATGATCGCGATCCTCCCTGAACTCGCCGTCAACGGGGCTCAGCTCATCCGCGCCGAGGCTCCAGGGCCGGAACTCCAGAAACTCACGCCGAAGATCGCCGAGACGGCGCGGATCCTCTGGCTGGTCTACTTCGGCTTCACCGTCGTCTACATCGCGATCCTTTACGGGCTCCAGTTGGTCGGGCTCGCGGAGAACATGACGTTCTACAACGCGGTCGCCCACGGGTTCACGACCCTGCCGACGGGTGGATTCTCTCCGGAAGCCAACAGCATCGCGGCGTTCGTCCCCATCGTCCAGTGGGTCGTCATCCCCTTCATGGCGATTGCGGGGACGAACTTCGCACTGTTTTGGTTTCTGCTCCGCGGCGAACCGCTTCGGTTCATCCGAAACACCGAGTTTCGTGCCTACGCGGGCGCGATAGCCGTTCTGACGGCGATCACCGGCGCGCTCCTCTACGGCGGGGCGGCGCCGGCGCTGGGCGATCTCGGCGGGTCGACCGAGGGAACGATCGAACCGGCGCTCAGGCAGGCCACGTTCCAGATCGTGTCGCTGCTGAACTCCACGGGGTACGCGACGAGCGACTTTGCGGAGTGGGACGCGAACACCCAGATCGTCCTCCTGTTCGCGATGTTCGTCGGCGGCAGCGCGGGTTCGACCGGCGGCGGCATCAAGGTCATCCGCTGGCTGATCATCCTGAAGTTCGCCCACCGGGAGCTGTTCACCGCCGCCCACCCCGAGGCCGTCCGGCCGATCAGGCTCGGCGGCTACGTCGTCGACGAGGACGCCGTCCGCGGCGTCCTCGGCTTCTCGTTCATCTACGTTATCATCTTCGGCGTCTCCGCCGTCCTGATCGCGCTGGACGCTTCTCGCACCGGGCAGATCGAATTGACCGCACTGGACGCGATCAGCGCGAGCATCGCGACGCTCGGGAACATCGGCCCGGGATTCGGCCCGATCGGGCCGTTCGGAAGCTACAACGGCTTTCCGATGACCTCGAAACTCCTGATGGTCTTTCTCATGTGGATTGGCCGTCTCGAAATCATCCCCGCGCTCGTCCTGCTCACTGGCGCGTTCTGGAACCGCTAAGTCGGCCGTTTCCGATCGACGCGCACGAACGGCTCGTCGTCGGTGGCGATCGTAATTCACCAGCGCGGCCCGCGTCGTCGCGCGCGGAGCAGTTGACAAGACTTAATGGCCGGATGCCGCTATAGCTAGGTAATGGCTTTTGAGGACCTGCTCGAGGATCCAGTCATCCAGAAGTACTTGCACGAGCTGGTCGGTCCCAAGGGGATGCCCGTCGCGGCGGCGCCGCCGGACGGGGAAGTAACCGACGAGGAACTCGCCGAGGAACTCGACCTCGAATTGAACGACGTGCGTCGGGCGCTGTTCATTCTCTACGAGAACGATCTCGCCACGTACCGCCGGCTGCGCGACGAGGACTCGGGGTGGCTGACCTACCTCTGGACCTTCGAGTACGACAATATCCCGGAGAACTTAGAAGAGGAGATGTACCGCCTCCACGATGCCCTGGAGGACCGCCGCGAGTACGAGCGCAACCACGAGTTCTACCTCTGCGAGATCTGTTCGATCCGATTCGAGTTCGGCGAGGCGATGGACTTCGGCTTCGAGTGTCCGGAGTGCGGTTCGCCGCTCGAATCGATGGACAACGATCGGCTCGTCAACGCGATGGACGAGCGCCTCGACGCGCTCGAAGACGAACTCAACCTAGACGCGGGAACCTGATGGTCGTCCTCGCAACCAAACTGTACGTCGACGGCGACGCCCGCGACCGGGCGCTCGACTCGCTGCGGTCGCTCGTCGGCAACGAGATCGGCGATCTCGACGTCAGCTACGAGGTCGGCCTCCGTCACGACGACTTCCCGTCGGTGACGATCGAGGGCGACGACGCCGTCGTCGCGCGAAACGTCCTGCGGGAGGAGTTCGGCGAGATCGTCCCCGACCTCGAACCCGACGAGACCTACGTCGGGACGTTCGAGTCCTGGGACGACGAGGGCTTCGTCCTCGACGCCGGGCAGGGTGACGGCATTCGAATTCCAGCGGACGAACTCGGTCTCGGGCCCGGGTCGCCGGCGCAGATCCGCGAACGGTACGGGCTCGTCCAGCACGTGCCGCTGCGATTCGTCTACGGGGGCGCGGCCGACGGCGGCGACGGGCCGTCCCGGCTCGCCGACGAGGAGATCGATCGGCTCTACGAGTGGTCCCGCGGCCCCGGCCGACTGAACGTCAACAGCGCGACGCGGGCCGAAGTGCGGGCCACGCTCAACCGCGCCGGCCACGCCCAAGACTACGTCACCGTCGAGCGACTCGGCCTGCTCGAACAGAGCGTGATCTGTACCGACGACACCGATCCGCCCGGACTGCTGGCGAGCGTCGGCGAGTACCTGCCGGCCGAACTGCGCTGTGTCGTCTCCTAACATGAATCGGCGGCGCGTTCTCGCGATCGTCGCGGTCGCACTGCTCGCCACGACAGCCGGCTGCTCGACGATCTTCGGTGGGATCTCCGACGAAGAGCTGGATCGTGATGCGGAGTACGGCGATCTCAGGGACAGCGACGCCGACGTCGCGATCGACATCAAGGGCGGCGGGCTGATCGGGGACGGCGAGTTCCGCGCAGTGTACGATCTCAACGGCACCGACAAACTCTCGCTGTACCGGTCGTCGTTCTACCGGGACGAAGCGCTCGATATCCACGGCGTCCGCTACTGGTACCCCAACGGAACGGAACTGACCGGCTCGGAGCTCGACGTCGACCAGGGTCGATCGAGCACCGAGGTGCGGGTCCCGGACGGGAACGGGACGCTCGCGTTCTCCGGAAACGCCGGCAGCAAGACGTTTCGCCTCCCCGCTTACGTCGACGGCTCGTACGAAGTGACGCTCCCTAAGGGCCATCGCACCTCGAACTTCCTGTTCGGCGACGTCAACCCGGGCGGCTACGAGCGGGAGATCGTCGACGGCGATCGGGAACGGCTGACGTGGGAGAACGTGGACAGCACGATCTCGATCCGATTCTACCACAGCCGAGACATACTGCTGTTCGCCGGCCTCGTGGGAGCGGTGGTCCTCCTCGGCGGCGTCGGGGTCGGATACTACTATCGACAGATGCAACGCCTTCGGGAGCAGCGTGAGGAACTGGGTCTCGACGTCGACGTCGAAGACGATTCGGACCGCGGACCGCCGCCGGGTCTGCGGTGACATGGACC
Source organism: Halosolutus gelatinilyticus (assembly GCF_023028105.1). NCBI lineage: Archaea > Methanobacteriati > Methanobacteriota > Halobacteria > Halobacteriales > Natrialbaceae > Halosolutus > Halosolutus gelatinilyticus. The sequence goes on from NZ_CP095491.1 coordinate 3,086,976, forward strand.
GGTACCGGAGCCGCGGGACGCGGGCCGCGATCGGCGCGGTGACGACGTCGATCGACGGCCGATCGCGGCGCGTTCTCAGCCCTCCTATCCAGGGAGAATAAACATTTCGAACGGCGGACTCGAACGGAGTCGTATCGGTGCACCGCGAAGCGCGGACTATCAACGCGCCGGACGATCTCGGGAGTCAACGTTTTATTGATGGAATGTGATACTCGAACAGGAACATGGCCCCGGATCTGCCCGAAAAACTTCTCGGAATAGATATCGACGGTGCGGAGGACCAGCAACGAGGGGAGTCGGACGGGGCGGACGACGAGGAAGCACACAGGTGGTTCGTCGTCGTCGGTCTCGGCGAGCACAAACTCGCGCTTCCGGTCGACGAGATCAAGACGATTACGGAGATTCCGGAGTCGTTGACCCGGGTCCCGCGATCGCCGCCCGCGATCGAGGGCGTGACGGATCTCCGGGGCGAGATCACCGTCGTCATCGATCCTCGGGTCCACTTTCCTACGACCGAGGAGCGAGCGGGACGCGAACGACTGCTCGTCTTCGATCGTCCCACCGACCAGCAATCGGCGGCGATCTGGATCGACGAAGTCGTCGACGTCGAGGGCGTTCCGGAGCGGAACGTGGTCGACGAGTCGACCGTCGCCGATCGGGACTTTTCCGGGGAGGTCCTCGAGCATCCGCTCGTCGAAGCGATCGTCGAACTGGAGCACACACCGGCGCTCGAGGTCGGGAGCGCGGTCGCCACGGAGCGGGGGTCGGACGAGCCGGCGAATTTCGGCACCGGGGCTCGAGTCGGATCGGGAGGATCGACGGCGCTGTCGTCGTTCGGCGGAGCGTCGAGGACCGGGATCGGGAACGCGATGGGCGAACCGTTCGAGATCGATGCACCGGACGACGAGGCCGCCGAGGCGGAGTCCGACTCGACGGACGAATCGCCCGCCGAGGAGATCGTCGTCGAGGTGATCCCCCTGATCGACGTCGACACGCTCCTGCTCGCTTCCGGTCAAGGGGCCTGACCCCCGCGGAAACGGCAGTTCGGAAGCGACGGGTTGACCCGGTTCTCGGGCCAGTATTCGACGGTTCTCACTACTGATAATCGAGAGACAGCATTTATGGTAGTTGTATTTCTATCAGCGTTTGGTGTACTACTGAATGTCGACAGGGGTGCTCATCGTGGACGACTCACATTTTATGCGGAATCTACTGCGTCAGATTTTAGAGCAGGATTACCGCATCCTCGGAGAGGCGTCCAACGGCGCTGAAGCAGTCAAATTGTACAAAGAATACGATCCCGATATCGTAATGATGGATATCGTGATGCCGAAGTGTAACGGCATCAAGGCCACCGCGGCGATCAAGAAACTCGATCCGGACGCGCGCGTCATCATGTGTACGAGCGTCGGACAGCGGGAGAAGATGAAACTCGCCGTGAAGGCTGGCGCTGACGGGTACGTAACGAAGCCGTTCGAAGAACCTAGCGTCAGGAAGGCCCTCTCAGACGTCGTTGCGGCATGACGCGAGTACTCGTTGTCGACGACTCGCGGTTTATGCGGACAGTCATCGACAACGCGCTCACAGACGCCGGATACGACGTCGAAACGGCACCGAACGGCTCCCGGGCGATCGACGCCGTCGCGACGGACGCTCCCGACGTCGTGACGATGGACGTGGAGATGCCCGAAATCGACGGTATCGAGGCGGTCGAGCGGATCATGGCGGCGGATCCGACGCCGATCCTTATGCTCAGCGCATACACCGAAGCCGGAGCCGAAGCGACCCTCGACGCGCTCGAGCGGGGCGCGGTCGACTTCCTGCACAAACCCGACCCGAAAAGCGCCGACGCGGGGGCGCGGAACATCGGTCACCTCGCGACGGAGGTCGTAGAGAAGGTCGACGCCCTCGCCGACGCGGACGTCTCCTCGATGGCGCTCGCTCGGACGACGGCGAGCGCCCAGGCGACCCGGCCGGGAACCCGGAGCGACGCTCCGGCGGCGGCCCGACCCGTGGCCGACCCGTCCGGCGGCTCGGTCGAGGTAGCCGGATCGTCGTCCCGCGTCGATCCGGTGTCGATCGACGGGACGCCGACCGTCGTCGTCGGCGCGTCGACCGGCGGGCCGAAGATCGTCGAACACCTGTTCACGCGGTTACCGGCGGCGCTGGAGGCCAGGGTTCTGGTCGTCCAGCACATGCCCGAGGGGTTCACCGCTCGGTTCGCCGACCGCCTCGACTCGCTCAGCGAGTACGACGTCCGGGAAGCGACGGACGGCGGTCGACTCGACGCCGGGGAAGCCGTGGTCGCCGCGGGCGATCGTCACCTCGAAGTGGCGAGAACCGTCGGCGGAACGCTGCGCCTCCGCCTCGACGACGGCGAACGGATCCACGGCGTCAGGCCGGCGATCGACGTCACCATGCGAAGTGCTGCCGAGTGGGTCGACGATCCGCTCTGCGGCGTCGTGTTGACCGGAATGGGGCGCGACGGCGCGGCCGGGATCGAGGCGATTAGCGACGCGGGCGGGCACACCATCGCACAGGACGAAGCGACGAGTCCGGTCTTTGGCATCCCCTGTCAGGCGATCCAGACGGGTTGTGTCGACGACATCGCGCCCGCGGGCGAGATCGCCGCCGAAATCGTCGACGCGTTCAGGACGGACGGTGAGACAGATGAGTGACTATCTGACCGATTTCGTACAGGAGAGCAACGAACAAATCACGGAGTTGAACAACGCTCTGCTAACGCTCGAGCAAGCGCCCGACGACGACGACGCGATGGAGAACATCTTCCGGATCGCCCACACCCTCAAGGGCAACTGCGGGGCGATGGGTCTCGAACCGGCAAGCGACCTCGCCCACGCGATCGAGGACGTACTCGACGCCGTCCGGTCCGGCGACCTCGACGCGACGTCGGACTTAATGGACGTCATCTTCGACGCCGTCGACGAACTCGAGACGATGTTCGAGGAGGTCGAAGCGTCGGGCGAGATCGACGCCGATCCGTCGGAGACGATCCAGGCGCTCCGCAGCCGACTCGACGAGCCGCGGCGAGTGCCGTCGACCGACCCACCCACGGACGACGAGATCCGGCGACTGGTCTCGCAGTTCGACCCGCCGGCGGAGGACGAACACGACGCCTACCTCGCGCGTCTCGCGATCACGCCGGACGAATCGGTTAACAACGGAATCCTCGTCGTCAAGGCCCTGATCGACGCCTTCGAACTCCTCGGAACCGATCCGCCGCGCGAGAGTGTCGAAGACGAGACCTACGGCGGCAGCTTCGACGCCGTCTTTGGCAGCGCGGTCGGCGAAGCCGCGATCGAGTCGGGGCTGAAGCCCGTCGACGAGGTCGCCGCGTTCGAACTCGTCAACGTGACGGAGGCGTTCGAAGCCGCCGAGGTCGACGCGGACGCGGCCAAGCACGCCGAGGCCGATCGCGCGGATCCGGGCGACGGACTCTCCACCGACGACGCGCAGGATCTCGACGTCGACGAGTTACTCGACGAGTTCGACGAGTTCGACAACTTGGACGAGAAGGTCGAAGAGTTCGACGACGACGACCTCGCACCGTTCGAAGACATGGGCGACGCCGGGTCGTTCGACGACCTCTTCGACGACGAGGAACGCGACGACGGGCCGATCGAGTCGGACGCCGCGATCGAGGCTGCGGACGCGACGGACGAGGCCGCCGGTTCGGCGCCGGACGACGCCGATGACGAAGTCGACGACGCCAGCGCGGTCTTCCAGGAACTCAAAAACGAGGTCGAGATGGTCGGCTTCGACGAGCTCCAGGACGAACTCGAGGAACTCGAGTTCGAGGAGTTCGACGACGAAGAGGAGATCGGCATGGACGAACTCCTCGGCGACGACGTCGAGGACGGCTCGTTCCTCGATCGCAACGCCGTCGAGACCGATGCCGATGCGCTGTTCGAAGTCGACGACGCGGACGAATCGGTTCCGGAAGCCGATGGTGCGGACGCGACCGACGACGCGGTTGTGGCCGACGACGCGGCGGTAGCCGAAGACGTGCCACCGGCGGACGACGCGGACGAGTCTGGGGTGGAAGCCGGCAAGATCGACGAATCGATAGCAGAAGCCGGCGACGCGGACGAATCCACTGCGGAAGCCGACGGTGCGGACGGGTCGACGGTGAAAACCGAAGCGGACGAGCCGATCGAGACGGCGGCAGATCTCGACGACGGGGACGACGATTTGGACGTCGAGCCCGAGCCCACGGACGCGGGTGTCGGTGTCGAAGCCGACGGCGACGCGGAAACCGAATCCGACGCCGGGACCGCGGTCGAGTTCGACGAGTCGATCGACCAAGATGCCGACTCGATCGCCGACGAGCCTGCGGACGCCGCGGCGATCGACGAGGACGAGCCGTCGTCGAGCGACGTCGACGGCGAAGACGAGACGGTGACGGCCGATCTCGAGGCCGATCGCGAACGGCCCGACGAACCGGTGACCGATACCGAGTCGGTCACACCGGAGGCGTCCGAGACGGCGTCGATCGAGTCGGACGCCGGCGGAGATCTCGATCCGGATACGGACGAGGCGAGCGCCGAAGCGGACGACATCGCTCGACGCGACTCGTTCACCCTCGATGACACCGAGGCGACCGATTCCTTCAACGACGTGTTCGGCGATGAGACCTTCGAGGACGAGGCCTTCGACGATGATTCGTTCGACGACGATTCGTTTGAAGATGAGACGTTCGCGGACGACGCGTTCGACGATGATTCGTTCGGCGACGAGGCATTCGCTGACGAGACGTTCGAAGACGGTTCGTTCGACGACGAGACCTTCGACGACGATTCGTTCGAGGAGGACGCGTTCGCTGATGAGGCCTTTGGAGACGAGACCTTCGACGAGGACGCGTTCGACGACGAGGCGATCGCGACGGCTGCGGCGGAGTTCGACGCGGCCGGCGACGGCGACTCGGCGGACGCCTCGTTCGGTGACGAGAGAGCCGACGACGGCTCGGACGGTGACGAAGACGGCGTCGTCCGGATCGTCGACGAGCCGGAGATTGAGATCCCGGACATTATCGTTCCAGAGACGTCCGAACGGCCGGACGCGGAGCAGCAGGCCGACGAGGTCCAGTCGGTCCGGGTCGACGTCGAGCAGATCGATTCGCTGCTCACCCTCGTCGAGGGGCTGGTTACGAGCCGCGTTCGACTTCGCCACGCGGTCGATTCGGGCGAGGATCTGCAGACGATCGCGAGCGAACTCGATGACCTGGAGGATCTGACGACGGAACTCCAGGAGACGGTGACCGACGTCCGCCTCGTCCCCCTGAATACGGTCACGAACCGGCTGCCCCGGGTCGTCCGCGACATCGCGCGCGACCAGGACAAGGAGATCGAGTTCGAGATGACCGGCGGGGAGGTCGAACTCGACCGGAGTATCTTGGACCGGATCGGCGATCCACTCATCCACCTGGTTCGCAACGCCGTCGACCACGGCGTCGAACTGCCGGAAGCGCGAGAAGCGGCCGACAAGCCCCGCGAGGGAACCGTCGCCGTCACGGCCGATCGATCCCGCGATCGCGTTCGGATCACCGTCTCCGACGACGGAGGCGGACTGGACCCCGAGCGCCTGCGGAACGAGGCCGTCGAAGCCGACGTCCTCGACGAGGTGGAGGCAGCCGAACTCGCCGACGAGGATACCTACGACCTCATCTTCCATCCCGGATTGTCGACGGCCGACGAGGTGACGGACGTCAGCGGCCGCGGCGTCGGAATGGACGTCGTCAAGCGGACGATCGAGGACCTCGAAGGGACCGTCGAGATCGAAAGCGAACCCGGCGCGGGAACGACGGTGACAATGACCCTGCCGGTGACGGTCGCGATCGACGACATTCTCTTCCTCGAGTGCGGCGGTGAGGAGTTCGGCGTGCCGACCAAGGCCGTCGACGACATCGGCGCCGCCACGACCGTCGAGACCGTCGACGGGAGTACCGTCTTCCGGGACGAAGACGGCGAGTATCCGGTGATCCACCTGGACGAGGCGCTCGAGACGCCGGCTCCGGGCGCCAACGGCGACGGGATGATCGTTCGGATCCGAGACGAGGTCCGGCCGGTCGTGTTACACTGCGACGAGGTGTACGGTCAACAGGAAGTCGTCGTCAAACCCTTCGAGGGCTTCATGAGCGACATTCCCGGGCTCAGCGGCGCGACCGTTCGCGGCCGGGGCGAGGTCGTCAACATTCTGGACGTGACCACACTATGAACGAACGCGAACATACACGGAGGAATTCATGACGATGAAAGTCGACATCCGAAAACTGAGCTTCATCAACGAAATGGCAAAGGTCGGTACGAACGGCGTCGCCGACAACATGAGTAAGCTGACGGGCGAGAACGCCCAGATGGAAGTAACGAAGACGAACTTCGTCGACGTCGACGATATCGAAACACAGCTCGAACCCGGCAAACGCGTCGGCGTGCGCGTCCGCCTGCTCGACCCGCCGCACGGACACATCCTGATCCTGTTTCCGGAGGCGAGCGCGAAGAAGATCACCGCGATCATGCTTCGCGACGTCGTCGACGACATGTCCGACGTCTCCGGCAAGATGGCCAGAAGCGCCGTCGAGGAGATGGGGAACATGATGGCCAGCGGTTTCATCGACGGCTGGGCGGACGTCCTCGGTCGGGCGATCGACATCGCGGCTCCGCAACTGGTCTACGCGCCGGCGGGGGACATCGTCGTTCGCACGGCCGGGCTGGGCGGCGACGACCTCGCGTTGTTCTTCGACTCCGACCTGACCGTGCCCAGCTACCAGATCGAAGCGGAAATCTACGCGTTCCCGGACTTAGCGGAGTTCGTCGAAATGGTCAACGCGATCGAAGTGCAACCCGCATGAAACTCGACGTCAACGCACTCGGAACGTTCTACCGAATGGCCCGCGAGGGCGCCGGGTTAGCCGCCGGACGGCTGACACACATGACCGACGTCGAAACACGGGTCGGCGTGACGAAGCTGAACTTCATGCGCGGCCGAGAGATCGAACGCGACTTCGACGACGGCGCCGACAAGGTCGGCGTACGCGTCAAACTCACCGGCGCGATCGAGGGGTACTCGGTGATCGTCTTCGAGCGCGAGAACGCACTCCGCATGGTCGAGACGCTCCTCGAGGAGTCCGCGGACGAGTTCGACGAGATGACGAAAAGCGCGGCGACCGAAGTCGGCCACATCATGAACAGCGGCTTCATCGACGGCTGGGCGGACGTCTTAGAAACCGTGATCGACGTCTCGACGCCCGAGTTCGTCGAAGGGCAAACGGCCGAGCCGTACTTCGGCACCATCGACGAGGCGCCGGGCGAGAACGACCTGGCGCTGCTCTTCCAGAGCCAGATCGAGACGGTCGGCACCGAAGTCGGGTTCAGTCACTACCTGTTTCCGAAACAGGGGTCGATGTCCCGGCTCTTAGAGCAGTTGCGGACGAGCGACGGAATCGATTACGACAAACTCGACGGCTTCGATCGGATGGCAGAACGCGGCGCCGAGGAAGTGGCCAAGACGGCGACCACCCTGACCGGCATCGAGACCAGCGTCGAGATCCGTCGACTGAACTTCCTTTCCCTCGAGGCAATACCCGAACAGATCGCAGACGAGACGCTCGTCGGCGTCGCCTTCGAGTTTGACGGGGTGCCGAGTGGCTATCTCGTCTTCCTGTTCGACGAGGAATCCGCCCACGAGATCGTCGAGGCGATGGTCCCGACGAGCGTCGACGAGGAGGGATTCGGACAGATGGGAACCAGCGCCATCAAGGAACTGGGGAACATCATGGCCAGCGGCTTCCTCGACGGCTGGGCGAACGTCCTGGATACGACGATCGACCACTCGACTCCGGAGTTCATCCACGACATCGGCGCCGCGGCGGTCGATCCCGTGATCATCCAACTCGGGGAGAACCAGGACTTCGCGTTCGTCTTCGACACAGTCGTCGTGGCGGACGGGCGCGAGTTCGACTGCGAGGTGTACGCGATTCCCGACGAAGACGACCTCGAGCGGGCGCTGAACAACTTGGACGTCGATCGGATCGAAGACGCGCCGACGACGGCGGAGTTCCAGGAAGTCGATAACGCATGAAGACGTACGGAACAGAACCGGGCGCGCCGACGCCGGTCCAGGTTGGCATCTCCGAACTGGCGGTCAGCGAAGGCGACGACACGCTGAAGTCGTACGGACTCGGCTCCTGTCTCGCGATCGCGCTGTACGATCCGGAAACCGAAATCGGCGGACTCGCACACACGATGCTGCCCGACGGCGACGCCGCGGAGAACAGCGACGTCAAGCCCGGAAAGTACGCCGATACCGCGATTCGAGCGCTCCTTCGACGAATGGTCGAACAGGGCGCCAACTACACGACCGTCGAAGCGAAGATCGCCGGCGGCAGCGACATGTTCGAGTTCGAGAGCTTCGGCGACGGCGTCGGCCAGCGGAACATCGTCGCCGCGAAGGAGGAACTCGAGAAGCTGGGCGTCCCGCTCGTCGCCGAAGACGTCGGCGGCGAACACGGCCGCACCGTCGAGTTCACGCCCGGGACCGGCGACCTCGTGGTGAAATCGTCGGCCGAGGGCGTCAACGGAGTGACCGAGCTGTGAGCGACGGACGCGAAGTGGCCTTCACCGCCCTCTTGGAGTTCGTCGAAGACGAGCTGTCGTTCGCGACGAGCCACTACAACGACAGCTATCTCGATCGCCGCATCTCCTCGCGAATGCGACGAACCCAGTCGGCCACGTACGAGGAGTACTTCGACCGGCTGCGAACCGAGCCGGACGAGCAGGAGGCGTTGCTCGATTCGCTGAGCATCAACGTGACCGGCTTCTTTCGGAATCCGGACGTCTGGGCCGGCATCCGCGAGGTGCTCCGTCGACTCTCGGCGGCCGACGGCGCCGTTCGCGTCTGGAGCGCGGCCTGCGCGGACGGGCGCGAACCGTACTCGTTGTCGCTGCTCGCCCACGCCGACCCTCGAATCGACGAGTCCGCGGTTCACGTGCTCGGGACGGACATCAGCGAACCCGCTCTCGAGACGGCTCGATCGGGCGTCTACTGCGACTCGCGAACCGTCGATCTGTCGGCGCAACTCGAGTTCCTCGACGACTACGAGGCGTACGTCGACGTCGACGGCCGCCGGTACGAAATCGGCGACGAGGTGAAGCGAAACGTCAGGTTCGAACGGCACGATCTGATCAACGACGAATCCAAGACGGGGTTCGACCTCGTCATCTGTCGCAACCTGTTCATATACATCGATAACGAGTACAAGCAGCCGATGCTTCGGACGATCTCGCGATCGCTCCGCCGGGACGGCTACCTCGTCATCGGGAAAGCCGAAACCATCCCGCCGAACCTCAAATCGGCGTTTTCCGTCAGAAACGCTCGGCTCCGGATCTACCAGCGAGATCCGGCGAACGCGGATACCGATCCGAACGCCGGCCGTACGGATACCCGATCCCGCCTCTGATTCTGCGTCGATCGCATCGCGTCGACGAGCGGCGTCGGCTCGTGATAGACAACCGGACGTTACATCACGCTGCCCGGAGTAGCTCGGTCCGATGAGCGATCTCGATCTCCGCCCGTTCGCGTCCCGGTTCCGGGCGCTGGTCGACTCCTCGCCGCCCGAAACCCTCGCGGAGACGCGCGCCTGGGTCGTCGGCCCGCTTCTCGACTCGCTCGGCTGGAACGGGGACGCCGAATCGTGCCGAACGGACGTCACCGTCGACGAGACGGCGTTCGAATACGCGTGTCTCGTCGAGTCGGTTCCCGCCCTGTTCGTCGCCGTCGAACCGTTCCCGGCACCGCTCGATCGAGACCGCGCGTCGGAAATCTATCGAACGATGGTGTGGACGGGCGTCGATCGAGCGATCTACACCAACGGCCGGCAGGCGCTCTTGTTCGCCGGCACGAGCGACGTCGATCACGTCGAGTGTCGGATGGCAGAGATCGTCGATTACGAATCGGCGTTCGACCACTTCACCAGGGACGCCCTCGAGCGCCGCCTCGAACGGCACGAGCGCGATCACGTCGCCCGCCAACTCGCCCTCGAACGCGCCACCCTCGCCGACGCTATCGTCGACAGGCTCACCGACGCGACCGACGGGACGTACGAGCGGGAGTTCGCCGCCGCAACCGATCGCTTTCTCGACGGCCTCGTCACGTCGTTCGCGGACGACGTCCCGCTCCCGCCGGCCGCCGAAACGGACGGCCCCGACGACGGGGTCGCGATACGATTCTCCGATCCGACGGTCTCGATGACGGACGCGGCGGACGCGACGGACCGACCGCCGGAGGCCGCTGACGACGCCACCGACGCCTCCGGTTCCCCCGACGACACCGACGGCACGACGGCGGACGGCCCCGATCGATCGGTCCGACCCGCTTCGAACTCGGCCACGGACGAGGACGGCGGCGCGGAGCGAACGACCACGCCGAACGCCGACGCGGGGACGACCGACGAAACCGAGGCGAACGCGGCACCCGATGGAGACGGGGATGACATCACCGGTGAGTACGTGGTCCGCTTTTTCGCCGAGCGCGGCTCGATCGGGGCGATCGGTCACTCGACGTCGACGAACGCGCTCGTCCACGCCGCGGAGTACTGCCTCGATCGGGGACTGGCCGGCGTTTCCGTCCCGTGGAGCCCGTCCGATGGCGACGAGACCGTCCTGAACGACGAGCCGGTTCACGCCGACGGGACGCCGATGACCGCCGCCGAACGGCTCTCGAACGGCCTGTATCTCAACACCGGCGGCACCGTCGCCGATCGAGCGGCGCGAGTCGAGGATCTGGCAAATCGATCGGGCTTGCGAGCGATGGTGACTGGGGACTGGGACACCGATCAGGACTGATCGCGGGACGGAATCGGGAAAAGACGCCTATCGAACGTCCCGTTCGTGTTCAGTAGTCGACTTTCGCGGTAACGAGCTGTAATTCCAGTCGGTCTACGCCTTTGCAGACGTATTCGCCACTCCCAGCATCGCTCCAGCCGTTTCGCCTGAGCGCGTGCCCCCACCCGACTCCGTACGGCTTGTCGTCCACGACGGTTATCGTCACCTTTCTCGTCGGCGGTGACGACTCGATTTCGGACATATTCGTCTGCCGTTCGCGGCCGACCTCCGAAATGGTCAGTCCGACGCCGTCGGAACTCTGTACCGAACGTTCGTCGTCGTGCTCGAGTTTCACGATCGAGATGACGACGGTATCGCCCGAGCAGCGGATCGGTGGCTGTTTGATGACCGCACTCCCCTCCCCGTTTCCGCGAAACACGCCGCCGCCCTCGTAGGCGATGGTATCCGAGCCGGACTCGTAGACCAGCGATCCGAGTTCGATCTCTTTCGAATCCGTTTTACTGGTGTTTATTTCGATCGTGGTGCTTTCGCCGCCGGTTCTAATCGTCCCGCCGCGAAGCGTGAGCTCGCCGTACCGCTGATCGACGCCGTCGTAGCGGGCGACGTCGTTGAAGTTGTCCGCGAGGGAGTCCATCGCGCGTTCGGCGTTGGTGAGCTGTTCGTTCTCCTGGTAATCGGACATCGCCTGGAATCCGGTCATGTACAAAAGCCCAACCGATCCCAGGATCGTTGCGAAGACGAGAATGAACCCGAGTACCTCGGTAACGCCGCGATCATCAGTAGTATCCGATTCGCCTCTCGTCCGGAGCGCTTCACGTGGTCTTCTCATTGATACCCACTCCTGATCGTGATGTGGTCCTGGTCGCTGTCGTACCTGATTTCGATCAGGCCTCCGTCGGCCGAACTCTCGTGATCGACGTCCGTATCGACCTTCAGCGGAACGTAGACGACGACGTCCGACCCGGACGACGTCAACCGCAGACAGTCGGTCTCGTCGGTGAGCAACGGCCCCTCGTCGCAGTGGGTCGACTCGAGTAACGTCACTCGATACCCCGATCCCGCGACCCGACGCGGATGCTCGGCGGTGAGGGTCACGTCGTCGCTGCTTCCCACCGCAATCTGGTCTCCGGCCGCGATCTCGCCGGCGATTCGTTCCCCGATCGTCTCCAGGGAGCTCTCGGCGCTTCGATCGGTCTGCGAATCCAGCATCGTCCCCGCGGAGACCAGGAGCATCGAGATGAGAATCGTCGTGATGCCGATCGTCAGCACGTGCGTAACGGTGATCGACAGCGCCCGATCGTCGCGTGTGATGGGACCCGGACCGATCATGATCCATCACCGTAGACGTCGAACTCGTGGGTTTTCTGGTAGGAGAGGTCGTTCGAATCGCGTTCGATCTCGATTTCGACCGTCCAGGCGCCGGCGTGTTGCTCGCTCACCGTCGGCATCGCCGAGAGATCGACGGTGTCAGTCCCTTTCGCGACGAGGCTATAGCGTCCGTCTACCCCGCCTAAACGTTCGGTGACGGTGATCGTATCGTACGTCGCCTCGTAGTCGATAAGATCGAGTCCGCAGTCCCCGTCGGTCGAGGCGTTGACGTCACCGGTAACGAGGTCGATCCGGACTTCGTCACCGTGGATCTGACAGCTGTTCAGACCGGTAACGTTGAAGGTCCCGCCGTCGTCCCGGATCGTGACGGAGTCGCTTTCCGTATCGATGGTGACCTCGCCGCCACCGCCCTGGCTCAGTTCGAGCGCGAAGTGGCCCACCCGCTCGGATCCGACCAACTCGACGTTCGACCCGCCTATCTCGGCGTCGGTAATGGCGCTGGCGTCCTCACGCACGGTCGCCCCGCCTACCGTCGTCACCACCGGTCGATTGTTCGCGGTCGCGTTCAGGTACTGCTCGGCGAATCCGCCGTCGTCTTCGATGACGTCTTCGAGTTCGTTCTCGTACCCGGAGCGATCGTCCGCTTCCCAGGCGAGGTTTCCGTAGCGTGCGATTCCGCCGATACCGCCCTCGATCTCGGCCTCGATCGTAGTGTCGTCCGACGCGCCCTGGTTCGTCGCCGTCGAGGAGAGCGTTTCGGTGTAGAGCACGCCGTTGAAGACGACGACGACGCCGAGGATGATGAACGCGAGCGTGATCGCACCGATGAGGATGAGCTGTCCGCGGTCGTGACCGTCCGTCCGATCGTCGTTCCGATCCGGCATTACCATAGTATCACCCGCACTTCGACGAGATTGTAGACGCCGCTGTCGCCGCTCGATCGCTGCGAAATCGGGTACTCGGTGGTCTCCGCGAGCGTCGGTTTGGCACCTGACTCATTCGGCCTCGTGAGGAGGTCGTCCTCGTACAGCGTCACCACGTGACTCGCGGTGAACGCGTCCGACGGCGGCGATCCCTGGTACACCATGTAGGTGCTCTCGAACCCGTCGACGCTGTCGTTGTAGGAGACGAGTTCGACGTTGTAGCTCCAGCCGTCGTTGGTGTACCGATCGTGCAGGATCGCGCCGAGCCTGGACTGATTCGCGAACTCGGACGCCGTGTATGTCTTCTCGTCCTGTCCGCTGGCGGGTTCGGTTGCGTTGTAGAACGCCCCGTCCGATTCGTTCCAGTTTCGGATCGTCTCCGATAAGTTTCCGTCCTGGCTGGAGACGGTGAGCGCGTCCTGGGATTCCTGTTGCAGCTGCGCCTTGACGGTCCGATCGGCCAGACCGCCGGTCGTCGGCGTGATCACGACCGCCTGCAGGGCGAAGAGGACCGCCAGCAGAAGGATCATCGCGCCGATGAACCCCTCGAGCGTGTACGCCTGTGCCCGTTCCGTTTGCACTGTCCTGTCGAGCATGGTCTCACCAGACCCTCACGATGAGCCGACAGGCCGGCTCGCAATCGATCGAGTCGTCGACGGTGACGATGCGAGCGGAACTGGCCGCCGATTGGTTCCCGTACGTGTGCCCGCCGTTCCAGTTGGATCCGACTGGGGTGCCGTCGAGTCGTTCGACCGTGACGTTGACCCTGTCGAAGACGGCATCGACGTCACCGCTCGCATCTTTGCTCGCCCGGAGGCCGAGCGTCGCGACCAGCTCCTCGGAGTCTCCCGTGTAGTTGCCCTTGAAGGTGGTCGCGTTGAGCTCGTTGGGCCGCTCGGTGCTCGCGTTCTCGACGATCCGGTCCGCGATCCGATCGGCCTGCGCCGTTTCGGCGCCGCTGATCGACGACTCGTGGGGCGCCGACAGCGACGGGACGTACATGAAGACGAACGCGACCGTCAGGATGAAGATCCCGATCCCGACCGCGAAGTCCTGCGTGGTCTGGCCCCGATCCGAGCGAGGGACCGAACCGGTCTTCGCCCCTCCGGTCCCGGATCGGGATCCCGAGCGGTATCTGCGCGTCATGTTAGGCCACCACTGCCCAGCCCACGAGTGCGATCGTCGCGAGGATGATCACGTACTTGAGTCCGCTCAGCAGGTCCGCGTCCCGGATGTAGCCGCTGATGAACCCGGAAATGATCGCCTGCAGCGTCACGGCGTGAAAGAACAACACCGACAGCAGGTCGATCTGGACGTTCTCGCTCAAGTTCGCCTGGGCGAGTTCCCCGCCGGCACCGCCGGTGTCGACGTCCGAACCGCTGGTCTCGAGGCCCGCCATCGTGTCGATGAACTGCGTCTTGAGGATCGCGATCACCGCGAGCACCGTCATGAACGTCATGATGATGATCACGACCTGCATCCGGGTTCGCGACTTGCGCTCGCGCTCGATGTCGTCGTGGTTCTCGCTGGCGCGAGCGGCCGTCCGGAGCACGTCCGAAATCTGGTTCGACGCCTCCTGTGCCTCCGTGATCAGGCGCGTCGTTCGGGCGAGTCGTGGAATGTGGTACTTGTTGTTGAACTCGATGAGCGCCTCCTTCAGGCTCATCCCGTAGTTGACCTTCGTGTGCATCATCTCGAACTCGCGGGCCAGCTTCCCGCTCGTCGTGTCCGAGACCGACTTGAGCGACTCGAGCAGCGTGAGCCCGGTGTCGTTCGCGCTCGAGAGCTTCCGCAGGTCCTCCGAGAGCTTGTTGACGACGGTGTTCCGGTGGCGAACGTTCCACTCCCGGAAAATCGACAGCGGAATCGCGACGACGTACAGCGGGAGGTACAGGTAGACGAACGTCCCCCAGACGGGGTTGGCCAGCAGCCCGTCCCAGGACGTCGGCGCCGAGCTGGACACCATCGCCGTCACGACGACCACCGTCGCGATCGGGACCGTCAGAAACAGCGTGTACAGCGGATCGTCCCGGAAGAAGATGTGCGGCCGCGTCAGGACGGTCATCGTCTCGTGGGTCCCCTCGCGGTTTTTGATCCGATCGAAGACGCTGTGCTCGCCGGTGAACTGCTCGACGAGCCCGAGGTTGAGCAGCCCGCGCTCTTGCTCGCTCCGGACGCGGCGATCGCCCCCGCCCAGGCTCAGGTAGCCGTCGCCGGGTTCGTCGTGTTTGACCGTCGAAACGAGGACGATAAAGCCGACTCCGGTCAGCGGAATCAGCCCGTAGACGGTCAGGTAGAGCATCTCGTTCGTCACGCTCGCTTGCGGCATCATCTGCATGATGACCATGATGATGATCAACAGCAGCGGGAACAGCGACAGTGTCATGTACATCTCGCCGAACAGCTCGAGCGTCTCGAGGGTGAGCTCCTGTTCCTGTTTGGCGGTCCGCATGTGCTTTTCTTTCTTGTCCTCGAGGAAGCTCTCCATGTCGCCGCCGCTGTTGACGATCGAGAGCATGTCGGTCAGGAACTGCGAGAGTTCGTCGCTCGGCGTCTCCAGTGCCTGCTTTCGGATCGCCGTCCGGTAGTCGACGTCGAAGTACTCCGTCTCCTTGACGATGCTCTGGAACTCCTTTGCGACCTCGCCGTAGGTGTCATCGGCCTGTGCCATCGCCTCGATGATCTCGAGTTGGTTCAACCCGCCGACGGACAGCGCGTACATGAACGAGACCGAGTCGGTCAGGAGCATATTGATCTCGCGCTTGCGCGTCGACGCCCGCGAGTAGGGGATCGCCGCCAGCGAGCCGAACCCGAGCGCGAATCCGATCGTCCCGAACAGGATTCCCGTCCCGATCACCAGCGCGGGAACCCGAAGGGTGTCGATCAGATGGAGGAGTTGCTCGTTGCCGATCGGAATGCCGAGGAGTGCGTCGACGCGGACGAGGCCGGTGGCGAACAGCCCGTACCCGAGCATCAACCCGAGCAGCCAGAGCCCGAGGCCGGCGATGAAGCCGACGCCGAGCGCCCGGGAGAGGTAGAGCTCGACCGTGTCGGTCATCCGCGCCTGTGCGAGTTTTTTCTCGACGTCGGCGACGAACTCGCTCTCCTCGCCGAACAGGCGAACGTACAGCGGATAGAACCGCTCGCCGAACGCGTCGGAACTCGTCGAGACGTCACTGGAGCCGCCGCTCGTGTCCGTTCGCAGGCTCATGTGTCGCTCTCCTCGTCGCTCTCACCGAAGATTCCGCCGTCGGCCTCCTCGTCGGTTTTGAAGATCGAATTGTCGTCGGTGTCGTCGGCCGCATCGAACAGCGATCCGTCGTCGTCGGCCGCGTCGTCCTCGTCGTCGCTGAAGATCGAACTCGATTCGTCGCCGAATATCGAGCCGTCCCCGCCGTCGTCGGCGCGGTCCGCCGCCACCGACTCGTCGGGAGTCGCAGCCTCGTCTCGACTGTCGTCGGCATCCGCAGTCCCGATCGGCTCGTCCGTCGACCCCGGCGGGTCGTCCGCCTCGACCGGGGGCGATCGATCGCCGTCGAGCTCGCTGCCTTCCGCGTCGTCCTCGGCAGCCGATTCTTCGCCGAGTTCGATCGTCGGCGGCGTCGGCTCGTCCTCGTCGACTGGTTCCTCGCTGCGATCGTCCGCCAGCTCCGAAGCATCGAACCGCACGGTGACGTCGGTCGACTCCCCGCTGGTTTCGTCCGGGTTCAACTGATCGCTGAAGTCGTCCGTTTCCCGTTCGTCTCCGTCCGGATCGAAGATGGAGTCGAGGTCGTCGTCGGGGAACAGCGAGTCGAACGCGGACGTATCGCGCGCCGGTGCTCCCTCGGTCGCTTCGGCCGGCGGCGTACCGACTGCCTCGTCGAGTTCGTCCAGGGTTTCACCCATGTCGTCGAACAATCCGCCGAGATCGCCATCGTCGGCGTCGTCGGACGGGAGAACCCCCGACTCGCTCTCGGCGCTGGCGGTTCCGGTTTCGGGGTCGGGTGCGAGGGCCCCGCTCCCGTCACCTGGTTCGGCGTTCGCGCCGGACGCGCGTCCGGGGAGCGCCGGCGTCTCGTTTTGCGCGCCGCTCGGGCCCGCGTTCGCGGCTGGTGCCGTCGCGTTCGCACCGATCGCGTCGGACTCGGCTTCGGCCGTCGCCCCGTCGTCCCCGTCTCCGTCGAGGTCGAACCCGCTGTCGTCGCTGAGCCACGCGGGATCCTCCGACTCGGCGTCGGCTCCGGCGCCGAACGCGATCGACCCGTCGCCGAGTTCCCACTCGTCTTCCTCGATGCTACTATCGACGGCCCCCGCGAAGTCGAAGTCGTCCGACTCCGCACGGCCGACGCCGATCGGGTCCACGTCTTCGAGGTCGCTCAGGGCGCTCGCGAGTCCGCTCGGGGTTTTGCCGCGGTACTCCTCGAACAGCGACTCCTCGGCCCGTTCGAGGATGTCCATCGAGAGGTTGTACGTCTCTGTCGTCGATCCCGGTCGCGGGACGAGTTCCTCCTTCTCCGGATCGACGTCGATCAGCACGCTCTCCATCTCCCGGAGGTCCTCGAGACTGTCCTCGAGCTTGCCGTTCGCGATCAGCGTGAGGATCGTGTCGGGATCGTTGATGAACGCCTGGACCGTCGCGGCGACCTCCGCGTACGTGTTCAGTTCGTTCTTGATGAGGTACGCGATGATCACCTGTCGCTTGAACAGTTCCTCCTCGAGTTTCTCCGAATTCCAGCCCCGATCGAACTGGATCTCCTCTAAGGTGTTCGAGTCCCCCATCTTGAGGTACTCGTCGGTCTCGGCCTGCCACTGGTAAACGTCCTGGACGTTGATCTCGTCGTGTTCGGCCTCGTAGTGGTTGATCTCCGTCAGGGACTTGTTCCGGCGGACCTTCGATCCCTGGACCCGAGTCTGGGTCTGGATCGACACCAGATCCAGCGCGGTGAACATCGTCTTCGAGACGTTGATCGGGTCGGTCGTGAACCGCTTCAACACCTCGTCGACGGAGTCCGCGTGGAACGTGGTGTAGGTCGTGTGGCCGGTCGACATGACCTGGAACAGTGTCCGTCCTTCCTCGCCGCGGATCTCGCCCATCACGATGTAGTCGGGACGCTGACGGAGCGCGGCTTCCAGCAGGTCGAACTCGTCGACGTCGCCCTGCTCGTCGTCGGCGAACGACGGCCGGGTGACGCTCGCGATCCAGTTGCGCTGGGGTAGTTCGACCTCGCGGGTGTCCTCGATCGAGACGATCTTCGCGTTGCTCGGAATGAACAGCGAGACGGCGTTCAGCGACGTCGTCTTCCCGGACGCGGTACCGCCGGCGAAGATCAGGCTCTTGTGGTTCTCGATGCAAAGCCAGAGGAACGCCATCTCGTCTAAGCTGAACGTGTTCCAGTTGATGAGGTCGACCGGCGTGAACGGGACGTCCTTGAACTGCCGGATCGTGTAGTTGGTCCCGTGGTCGGACACTTCTTGCCCGAGCGTCAACTGGGCGCGGGAGCCGTCGGGGAGCGTCGCGTCGACCTGCGGGAGCCGCTTGCTGATACCCTTCCCCGATCGCTGGGCGAGTTTGACGACGAAGTCGTCGAGCTCCTCTTTGCCGTGGTAGATGTTGGAGATGATCTGCTCGTACTCCGAGTGATAGACGAAGACCGGCGAGTTGTAGCCGTCACAGGAGATGTCCTCGACGTTGATGTCGTGTTTGATGCCGTCGATCCGCTCGTAGCCGATGAAATCGCGCTTCAGCAGGTACAGCAGTTTTTCGACCTGGTACTCGTTCAGCGTATCCGGGTCGTCCTCGAGGATCGCCGGTTCCGGTCGAACCTCGATCCCCTGGAGTTGTTTCGGTCCTTCGATCCCGTCGGTCTCGTCGTCCTCGTCGTCGAGGAGGTTCCGGACCGTCTCCAACAGCCCCATCGTCGTCGTCCCGTCCGACGATCGTTCGAAGAGATCGTACCGCTTTAACAGCCGCTGGGTCTCTTCCTCGATGACCTCGCGTCGGCCGTCCTCGCTCGCTTTCTCTTTGATTCCCTCGTCGGAGTATTTGATCGCCGTCCTGAGTTTGCCGGAGAGGAACTCCTGAAGTTCCTCTTCGATCTCGTTGCAGTACGGCTCGATCACGGAGTACTTCTTCTCGTTTTCCTTCTCGGAGTGGAAGATGACCACGCAGGCGTAGGGTTTGTTCACCCAGTAGCGCTCGACCTCCTGGAAGTGGGTCTTCTTCTCCATCGGGACGGCCTTCTCGAGGTCGTAGCGATTGGTGACGGTGGTGTTGCCGTCCGCCGTCGAGAAGAACTCGTCCTCGTCGAAGTCATCCTGGACGTTGACCGTCCGCTCCTCGACGATGTCGTCGAGTTCCATCGCGATGTCGTCGCCGATCGAAAGCCGGCTCTCGAGCGTGTCAGGGTCGAATCCGAGGGCGTCTTCCTCGTCGTGACGGATGATATCGCCGTCGCCATCGCGGGGTCGACTGCCGTCGTCCTCGTAGTAGTACTCCCACTTGTAGTGCTCCCACGTGTAGACGTCCTTGACGACCGGCGTCGTCTCGGGGTCGACGTAGTCCAAAAAGACGTCCCAAAGCGCCTCGGCGTTCGGTTTCGCGGGGTCCGCGACGATCGATTCGAGGATGTCCGGGTGGAATCCCAGGTACGATGCGGGGTCGAACTCGACCCGCTCCCAGTCCGCGCCGCGCGGAATCGCCGGTTCGGCCGCCCCGGCGGTATCGAGACCGAGTTGATCCTCGGCCCCGGGTGAATCGTCGGGGTAGAGCTTCGATACTTCGTCCCCGTGCCCGTGTTCTGCCATGAAATCCGCCCACGTGTAGTCGCCGACACGGACGCTCGAATCCGAGTCTGACTCGTGGAATCGTTTGTCCTCCGACGCAGAATCGGACGCCTCGCCGTCAGAAAAGTGCCCGGCATCCGACTGGTCGGCCTCGTCAATAGCCATTGGAACCACCCTATCACTCACCCTTCAAAAAATTCATGCACACATTACCACTTCTGATAATTTCAGCGGGTGGAGGCCGTAACATCTACTTCTGGAGTCACACGCCAGGATGTTTCAGTTCCATCATATGATCGGAGAAACGAATGCCCGAAGAGTAAGTTCTGTATCATAACACCTCGTATGGTATCGTCAATCGAGGTCCGCCGATCGGAAAGGTCGACAAGAACGGCCCTCGTGAGGGACGACACGTGGCAGTTCATGAGTGAACTCTTCGACCTCTCCGGACGAGTCGCACTGGTAACCGGCGGCGGCCGCGGCATCGGTCGCGCGATCGCCGTCGAACTCGCGACCGCGGGTGCGGCGGTCGTTCCCGCAGCCCGATCGACCGACGAGATCGAGACGGTCGCCGAGACGATCGACGACGACGGCGGCGACGCGCTGGCCGTCCCCGCGGACGTAACCGATCCGGACGACGTGACGAACGCGATCGCCGCGGCGGAGGACGCCTTCGGCCCCGTCGACGTGGTCGTCAACAACGCCGGCTTCAATCCCGACGACGCGCTCGGCCGCCCGGAGGACGTCCCCGCGGAGAGCTTCGATCGGGTACTCGGCGTGAATCTCGACGGCGCCTACGAGGTGACGACCGCGGCCGCCGACTCGCTGCTCGAGAGCGACGGCGGATCGGTGATCAACGTCGCCAGCGTCGGCGGCCTGGTCGGCCTCCCGCGCCAGCACCCGTATGTCGCGTCGAAACACGGCCTGGTCGGCCTCACGAAGAGCGTCGCGCTCGACTGGGCGCCCGACGTGCGGGTCAACGCGATCGCTCCCGGCTACGTCTCGACGGAACTGACCGAGGACCTCGAAGCGAACGAAGAACTCCGGCGGTCGATCCTCGATCGCACGCCGCTCGGTCGGTTCGCCGATCCGGAAGAGATCGCCGGGCCGGCGGTCTTCCTCGCGAGCGACGCCGCGAGCTACGTCACCGGCGCGGTGCTCGCCGCCGACGGCGGCTGGACGGCGCGGTGATCGTTCACGGTCCCGTTGGTAGAGTCGGCTAGAAAACCGGTCGGGAACGCGCCGTCGATTCGCACCGCCGGAGCGAACGCAACGGCGGAATTCGAGACCGAGATCGCGCGGTTATCCGCCGTCTGCCCCGTCGACGAGGCTCGTCGCCGTCGCCTTCGAGTTGGCGCCGCGGAACCACCTCGCCGAAGGCGACCACCTCGTAGATCGTCGACGCCGCCCGGAACCGGGCTCGTCCGAGCGTCCCTCGTCGAGCCGATCGGTCTCCAGCCAATCTGATCGCGCCAGATTTCCAGCCGTCAATATGATTCTCATGGTGCTGTTCTCGTAAGCTAAATTGGCCAAAATAATTACCGAAGGTAGAATATTTGGCGTTTTGCTTACCACATCGAACGGCAGATATACCTGTTGAGAGTGCGAACGAAGAGCGAACATGCGATACGATGACTCGGATCAGGCTCGGGAACTCGCCCAGCGCGCACACGATCTGATGGAGGAGGTGGTGCTTCCGATCGAACGCGAACGCGCCGGCGGCACGGCCGTCTCGAACGGTACGGTGGCGGAGCTTCGCGAAGCGGCGCGCGAGTACGGCGTCTACGCGCCCCAGATTTCCGAACCGCACGGCGGCATGGGGATCGACTTCCGAGACGCGCTGCCCGTCTTCGAGGAGGCCGGACGCAGCGTTCTCGGCGCGATCGCGATGCGCGTCGACGCGCCGGACGAGGGGAACATGCACCTCCTCGAGCTCGCGGGCGACGAGACGCAAAAGGAGCAGTACCTCGAACCGCTCGTCGCGGGCGACATCAAATCGGGATTCTCGATGACCGAACCCATGCAGGGCGCCGGATCGGACCCGAAGATGATTCGGACCACCGCCGAGAAGGACGGCGACGAGTGGGTCATCGACGGCCACAAGTGGTGGACCACCCAGGGCGTCGAGGCCGACGTCCTGTTCGTCCTCGCCCGGACCGACGAGGACGCCCACCCCTACCAGGGCTGTTCGATCTTCGTCGTCCCCGCCGACGCCGACGGCGTCGAGATCGTCCGGAACGTTCCCCACATGGGCGGCGGCGCTCGCAGCGAGTCCCACGCCGAAATCGTCTACGACGGCGTCCGCGTCCCCGAGGAACACCTGCTCGGCGAACTGAACGAGGGCTTCACCCACGCACAGGAGCGACTCGGCCCCGCTCGACTCACCCACTGCATGCGGTTCTCGGGGATGGCCCAGCGATCGCTCGACATCGCGAAAGCCTACACGAGTGAGCGCGAGGGGTTCGGCTCGACGCTGTCGGACAAGCAGGCGCTACGCCACCGGATCGCCGACGCGGAGACGCGACTGCACGTCGCCCGGACGGCGATCCGCGACGCGGCCGATCGGATCAGCGCCGGCGATCAGGCCCGGGTTCCCGTCTCCATGTGCAAGGTATTCACCGCGAACGTCGCGCAGGACGCGATCGACCTCGCCGTCCAGTGTTGCGGCGCCAACGGCATCGGGAAGGATCTGCCGCTGTCCGACTTCTACGAATCCGTCCGCCAGTTCCGCATCGTCGACGGCGCCGACGAGGTCCACCGGCGCGTCATCGCGCGAAACGCCTTCGAGGACGTCGACGAGGCCGAACTCGAACCCGTCACCCGGTTCGGCGAACCGAGCAAGCCGCTCGACGGCTGAGCGACGGATCCGACGGCGGCGACAGCCCCATCACTCGCGATATCGGTACTGATCCGCGAGTTCCGCGGGCGTAGCGATCGAGAGGTCGCCGGCGGATTCCCGGTCGACGAGGGCGTCGACGATCTCCGAGAGGTCGCTGGCGGATTCGTCGTCGAGTCGGTGGAAGACGAACGACGTGATACCGCCGAGCTCGGCCGTTAGGTCCATCAGCGCGCTCGCGTCGTCGGCGTTCGGACCGATGACCCGCGGAACCAGGGACGGGTTAGTGACGTATCCGTGAACGGCGCCTCGTCCCCCGAACGCGAGGTCGTGATGCGTCTCCGCCAGCGCCAGAACGGACTCGTCGTACCGCCCCGTCGGATACGAGAGGAACCGGGCGCCGTCGCCGTATCCGTTCGTCTCGAGCCACCGGCCGGCGCCGACGACGTCCGCCGTCGGATCGCTCACGTTCGTGAGCGCGAGCCCGCGGGCCGAGTGACTGGCGATCGTCCAGCCGGCGTTCGCGAGCGTCTCGACCTGCCCGACCGTCAATCGATCGCCCTCGTGTGCGGGGTCCCCGCGAAGCCGATCGGGCGTGACGAACGTCGTCGCCGGGACGCCGGCCTCCTCGAGGATCGGCAGCGCGCGCGTGTAGTCCGTCTCGTAGCCGCCGTCGAACTGGAGCAACACGACGCCCGCGTCGGGTCGGGGAACGAAGTGCAGGTCGTCGACCCAGACGTCGGCCGCCGACTCGTCGCCCGCCGGTCGACTCAGTTCGATCCGGGAAATCGCCGTTAGATCCGGCTCCCCGGCGACGTACGAGACGCCGAAATTGTGGCGCATGATGGGGAGGCCGCCCTCGACCCGCGTCCGGTACCTGACGAAATCCCCGTCGCCGTCGTAGACCTCCACGCGAAGGGGCGATGCCTCGTCCGCGGCCACCGCTAGTCCGGGGACGTGTCCGGACAGGTCCAGCGATCGATCGGGCGCGGTGACGATGCCGACCCGGTCGTCGGCGTCGGTCGCCTCGAGCCGCGCCGATTGCGAGCCCGTATACGCCCGGTTCTCGTCCGCCTCGAGCGACCCCGCGGCGACCAGCCAGTCGTCGAGCTCGTCGAAGTCGTCGTACGTGCCGGCCTCGACGGCGACGGATTCCGCCGCTCCCTCGCCGAACTCGCTCGTCCCGTCGTCCGATTCGGTTCCCTCCGGGTCGGTACCGTAGTCCATACAGCCGCCGAGCGAGAGCGTCACCGTCGCGAGATACGTCCGCCGATTCATCACCCTCGATACGATGGATACGAACGACGCGGAAAGTAATGCGTCGGCTACGCGATCGATCCGGTACCGGCGGCCGTCGGACGGATCGGCAGCGCTCGCGAAGCGGCTGACGGCGTCGCGAGCGCGACGAGAGTGATCGCCGAGCACGACCGGACGGTGCGATCGTGTCCGGCGTTGCTCGCAGGCGTCGTTGCTCTTCCGTGCGATCTCGGGCGTGGCGGGATTCGAACCGTGAGCGGACGTGCTCGCTTCGCTGCTCCCTGATTTGAATCCCTGGGCCGTTTTCACTGCTCGCGCTGTCGCTCGCAGGAAAACGGGCGTGACGGGATTCGAACCCGCGATCAGAAGGTTAGGAACCTCCTGCCCTCTCCGCTAGGCCACACGCCCCGGCGAAAACGTCAGTTGGATCCGGTTTCCGATTCGGTTTCTGATTCGATCTCCGATTCGGTCTCCTCGCGGGTGACCGGTTCGGTGTCGACGAAGTCGTCCTCTTCGTCCTCCTCCTCGAAGCCCTGGTCGCGCATCTCTTCGAGTTCCGTTTCGACCTTTTCACGCCCCTTCTGGAATTCGCCCATCGCCTCGCCGGTCGAGCGGGCCAGCTTCGGGATCTTGTTCGCCCCGAACAGCAAGATGGCGATGAAAAGGATGATCAAGAGTTCCGGACCCCCGGGTGCGCCGGGGATGAACAGCGGTGCGATTTCGGCTACCATCTCTATGCGTGGCTTACCGGCTGGCAATTATAACCTTTTTGGACCGCTCAGCTAGGAACGTCCCAGCTACGTCCCGTTTCCGCGATCGACGCGGAACGCGGCGGGTTGGACGTCGATCAGCGACCGAACGGAAGTGGTGCGGTCACTTGGGATCGAAATCGTCGCGAAAGGCGTCGCGGTACTCGGCGAATCGTTCGTAACCGGTCAGATGGTACAGATCGTCTAGTTGAATAATATGGGTGTGATGATATGACTCGTCCTGAACCTCGTGTTTCAGGCAATACAGGCTCACATCTCCCGGAACGCGGAAGTCATCGATAGTTTTAGATATCGTATCCATTGCTGCGAGAGTGTGATTTTTGACGGTCTCTCGGTCGGTAACGCGCCAGTATTCGTACAATCCCCAGACGGCGAACAGTTTGCCGTTCAGCGTGTGTGCAGGGGGGTGAATCGGATACTCTTCGATCCAATACTGGCCGTCCTCGATCGTCACGACCCAAGGATCATCTGTATCGCTTGGGCGCGGGGTCGCGAGCGTCGTCCAGATTCGATCGGCGATTCCGTAATAGTACTGGTCGTCGGTCAGATGTGCAAGCCGGGCGAAGGCGCTGAGGGCGATACCCTGGCCCATCCCGCTGTACCACGGGGCAGTGAGAAGCTCGTCTTCGTCGCCGTGTAGAGGGAAGTCGAAATCGTATGGAAAATACAGACCGTTCTGGGGGCCGGTCGCCGCGGTGTCGACGAATCGCTCGGCGTAGCGACGACTTGCCTCCGCGTAGACGCTGGAGTCGGATTCGCTATGACGGATGCACTGGGCGAGATCGATCAGCGTTCGTGCTGATTTCGTCGCGTGGACTGATTCGGCATCGTCCTCACCGTGCGTCTTTAAATCGAGAGTCAGCGCCGTCTCGGGATCAAAACGGACTGCGTTAGTCGTCCGTTGGGGCCACGCGTTATAGTCGAATTCGTTGAGTGTGAGGTTCGTTTCTATTTGCGTTGCCCTCGGCGTCGCACACCCGCCTACGGCTACTGCAAACGGAGCAGTCAAGGACCGCAGGACCGAACGGCGGTCTATCATGTTTCTGGCGTACTATGTAGACCGGGTTAAAGAGTTGTACCCCTGAGATCTGATTTCACGGAATCGTGAATTTTGTTGCTAACTCGGATCGGGAACGGTCGAACCCATCAACAGTTGGTGTGGATTCTAGACTCAATGACTGTCCGAGAGCTAGTCCGGAAATATAACTGCCGGTGTCTTTCTGAAATCGGTGCAGCGACGCCCCGTTTCGGTTGGCGACGTGGAACCGGATCGGAGATCGCCCCAAACGTCGGGGGTTGTAGTTTGGGATACCAAGAGCGGAGATGGGTTGCAGCGGTCCGTCGCAACTGCCACCACGCGGAAGTCCGTGGCGTCGATGCACCATCATCTAGCTATTCCTGACGTATAGTACGCTGAAGCAAGCCCATATAACAGATGCGCATTATGACGGAGAGATCCGAAACCCTGCCAGTCTGGGTGCGGCCGTGGTTCTAAATTTGAGTGATCGTGTTGTTCGACGATTTCGAGAGATTGCTTTCGAAGATCACTTTGCGGAAAATACCTCCAGAGAGCATATACGTAGTAACTTATTCCTAACCTATGGGGAAAATAATCTTTTTGGACCACTCAGCTAGAAACGTCCCCGACGCAGCGCCTTCATGGACGTTATCGAACCGGAACGGTCCTTCGACGGAACCCCGCCGGAGTCGACGTCGGTTCCGACGAGATCGAAGCAGGTCGTCGCACGACGACCCGCCGACCGGTCAGATCCATCGGTCGCGATCGCTGGCGCTCGTCTCGCGACAGGCATAACACAGCCCAAGTCGTCGATCCGTCGCCGATCGTTTCTTGTGGTTACAGCGGGCCGCCGGGCTCTCGACGTCACGGTCGTGCTCGCAGTCAGAATCGCCGTCGACCGGCCGGCGGTGGCTTCCGTTCGTTCCCATCCCCTGCCGTAGGATCTCGGCGCGTACCCTTGAGCTTCTGCCCTGAAATCGTCGGTACGACTCCGTTCTCGATCGCCACCCCGCGGATCCCTGCGATTTCGTTCTGGAGGTCACTTCCCCATGCTCCCCCGCGAACACCCGATTTCCGTTCCGCGAACGAAACTGTCTTTCCGTCTTACTCGCAAGTGGACTACGATGGCAACGACCGGAGACGCCACACCGGACTTCACGGCACCGCTCGCAAACGGCGACATCGAATCGTTCACCCTCTCTGAGCGCCTGGCCGACGAGGCACCGATCGTCCTCGCGTTCTTTCCCGGGTCGTTCACCAGCGTCTGCACCGAGGAGATGTGTACGTTCCAGGACCGCCTCGCGGCGTTCGAGGACGTCGACGCCACGGTCTACGGCGTCAGCCGCGACTCCCCGTTCACGCTGAACGAGTTCCGCGAGCAGAACGACCTCGAGTTCGGCCTCATCAGCGACCTCAAC
This sequence comes from Halosolutus gelatinilyticus, assembly GCF_023028105.1. Lineage (NCBI taxonomy): Archaea > Methanobacteriati > Methanobacteriota > Halobacteria > Halobacteriales > Natrialbaceae > Halosolutus > Halosolutus gelatinilyticus. The sequence goes on from NZ_CP095491.1 coordinate 3,114,151, forward strand.
AAGGAGCTCATCGAGGACTACGACGTCGAGATGGACTTCGCCGACCTCGGCGTCTACGGCGTCGCTAAACGCTCCGTCTTCGTCGTCGACGGCGACGGTCAGATCGCCTACGCGTGGGTCAGCGACGATCCTGGGGTCGAACCGGAGTACGACGAGGTCGAGGACGCCGTCGCCGACGCCGCCTAATCTACCACCGTCGCAGCGCTTTTTTAGTCCGCACCCGAGGTTCGTGTATGAGCGATTCTGTCGACGACGAGAGTGCCGGCCGCGTCTACGATCCCAACGCGGAGCACGATTTCCCCGACGAAAAACTCAATCGCGTCCTCGAATTCGTCGATACCGACGAGGAGATTCAGACCTACCTCGAAGCGCAAAACGTCAACGCCGTCGATCGGATGCGCTACAACGACCACGGCGTGAAACACATCGAGATCGTCCGCAACCGCGCGCTCTGTCTGTACGAACTCCTGAAGGCCGGCGACGTGGACTTCAACGGGGCCCGCCAGCAGGGTCTCGACGAGGAGGACGAGTCCGTCATCATCGCCCTGGCCGCGGCGCTGCACGACATCGGCCACGTCGTCCACCGCGACGAACACGTCTACTACTCGATCCCGCTCGCGGCGGACGTCCTCGATCGCATCCTCCCCGAGTTCTACGACCTCGCCGAGCAAGTCCGCGTCAAGGCCGAGGTGCTTCACGCGATCCTCTGTCACCACAAGGCCGAGACGCCGCTGACGACCGAGGCGGGCGTCATCCGCGTCGCCGACGCCCTCGACATGGAGCGCGGCCGATCGCGGATCCCCTACGAGTACGGCGGTCGCGGCATCAACACCCTCTCGAGCCAGGCGATCAGTAGCGTGTCGCTGCAGGAGGGCGACAGCCGGCCCGTGATGGTCGAGATCGCGATGACCAACGCGGCGGGCGTCTACCAGGTCGACAACCTGCTCAAGGCCAAACTCCGGGGCTCGGGGCTCGAAGACGAGATCCGGATCGTCGCGGTCAACACGAACGAAAACCACGACCAACTCGTCGAGCGGATCGAACTGTAGGTCGCGTCTCCCGGGCACCGGCCGGTCGCAGCGCCAACGGAACGCCCCCGGCGCTGGGTCGGACGACGGCACCGATCAGGTGATTTCGAATCCCCGATTGGTCCGCTCTAAGTGTCCCTCGCCGCGGAGCGTTCCGGTGATCGAGAGCACCGTCCCCCGGCTGAGTCCGAGCGCCGATCGGAGCTCGTCGACCGTCGTGGCGCCGTGTAGCGCGACGTACAGGTAGACGAGCTTCGCACGCGCGGAATCGAGATCGTCGGGAACCGAGACGTCCTCCCCCCGTGACGGTGACGCGCCCATGTGCGGTGGATTCACGTGTGCGCTGTTAGTCTTTCTGCCCGTCTCCGACGATTGTCGATCGAGCGTCGGTCCATCCCCGACGGGACAGGCGCGATGCTTTTGTAGTCGCCGCGAAAAATCAGCAGGAAGAACCGATGTCAACACACATTACCGTCCTCGCACTCGTGACCGGACTGCTAACCGGGGCGCTGTTTCGCTTTCTCAACGTTCCGATCCCCGCACCGCCGGAACTCCCCGGCGTGATGGGAATCGTCGGAATCTTCGTCGGCTACAAGCTGATCGACTACTTCGGCGTCGGTGTGGACCTCCTCGAAGCCCTCGGCAGTTGATCGCGGGGCCCGGCGATCGGTCGCAAAAAGTCGTCGAAATCGCCCGCGGTTTGGCTCAGTAACTGCGGATCTTTGGCTCGTAGGTCTTCTCCTTGCCCTCGAGGATGACGGGGCGGTAGAAGATCTCCGGCTCGCCCTCGTTCCACGAGATGAGCGTGTGCTTGAGCCAGTTCTCGTCGTCGCGCTCCTGGTTCTCCTGGCGCCAGTGGGCGCCGCGGAATTCGTTGCGCACGAGCGCGCCGAGGGCGATCGTCTCGGCGACGTCGATCAGGTTCCGCGTCTCGATCGTGTGCTGGAGGTCGGTGTTGAACGTCCGCGACGGGTCGTCGACGTAGACGTCCTGGTACTCCTCGCGGCACTCGCGGATGATCCGCAGCGCCTTCTTGATCCCGTCGCTCGTGCGGAAGACGTTCACGTAGTCGGTCATCGCGTTCTGGAGCTTCGATCGGATCTCCGCGTGCTGGATGCCCTCGTTTTTGTCCATCAGCCGATCGACGCGTTCGCGCTCCCGCTCGACGGCGCGCTCGAGGCTACCCTGGGCGTCGGCCGAGACCCCGCCGTCCGCGGCGACGCCCTCGTCCGCGCCGAGACCCGCGTCGCCGGGTTCGACGGGGAGGTCGACGCCGTCTTCGACCTCGACGTCCTCGCCGAAGCCGGTCTTGATCTCCGGATCGCCGAGGTCGGCGCCTGCGGCGTGCTGACCGGCGCGCTTGCCGAAGACGATCAGTTCGGGCAGGGCGTTCCCGCCCAGGCGGTTGGCGCCGTGGACGGAGACGCAGGCGCACTCGCCCGCCGCGTAGAGGCCCTCGATGCAGGTCTGGCCGTTTTCGTCGGTCTCGATGCCGCCCATCGCGTAGTGCTGGCCGGGCTTGACCGGCATCGGCTCGACGAGGCCGTCGACGCCCTCGAAGTCCTCCGCCAAGTGGAGGATGTTCTCCAAGCGATCGATGATGCGCTCCTCGCCGAGGTGGCGCATGTCGAGGTGGACGTACTCGTCGTTGACGCCCCGTCCCTCCGCCACTTCGGTGAGTTCGGCGCGGGCGACGACGTCTCGGGAGGCGAGTTCGCCGGAGTTGTTCGCGTAGCCGTACTCGAACATGAAGCGCTCGCCCTCGTTGTTGTAGAGGATGCCGCCCTCACCGCGGACGCCCTCGGAGATGAGCACGCCCGTCGAGGGGAGCGACGTCGGGTGGAACTGGATGAACTCCATGTCCTCGAGCGGCGCGCCGGCGCGGTAGGCCATCGCGTGACCGTCGCCGGTACAGGAGACGGCGTTGGTGGTGTGGTCGAACGCCTGCCCGGGCCCGCCGGTCGCGAGGACGACGCCGTTTCGCGCCCGGAAGCCGTCGATTTTGCCGGACTGGACGTCGTAGGCGACGACGCCGTGGCAGGTGCGATCGTTCGGATCGGGTTCGTCGGTCGTCGCCAGGTTCATCACGTACCACTCGTCGTAGACCTGGATGCCGCGCTTGACGACCTGCTCGTACATCACGTGCAGCAGGTGGTGACCGGTCTCCGCGCCGGCGTAGGTCGTCCGCGGGTAGGAGAGGCCGCCGAACGGCCGCTGGGAGACGCGACCGTCGTCCTCGCGGGAAAAGGGCATCCCCCAGTGTTCGAGGTTGATGGTCTCCTCGGGAGCGGTCTTCGCGAGGGTCTCGACGGCCGGGGCGTCGCCCAGGTAGTCCGACCCCTTCATCGTGTCGTAGGCGTGCAGTTCCCAGTCGTCGCCTTCCTGGAGCGCCGCGTTGATGCCGCCCTCCGCAGCGCCGGTGTGGCTGCGGACGGGGTGGAGCTTCGAAACCATCGCCACGTCGGCGCCCGCTTCGTGCGCTGCGATGGCGGCCCGGAGGCCGGCGCCGCCGGCGCCGACCACGATAACGTCGTGTTCGTACATAGTTTCGGTTACCAGAATTTCAGGTTCTTCTTCACGGCCTCACGCTTGAGCTCCTGAATGTGCTCGGTGAGGGGAATGTCCTTCGGGCACACCTCGGTGCAGGAGAACTGAGTCTGACACCGCCAGACGCCGTGTTCTTGCTCCAAGATGCGGAGTCGGTGCTCTTTGATCTCGTCGTCCTCGCGCTCGTCCATCGCGAACCGGTAGGCCTTGTTGATCGCCGCCGGGCCCAGGTACTCGTTGTCGCCGGCCGCGATGTTACAGGAGGAAACGCAGGAGGCACACCAGATACAGCGCGTCGACATCTTGACCTTCTCGCGGTTCTCCCGCGACTGGCGCTGCTCTTCGAGGTCGCCCTCGGGAAGGTCCTCCTGCTGGAAGTACGGCTCGACGGCGTGCATCTGGTCGTAGAAATGGTCCATGTCGACGACCAGGTCCTTTACGACCTCCTGGTGTGGCAGCGGTTCGATCCGAACCGGCTGTTCGAGGTCCGCGATCTGGGTCTTACAACCCAGCCGCTGCTTGCCGTTGACGAAGAAGGCGTCGGAGCCGCAGACGGCCTGTCGACAGGAGTGACGGAACGTCAGCGACGAGTCATACTCGTCGCGGGCGTACATGACCGCGTCGAGGACCGTCATCCCTTTCTCGAACGGTACGTAGAAATCGTCGAAGCGGGGCTCCTGCTTGTCCGCGACCTCGGGGTCGTACCGGAACACCTTGATGTGGACCGTCTCCCCCTCGAGGTCGGAACGATCGACCGCCGTCTGGTCGACCATCCCGCCTTCCCGCTCTCGTTCGTCGACCGGAGACTTCGCGCCCTTCATCTCCGGGTCTTCCGGTGCTTCCTGGGTTTCGGGTTGTTGCGTGCTCATGTTAGCTCCACCCTGCCATAGCGATCGCGACGTAGATACCCTGTCCGACGAGTGCGACGCCGGCGATGACTAATACCGCCAGGACGACCTTCTTTTGCGTGCCGTCCAGTCCCTGGTTGACCAGCGCGTTGTAGACGCCGTTGACGCCGTGGAAGGCGGCGGCGATCAGGAACAACACCATCGTCAGGAAGTATCCAACGTTCTCCATTCGGAGCTGCGTGCCTGCAAAGGTTACGTCCGCCGCGTGGGTGACGAAGTGCAACTGGAAGAAGTGGAAGGCGAGAGTGACGACCAGAAACGCCGCCGTGATCCGCTGGAGGAACCACGCGGTTCCGCCGGGCGTGAACGAAGAGTAGCGCTCGGCCATTAGATGCTCACCCCGACCAGGAACGTCGGCACGCTGGCGACGGTGATCGCACCCGTCAGGACCAGCGAGGCGTAGAAGCTCTTGTCCTGTGCGTCGAGTCCGACGCCGAGGTCGATCATCAACAGGCGAAGGCCGTTCAGAATATGGAAGACGGCCACCGCGAGCAGGCCGACCTCGAGGATGCGGACGATAAAGAGCTCTTCGAGGCCCTGGATCGTCGTCGTGTACATATCCGTCTCCGCTGCGATCATCCCATCGCCCTGGCTCGCCGCGCCGATAGCTGTACTCAGCACCGCGATGTGGGTAAACAGGTAGCCGATCAGCATCCACCCGGTGAACTTGTGGAAGATCCACGCCCACATCCCGGCCGAGAACTCCTTCCACCGACCGAAGTCCTCGATGAGGCCGCGATTGTAAGACTGACTCATACGCTCATGTGGATCGTTTGACCGTGACGGTATAGAAGTTACTTTTGCCGTCTCGCAGTTCCGTTCCCTTCCGGAAAAGAGTACTCGAATCCCGATAGTTTCTCGTCCGGCTCCGAACCCGATCGGGTTCGGGCCGGACACAAATCAATTCAGCTCTCTCGGGACGGACCGACGAACCGCTCTCAAGCGAACGACTCGGGACCGCCGTTTTCGAGTCGCGTCTGCGACTGTTGCGGTCGGCGCTCGCGCTCGAGGGCCGTCAGCGTATCCGGCGAGAGGCCGACGAGGTGACAGAGCGGGTTCCCCGGATAGACGACGGGATTCTCGAGGACGCCGACGATCAGCCCGGTGAACGGCGCTTCGACGGTGACGATGTCGTCTTCTTCCTTGAACGGGTTGGTGATCGTACAGATCACGTCGCCCTCGTCGACGAGCGCGCCGCGACCGCGTTTCATGTCGACGATGCCGCCCGCGTCCGCGCGGAGCCAGGTCTTCTCGTCGTCGTCGTAGATCACGGTCCGCCAGCCCGGCCAGTGGACCGACGAATCCGGGTGGAGGCCGAACTCCGCGAGGATGCTCGCGACGCCGGTCAGCGCCCGATCGATCAGGCTGCGCTGGAACCGGTGAGCCTCGCCCATCTCGACCGTGATCGTCGGGACGCCGGCGGCGGTCGCCTCGCGCCGGAGCGTCCCCGACGGCCCCTCGCCGGCGATGATGACGTTCGAACTGAACGCGTGGGCGAGTCGGTTGACCGTCGGATTCTCGACGTTCGCCCTGACGTGAAGCATGTTGGTTCGCCCGCGCGTGGAGGTATGGAAGTCGACGCCGATATCGCAGGGTTCGATGAAGTTCGTGAAGATCCGGTGGGCCATCCGCCTCGCGCTCGTCGAGCCTTCCCGGCCCGGGAACGATCGGTTGAGGTCGCGATCGTAGATGGGGAGGTAGCGCTCCTGGGCGAGAAAGCCCGGAACGTTCATCACCGGCAGACAGATGAGCGTCCCGTGGAGCTCCGAGTGATCCCAGTCGTGGGCCACCTCGCGGACGACTTCGATCCCGTTCAGTTCGTCGCCGTGGGCCGCCGCGGAGAGGAACACGGTCGGCCCGGGGTGTTCGCCGTTTATCACCGTGACCGGAATCCGGACGGGATCGCCGAGGTAGGTTTCGCTGATTCCGTAGCGGATGTTCGCCGACTCACCGGGGTCGACCCGGCCGCCGTTGTACGTAAACGCGTCCGCAATCGGGTCGGAGTCGCCGGGATCGGATCGATCGTCGGGAGGGTCGTCGGGCGTGTCGCTCATATACCAGTCTCCGGCGGCAGTAATGTGAATCTTCTCCCCCCGGCGATTCCGGTGACGCCGGGCCCGCGATCGCCGGTCGGCGGCGGCAACTCGCCGTCTCCGCGATCCGGGGCGAAGTCGTTTCCGACCGCCCGAGCGCGACGGGGGCGATTTTGTCCCCCTGGGCATACGTTTAGTACCATGCCGTGCTATACTGGCTCATGGAAATACGGGAAGCAACGGAGACGGACGTCGACGACATCCGCTCGATCGCCCGCGGTTCGCTGAACTCCACGTACACCGACTTTCTCGACGAGGAGACGATCGAGGACGCGATCGAACAGTGGTACGGCGACGAGTTGATCGACGCGATCGAGGCCGATCAGACGCTCTTTCTGCTCGTCGAGCGCGAGGGCGAACCGGTCGCCTTCTCCCAGAGCGAACTCGTCGGCGAGCGCCGCCGAACCGGTCAGATCCTCTGGCTCCACGTCGATCCCGACCACCGCGGCGCGGGAACCGGCGTGCGGCTGCTGGTTCGGACCCGCGAGAAACTCCTCGATTCGGGAGCCGATCGGATACAAGGGTTCGTCCTGGAGGACAACGAGGGCGGCAACGGGTTCTACGCGGACCACGGCTTCGAACGCGCCAGCCGGCGCGAGGTCGAGATCGGCGACGAGACGTTCACCGAGAACGTCTACGTCGAAGGGGAGATCGAAAGCGGCGAGGAGTGGGGAGCGGTCGACGAACTCGAACTCGACGGCGAAACGATCTACGTCAGCTACAGTGAAGCCGCCCGCGGCTCCAAATCGCCGTTCTACGCCGCCTACGAGACGCTGGACGCGTCCGAACGCTACGGCTGGTTCTGCGGCAACTGCGATTCGCTCGAGAACGCGATGGACACCATGGGTCGCATCCAGTGTAACACCTGCGGCAACCGCCGGAAGGGAACCCGGTGGGACGCGTCCTACCTCTGAAGGGGCGGCCTTCGCTACCGGTGCCGTTCACACCCCGCTCGTTTTCGCCTCGACGGTTCGGTCAGCACCCCGTTGAATTCAGGTGTAATTGACCATTTCGGCTGCTGTTGAGTCCCGCTACCGACCGTTTCGCTGGGGCTACAGTCGTCGGCCGGCCGTTGTCCTCTGCATTACAATTGACCACTCGGTCGACCGTTCGGGTACGACGGCTCCATCGACAGTCGATCGCTCTCGCCCGGCCAGCCGCTCCCGACCACTCCCTCGGCGGCACCGTTGACGGGAGCGTGCGGGCGTTCAGACGTCGTCGATTCCATTCGAATGAATAGAGCTGAGCACATCGTTCGCGGGTTCAAGGCAACGTTCGTCGCTCGAGCCGTGTACATGGTTTCGAGCGGGCTACTGATGTTTCTACTGGCGCGGTACCTGCTCGAGCCCGACGCCTATGGGGCGCTCTACTGGGCGATCGGAATCCTCGCGATCATCCAGCTGTTCGCGGATCTCGGGGTGGGCAAGTCCGCGGCGCGGTACATCTCGGAGTACCGCGAAGCGGACCCGGGACAGATTCCGCACCTGATCCGGTCGACGATCGCGTTCAAACTCGTCGTGCTCACGATCGTGGTCGGCGTGTTGCTCGGGTTTCACGAGGAGATCGCGACCCTGCTGCGCGACGAGCAGGTCGCGCCGTTTCTCGCGGCCGGCGTCCTCTACGTCGTCGCCTTCTCGTTTAGCACCTACACGCAGATCTCGTTCCAGGGATTCAACCATCTCGGTTACAGCGCGACCGTCCAGGCGATCAGCGGCGCCTCGCGGCTGATCTTCGCCGTCTCGTTCGCCCTGCTCGGACTCGGCGCGCTCGGCGCGTTCTTCGGCTACATCGTCGGCTACGCGATCGCGGCCGCCGTCGGCCTGACTATCCTCTATCTCGAGTTCTACCGCGAGTACGAACCGGCGGACGAGTACGAGGAGGGCCTCGCGCGACGGCTGCTCGAGTACAGCGTACCGCTGACGGCCACGCGGAGCGCCAACGTCATCGACAAGCGGATCGACATCGTCCTCGTCGGCTACTTCCTCTCGCCCGTCGCGGTCGCCTTCTACACTCTCGGAAAACAGATCACGGACTTCGTGCTCGCGCCGGCACAGGCGCTCGGGTTCACCATCTCGCCGAACTTCGGCGAGCAGAAGGCGGCGGGCGAGCTCGAGGAGGCGCGGGATATCTACGAGACGTCGCTCGAACAGATGATGCTGCTCTACATCCCGGCCGCGGTCGGCCTCGCGATCGTCGCCGACCCGCTCGTGACGATGGTGTTCGGCGCCGACTACGCCGGCGCGGTGCCCGTCCTGCAGATTCTCTGTGGCTTCGTCGTCCTCATGGCGATCACGAACCTGACGAGCGACGGATTGGACTACCTCGGGCGCGCTCGTTCGCGGGCGATCGCGAAGGGAGCGGCGTCGCTCGCGAACTTCGGACTGAACCTCCTGCTCATCCCGACGGTCGGCGTCGTCGGCGCCGCCGCGGCGACCGTCGTGACCCACACGTTCTACGTCGCGGTCAACCTCTACATCGTCCACAGCGAACTCTCGCTGCGGGTCGAACGGCTTGCGCGCCGGATCGGGCTCATCTGCGCCATCACCGGCGTGATGGCGATCGCCGTCCTCCTCGTGACGCCGCTGATCTCGGGGGTGGTGATGCTCGCCGCGGCGATCGGCGTCGGCGCGCTCACCTGGGCGGTGCTCGCCGTGGCGAGCGGCCTGGTCGATCCGAGCCAGGTCCGATCGGTGGTGACGTGAGTCGGGCGAGCGGCGATCCGCGGTAACGCGACCCGAGCGGCGGCTCGATCGGAACGTGCTATCGGACTGTAGAATCGGCCGAAAACGCGGTGCAGGGTTGCGGTTCAGTGCTAATATTTATCCGCACAGTTGCCCTCTATCGGATATGGCCGCCGATTCTGTCACCGTGGGGGTACTGAGTTTACACACGAGCAAGGAAACGAAAGCGATCCTCAACGCCGTCGAGGCGCTGGATCACGACACGGCCTGGCTGCGAACAGAGAACACGTCGATCAGCGTCACGGACGGGAGCGTCGTGATCGAACCGGAAGTCGACGTGATCGCCAACCGGATGTTGCTCTCGAAGACGGAGCATCCGGCCGAAGAGCTCGGGCTCGCGAACACGTTTTCGAAACTGGTACCGACGCTCAACGCACCCGACGCGGTGCTCACCGCGCTCCACAAACTCTCGACGGCGACGGCACTCGCCGCGAACGACGTCCGAGTCCCCGACGTCACCTTGGCGCTCAGTAACGAGAACCTGAACGCCGTCCGAGACCGATACGGCGAGGAAGCCGTTTACAAGACGGCGATCGGCACCCACGGCGGCGGCACGTGGAAGATCGGCCCCGGCGAACCGATCAACGCGAAAGTCGGCAACCGATACGCCTTCCTGCAGGAACTCATCGATCGCGACGACGCGCGACACCGCGACGTCCGGGTCTACGTCGTCGACGACCGGATCATCGGCGCGATGTACCGGTACGCCCCGGACAACGACTGGCGGACGAACGTCGCACTCGGCGGGTCGGTCGAGGACGCTACCAACGACCTGCCCGAAGAAGCCCGCGAGATGGCTCGGCGCGCCGCCACCACCGTCGATCTCGATTACGCTGGGGTCGACCTCGTCGAGGGCGAAGAGGGCTGGTTCGTCCTCGAGGTCAACCCGACGGCGGGATTCAAGGGCCTCTACCAGGCGACGGGGGTCAGCCCGGCGCCGTACATCGCCCAACTGGCGATCGAACGGGCCGGCGGCGAGGTCGATACCGATCGCGTTCGCGACCTTTCCGCGGTGCTCGACGACTCCCAGCCGACGGCGCTCCCGGTGGAGATGACGACGGCGGACGAGGAGCCGGCCATCATCGGTTACACCGAGGAGGTCGTCCTATCGGGAACCAGCGGCTCGACGACCGTCTACGCCAAATCGGACACCGGCGCAACCCGGACGAGTATCGACACGTCCCTCGCCGCCGACATCGGCGCCGGGCCGATCAAAGCGATCACGAAAGTCAAATCCGGCAGCCGAAAGACCGCCAAGAGCCGCCCCGTCGTCGACATCGTCGTCGGCGTCGGCGGCAACCAGCACACCGTCACCGCGAGCGTCGAGGATCGCAGCCACATGGATTACCCCGTCCTTCTGGGTCGGGACATCTTGGAGAACTACCGCGTCGACGTCAGCCGACGCGTCGATCGGGACGTGCCCGATACGCCCGAAGAGGAGGAGTGAACGGCGAGGACACGCCCGAGCGGGACTGAGAGATTTGACTTTCTATTTCGGAAGCTATCTTGGCTGCTATAGAAAATCTATCGTTTCGAATGTAAATTACATTCAATTCTCTCGTTCCGGTTCCCGTCCGGTCGGGCGCGATATCGCGGTGACCAGCGAAATCCCCAAAAAACGCGAATTCGGTGACCACAGGGTGCGTCTCACCGAACCGAGAGGGAACGGAAGCCGCTCCCGACCGGCTCCGACGAACTCGGGCCGAACGATCGGAACTTCCGCAGCACCGATTCAGAGGGGGCCGTTGACTGACACCATCTGCGCCCTCGAATAGGGAGCGCGGTCAACCTCGTTGAAACCCGCGACGAGAGACGGATTACAGCGGCCGTGTCGAATAGACGGCGCGAACACGCTACTGAAGAAAATTTACAATAGGAGAAAATTGCTTGGCCTGAAACGAAGACTTCCTCATCGGATTAGGAAATCTTAATAGGAGAAAGCGGTAATATCCCGTTGATGACCCGGTCAAACCGAGGCTGGTGGCCGAACAGGCTGAACCTGGAGGTTCTCGATCAGAACGCTAGCAGCGTCAGTCCGATGGGCGAGGAGTTCGATTACGCCGAGGAGTTCCAGAAGCTCGACCTCGAGGAAGTGAAGGCGGACATCGAAGAGGTGATGACGACGTCGGAGGAGTGGTGGCCGGCGGACTACGGCCACTACGGGCCGCTCTTCATTCGAATGGCGTGGCACAGTGCCGGCACGTACCGCACCAGCGACGGACGCGGCGGCGCGTCCGGCGGCACGCAGCGCTTCGCGCCCCTCAACAGTTGGCCCGACAACGCGAACCTCGACAAAGCGCGACGGCTGCTCTGGCCGGTCAAACAGAAGTACGGCCGCAAACTCTCGTGGGCCGACCTGATCGTCCTGGCCGGGAACGTCGCCCTCGAGTCGATGGGATTCGAGACGTTCGGCTTCGCCGGCGGGCGCGAGGACGAATTCGAGCCGAGCGAGGCCGTCGACTGGGGTCCCGAAACCGAGTGGGAAGCGTCCGACCGCTTCGACGAGAAGGATACCCTTCGGGAGGGACTCGCCGCCACCGTGATGGGCCTCATCTACGTGAATCCGGAGGGTCCGAACGGCGAGCCGGATCCGGAGTGGTCGGCGGAACGGATCCGAGAGTCGTTCGGTCGCATGGCGATGAACGACGAGGAAACGGCCGCGCTCATCGCCGGCGGACACACGTTCGGGAAGGTCCACGGTTCCGGCGATCCCGACGAGCACGTCGGTCCCGATCCCGAGGCGGCCTCGATCGACCAGCAGGGTCTCGGCTGGGAGAGCAGCCACGGCTCCGGCAAAGGGGCCGACACGATCACCAGCGGAATCGAGGGGCCGTGGAACGCCACGCCGACCCAGTGGGACCTGGGCTACCTCAACAACCTGCTCGAGTACGAGTGGGAGCCGGAGAGGGGCCCCGGCGGTGCGTGGCAGTGGACCGCGAAGGACGGCGAACTCGACGGCGCCGCACCGGGCGCCGAAGACCCGTCGGCGAACGAAGACGTGATGATGCTGACGACGGACGTCGCGCTCAAGCGGGATCCCGACTACCGGGAGATCATCGAGCGCTTCCAGCAGAACCCGGACGAGTTCCAGGAGGCGTTCGCGAAGGCCTGGTACAAGCTGATCCACCGCGACATGGGCCCGTCGGAGCGGTTCCTCGGCTCGGAAGTTCCGGACGAGGAGATGACCTGGCAGGACCCCATCCCCGACGCCGACTACGACCTGATCGGCGACGAGCAAACCGCCGAACTTAAAGAGCGGATCATCGCGTCGGACCTGTCCGTCTCCCAGTTGGTTAAAACCGCCTGGGCGTCGGCGTCGACGTACCGCGACAGCGACAAGCGCGGCGGCGCGAACGGCGCTCGCCTTCGCCTCGAGCCGCAGAAGAGCTGGGAAGTGAACGAACCGGACCAGCTGGAGACGGCGCTTTCGACGCTGGAAGCGATTCAGGAGGACTTCAACGGCACCCGATCCGACGACGTTCGGGTCTCGCTGGCCGACCTGATCGTGCTGGCCGGCAACGCGGCCGTCGAGAAGGCCGCGGCGGACGCCGGGTACGACGTAGAGATCCCGTTCGAACCGGGCCGCACCGACGCCACGCAGGAACAGACCGACGTCGAGTCCTTCGAGGCGCTCAAGCCGAAGGCCGACGGGTTCCGCAACTACCTCGGCGACGACCACGACCGTTCGGCGGAGGAGTTGCTGGTGGACAAGGCCGACCTCCTGGACCTGACGGCCGACGAGATGACGGTGCTGGTCGGCGGCATGCGCGCATTGGGCGCGAACTACAAGGGGTCGGAGCTCGGCGTCTTCACCTACCGGCCGGAGACGCTGACCAACGATTTCTTCGTGAACCTGCTCGACATGGACTACGAGTGGGAGGCCGCCGAAGACGCCGAGGACACCCAGGACATCGTGGGGTGGGAGGCGCCCGCGGACGCCCACGACATCTACGAGGTGCGCGACCGCGACACGGGCGAAGTCGAGTGGGCGGCGACCCGCGTCGACCTCGTCTTCGGTTCGAACGCCCGGCTCCGAGCCATCGCGGAAGTCTACGGGTCCGACGACAGTGAGGAGCAGTTCGTACAGGACTTCGTGGATACGTGGCACAAGGTGATGACCAACGATCGCTTCGACCTCGAGTGATCGCAGCCGAGCGTCCGGATCGATAGCCGCGTCCGACGTCTCGGTGGAACGTAGCCACGGTCCCCGATCCGGTCTCGCAACGCCCTCGGCATCGACAGCGGGTCGATCGTCGACGACGGCCGACTCGACCATCTCGCTCTCGATCGGGTCCCGTTCGACGATCAGCGTTTGGACGACCTGCGTCTCGACGGTTCGGTCGTCACGGTCTCGCCCCGCCGGAGTGAATCCTCGAACTCGTCCCGACCGAGATCCGCGCGAGCGAACGAGTGGCCGGGCCTTCGCCGCCGCGAATCCGGACGAACGGTGGCACGCACTTCGGCCCACTCCCTGATCCGTTCGGGGTCGGTGGTCATCCGTCGCCGTTCCGGTTCGCACGCGTCGGCCGGTGGTGTGTCGTTCGCCATCGCGCGCTGGCACGGTCGACGTCCGGGGATCACTCCGCGGCTCTGCAGTCGACACCGCCGCTTCGGGACTCGGAAATCTCGACTCGCATCGCCTATCAACGTCCTTTTGGTCGGTCGGACCGAGTTACTGTCACGATGGCTGACCCCGACCCCGCCGTCCGGAACGATCCGGAAACCATCCTTCGGGAGGACCCCGTGATGGCTACCGTCATCGATCGTCACGATCCCCATCCGCTCGAACCGGTCGAGAACGAGTTCGAGCGCCTTTGCGTGTCGATCATCAACCAGCAGTTGTCAACGGCCAGCGCGGCCGCCGTCCGCGATCGCGTGTTCGAAACGCTCGACGGCATCGTCACCCCGGAGTCGATCCTCGTTGCACCGCGAGGCGAGTTGCTGGACGCGGGACTCTCCCGGACGAAAGTCGACTACGTTCGAAACGCCGCTTTCGCGTTCCAGGAGCGCGATCTCACGCGCGAGGGGCTTGCCGACTACACGAACGACGAGGTGATCGCCGAACTCACGGATATCAAGGGAATCGGCGCCTGGACCGCCCGTATGTACCTCATGTTCGTCCTGCAGCGGCCCGACGTGCTCCCGCTCGGCGACCTCGCGATCCGCCGCGGCATCGAACGGCTGTACAACGAGGGCGAGGAACTGACCCGGGCGGAGATGCGCGAGATCGCCGAGCCGTGGCGGCCGCACCGAAGCCTCGCGTCGCGGTACATCTGGGCCGAGTACGAAGGCTGACCGAACGCCGAGACCGCCGAGGGGTTCGCGCGGCGTGACGTCGCCGTCCGACGCCGCGAGATCGTCAAGGGTCCAGAACTTGCGTTCCGCGAGCGAACGCTGGGCGCCGATGAGTTCCGGGTCGGTACTCGGTCTCAGGCGCTGAATTTAGCACGGTGGCGCCGGTACCGGAGAGCGGATGCAGCCGATCGTCCATCCCGTCGTCGGATACGTCTGCTACGCGGCCTACGTGCGCCTCGATCGGGGAGAGGCGCCCGCGTCGGCGCCCGCGATGGTCGCCGCGCTTGGCGCCACAGTCCCGGACCTGATCGACAAACCGCCCTGGCTGCTCGGCGCGGTCGACGTCGGTCGAACTGTCGGCCACTCGCTGCTGTTCGCGATTCCCGCGGTCGTCGCGGTCTGGCTGCTCGCACGGCGTCGCGGACACGATCGGCTCGGCGTCGCGTTCGCGATCGGCTACTGCTCCCACGTCGCGACGGACGTTCCGTGGCACGTGCTCGCCGGCGATTACCGCGAACTCGGCTTCCTGCTCTGGCCGATCACGCCGATGCCACCGTACACGGGAACGAAAGTGCTCGGAACCCTCGCGGGTGTCGAGGTTACGACGCTGTGGCTCGAAGCGATCGTTCTCGTCGCCGGCGTCGCGCTGTGGTGGCGGGACGGTCGACCGGGACTCGAATCGATCCGGCGCGCGGTCCAAGGATAGCGCTATCCGAAGCCGCCGCGAGTAGCGCGCACCGCCGAGGGGAGCGCGGAAAACGGAACCGGCGAGTCAGATCGCGTACCCGTCGTTTCGCAGCGCGAGTTCGACCGCGCGATCGAACCGCCCGCGCAGGTCGGGGTCGAACGTCTCAACGCGCTCGTCGGGTTCCGTCAGTTCGAGGCGGCGTTCGGTCCCGTCACCGTCGCTATCGACGGGGCGGTACGTCTGGGTGAACTTTCGGCTGTCGTTTCCGTAGGCGGTCACCGTCACGTCGTCCACGTCCGACTGTCCGCTCACGTTCACCCGCTCGAAATCCGTGAGGTTCGTGCTGAGCCCCCCCGTTGCGAGCTTTCGTTCGAGCGACTCGCGGTCCCACTCGCGGCGCTCGCCAGTTTCTCGCTCCGTCCCGATGACCGTCGTCGGCCCGATCGTCTCGATCGTCCACTTCCTGAGTGACCCGGACGCGAGTTCCTCCGCCGTTCGCGCGCGGATATCACCCTCCTGGACCGTATCGCCCTCTTCGATGCGGATGTAGCGCGGGTTCGCCGCCGGGACGTCGAGAACGATCTCGCCGGAGTCGGTGCTGACGAGCGCTTCGACACCTTCGATCGTCCGAGGCTCCAACTGCCGTTCGCTGTTGTGGCTCATGTGGTGTGATCACATTCACATAGGTGCGGAACTGTATCTAAGGATGACGCCGAACCCGTGGATCACGGTGCGGCGGGCGGCACGCTCGGGAGTCTCTACCTTACCTACAGATTCGGAGAATTCCTCCGGGATACCGACGGCTACTATCGGGGGCTCGACTCGTTTCTCGCGCAGTGCGAGTCCGAACAGCACCGCTCTTCGTCCCGTTTTTCGAACCGATCGGGAACCTCCGGGTCCACGTGCGCGAGCCGCATCGCGTTGCCCGTCACGCCGAGGCTCATCCCCATATCGCCGATGACGACCGCGTGGATCACCGTCACGATACCGAGCGGGGCCCCAGCAGCGAGGACGGCCTTGACCGCCAGGCTCGACCAGATGTTCTGGCGGATGACGTCGTTCGCCGTCCGCGAGAGGTCATAGAGGTAGGGTAGTCTGGTGAGGTCGTCGCCCATGAGCGCGACGTCGGCCGTCTCCAGCGCGGTATCGGTCCCGGCAGCACCCATCGCGATGCCGACCGAGGCGCTCGCGAGCGCCGGCGCGTCGTTGATGCCGTCGCCGACCATCGCGACGCGACCCTCCCGATCGTCGCCATCCCGTCCGTCGTCGGTCCGGCGCTCCAGCCGATCGATCCACTCGAGCTTCTCGTCGGGGAGCAGTTCGGCGTGGTACTCATCGATGCCGACGTCGGCCGCGATCGCGCGGGCGGTTCCCTCGTTGTCGCCGGTGAGCATCACCACGCGAACGCCCTGGGCCTGCAGCCGCGAGACGGCCCACTTCGCGTCGGGGCGGACTCGGTCGGCGACGCCGACGACGCCGATCGGCCCGTCCTCGGTGCCGACGATCACGACGGTCTTGCCCTCGGCCTCGAGATCGGGGACGACCTCCGACAGAACGTCCAGACAGCCCTCGCGATCGCACTGCGGCCGATCTTGCCCGTCGTACCCGAGTTCGGCGAGCGACGTACCGCCGTCGGTGGTCGCGTGCGCGTGTTCGAGATCCGCGAGCCCGTCGAACAGGTCCGGCTTGCCGACGTAGTGGGTTCGCCCGTCGACGTCGGCGCGAACGCCCTTGCCCGTCAGCGCCTCGAAGTTCGAGACGTCGAACTCGGCGACAGCGACGCCCCGCTTCTCGGCGTAGCCGACGATCGCCTGCCCGATCGGGTGTTCGCTGCGACGTTCGACGGCGCTCGCCCGGCGGAGGACGGTCTCCTCGTCGGCGCCCTCGAGCGGGATGACGTCGGTCACCGAGAGGTCGCCCTCGGTGAGCGTTCCCGTCTTGTCCACGGCGAGGACGTTGCTCTCGGCGATCGCCTCGAGGTGGCGACCGCCCTTGATCAGGACGCCGTTACGGGCGGCGCTCGTGATCCCCGAGACGACGCTGACCGGCGTCGAGATGACGAACGCACAGGGGCAGGCGATGACGAGGAGGGTCAAGCCGACGATGAACCAGTAGTTCCAGGACGCCCCCAGCAGGGGCGGCACGACGGCGAAACCCACGGCGAGCGCGACCACGATCGGCGTGTACACGTTCGCGAACCGATCGACGAACTGCTCGCGCTCGGTCTTCTCGCGTTCGGCGTCCTCGACCATGCGGACGATCCGGGCGATCGTCGAGTCGTCGGCCTCGCTCTCGACCTCGACTTCGAGGTAGCCCGACTCGGGGATCGTCCCGGCGTACACCTCGTCGCCGACCGCCTTGTCGGCGGGGACGCTCTCGCCGGTGATCGGCGACTGGTCGATCGCGCTTTCGCCTTCCAGAACCGTGCCGTCCGCGGGAATTTTGTCGCCGGGTCGAACGACGACGACGTCGCCGCGCTCGAGCGTCTCGACGGGCACCGTCTCCTCGGTTCCGTCGTCGCGCTTGACGGTCGCCGTGTCCGGCGAGAGGTCCATCAACTCCCGCAGCGAGTCGCGCGCGCGGTCCATCGAGAATCGCTCGAGCAACTCGGCGACGCTGAACAGCACCGCGAGCGTCGCGCCCTCGAAGGGGTGGTGAGCCGCCACGCTCGCGACGATGCCGGCGCTCATCAGGAAGTCGATGTCGAGACTCCGATTTCGCGCCGAGTAGTAGCCGTTTCGCAGGATCGGCGCCCCGGCGATCGCCGCGGCCGCGACGAACAGTATCGCGGAGAGATCGTAGGTGCGACCGATCGCGGCGAACAGCGTCGGATCGGCGGCCGGAAGCAGGTATTCGAGCACCAGGCCGACGCTCAGGAGGACGGCGCCGACGCCGGTCGAGACGGCGCGGCGGCTCTTCCAGACCGGGTCCTGATCGCCAATCGAGTCGCGCTCGTCGCTCACCGGCGTCGCGTCGTAGCCGGCGGAGCCGATCGCGTCGACGACCGCTTCGGGGCCGGTCTCCTCGGAGACGGTGACGGTGACGCGGCCAGACGTCGGGCGAGCCTCGATCTCGCGGACGCCGTCGACGCTCGCGAGGGCGTTCTCGACCTTATTCGCACAGGAGGCGCAGTCCATCTCCGGAACCGAAACCGTCAGTTCCGATTCCGCGTCGTCGATCGCGTAGCCGGCCGCGCGGACCCGATCGCGGATCTCGGCCTCGGAGGCGCGGGTCGGGTCGTACGCGACGACGAGGCGGCCGCTGGTCACCTGCGCGTCGATGTCGTCGATCCCGTCGAGTCGCTCGACGCTGTTCGTCACCTTGCCGGCGCAGGAGGGACAGTCCATCTCCGGGACGCGCAACTCGAGTGTCCGGGCCGCGTCGGGCGGCGTATCGGGAGATGAGGGAGTAGACGCAGTCATTACGAACCAGTAGTAGCCCGGGACCCATACGGATTATTTGGCGCACGCCAAATCCGGCGCCCGTTCGGAATGGGGTCGTCCCGGACCGAACGGACTTCGGCGCGACCGAGCCGGCTCGATTCGATCGCGATCAGATCCCCGCGGTTTCGGAGGGAGCGGTCAGCGTTTCGATCGATGCGTCCTCCGCGACGAACGTCGACGCGAGGCTGGCCTCGGCCCGCCGGAGCCGGTAGGAGAGGGTCGATCGCGGCACGTCGAGTTCGTCGGCGAGGTCGGAGAGTTCGATCCGGCGCGGCGTCTCGTAGTAGCCGCGTTCGACGGCCGCTCGCAGCGCCTCGCGCTGTTCGTCCGGTAACTCTCCCTCGGACTCCGGACGGTTTCGATCGGGATCGAGTTCCGTCACCCGCAGCATCTCGATGCCCGTACACTCGCCGACTTCCTCGCCGAGGGCGTCGAAGAACTCGTGGATCGGCGCGTCGCTGCCGAGGACGATCCGCCAGCGGTAGCGCCGCCCCTCGCGGTAGGTCTCGAACAGGAGGCCCTCGCCGAGGTACTCGAGCGCGACGTGGGGAACCGACGTGCAGACGTTCGTCCGCTCCCAGTAGGTGTAGACGACCAGCGTCCCGTTCGATCGATCGAGCACCTGCACCTCGCAGTCGGCGCCGCAGTCGTCCTTGACGAGACAGTCCGCGAAGTAGTCGGCCGTCTCGTACGCGGCTTCGAGTTCCGCGAGCGCCTGCTCGGAGCCGGTGGCGTGATCGACCCGCCAGAGGCTGTCGCTCGTGACGTGACACGACAGCGATCGGATCGTCGTGTCCGGGTGGTCCGCGAGCACGTCGGCGACGGGGTTCGTCCCGGGTTCGTACTCGAGGGCGAAGACGAATTCTCTCATACGAGCGAATACGCGGTCGCGCGGAATAGGGTTCCCGGTTCGCGAGGTCGTTTTCAGGCCCTGAAATCTGACGGGATATTCATTGCTGCATGTCAGTACCTTGTTCGTGACTTATGCCGGGAAGATACAACTCGTCGGACGGGGAACGAAAACGCGGAAACGGCGTAAACGGCGGAAACATGCCGGGGATCGATCGTCGGCGATTCCTCGCGCTCACCGGAACGACGGCCGGCGCGATCGCGGTCGGATCGGCCCCGGCGACCGCGGCTCGGGAGTATCAGGAGGTCACCGACGTCCCCGGCTTCAGTTGCGATCACCCGCAGTTCACCTGCGGGCAGGAGGTGACCGCCGCGGGCGGGATGGTCTCGACGGTCGATCCGATCGCCGGCGGCGTCGCGGCGCGAATTCTCCGGGAGGGCGGGAACGCGATCGACGCCGCGATCGCGCTCCAGTACGTCCTGACCGTCACGCAACCGCACGGCTCGGGGATCGGCGGCGGCGGGTTCATGGTCGTCTACGACGCCGAGTCGGATTCGGTCGACGTCGTCAACAGCCGCGAGCGCGCCTCGCAGGGGGCGACGCCGGACATGTTCCTCGACAACCAGGGGGACGAGATCCCCTTCGACCAGGCGATCCAGACCGGCGAGGCGATGGGCGCACCCGGAACGGTAAAAGGGCTCGAGACGGCGCGCGACCTGTACGGCAGCAAATCCCGACAACGGTTGATCAACCCGGCGATCAAACTGGCCCGCGACGGCTTTACGGTCGACTGGTTCCTCGCCGAGCAGATCGCGACCAACGCAGCGAAGTTCAACGAGGCGGCCCTCGACGTCTTCACCGACGAGAACGGCGCCCTCTACGAAGAGAGCGACACGATGACCAATCCGGATCTCGCCGGGACCCTCGAATGCATCAAACGCGACGGAGCCGACGCGTTCTACGAGGGACCGATCGCCGAGGATCTCGCGGCCGAGATCCAGCGCCACGCCCGCGACCCAGAGCGCGCCGTCGACGCGGACGACCTCGCAGAGTACGATGTGACCCTCGACGAGCCGGTCCGCAAGGAGTGGCGCGGCGTCGAACTCGTCGGGCAGCCGCTCCCGAGCTCCGGCCCGTCGGTCGTGGCGATGATCCTCCGGATGCTCGAGTTCCTCGGTATCGACGAGTACGAGCTCCGATCGCCGGAGCTGTACCACCTGATCGCCGAGGCGACGATCGTCGCGTGGGGCGATCGGATGGAGCACATGGGCGACCCCGAGTTCGTCGACGTCCCGATCGACGAACTGCTCTCGGACGAGTACCTGCAGGAGCGCGCGGACCTGATCGAACTGGGCCGATCGGTCATGGACGACACCGAGGGCTGCTTCGGCGGCGGCAATCCGGGGGAAATCCACGACGACGGGCAGACGACCCACTTCTCGGTCGTCGATCGCTGGGGCAACGCGGTCTCCTATACCTCGACGATCGAGCAGTTCATGGGCTCGGGCAAGATGGTCCCCGGTCGCGGATTTATGATCAACAACGAGCTCACGGACTTCGACTTCGCGCCGGGCGGCGCGAACCAGCCGAACGCCTGGAAGCGTCCGCTGAGCAGCATGAGTCCGATGCTGGTCCTGCGCGACGGCGAGCCGGAGTTCACCGCCGGGTCGCCCGGCGGCTGGTCGATCATCTCCACGACGCTGCAGACGATCCTGTACCGGTACGTCTACGGACTCGGCCCGCTGGAGGCGGTCACGGAGCCGAACATCTACACCCACTACTGCGGCGGGATCGGCTGGGACGAGGGCGTCCCGGCGGCGGCCCGCGACACCACCACGGCGTGGGGGCAGGACTGGGACGACGAACCCAGCACCCTTGGAAACGTCCAGGTCATCGACATCGGCGAGGACGAATTCACCGGCGCGGCCGATCCGAACCGCGCCGGCCAGGCCGTCGGCCTCGATCGACCCGGCAGCGGTGGCGGATGCGGACCCGATCGGGACTGAGAGTCGCGCTCGGTCGTAATCGGTCCCCGGGCAACCGGGGCCGACGCGCACTAACGGATTTCCCTCCGGGGAACGTACGTCGCTTTGATGGCGTCACCGACGGTCGACGGACGACTCCGCGGCTTCTGGTCGTTCTACCGACGGTACACGACCACGCCGATCCACGCCGCCGCCGCCGCCGCCCTGACGATCTTCGGCATCCTCGTCTTCGTCGACCCGTGGTTCGCGGCGCTCGCGATCGGCGCCTACGTCCTCCCGCCCGTCGTGCTGTACGTCTTCGACGCCGACGCCGTGCCCGAGGGACGGACGTCGCCGGCAGTGACGGAGCCCGACCGGAGGGATCGGGCGCCGGCCACCCAGGAGTACGCGCCGGCGGTCGATCGCGCGAGGACATCCGGTGGCGGCGATACGGATACCGATTCGGATACGGATCGGGACGACGGCGACACGGACTCGGACAGCGACGACGGGGACACTGATTCCGATACCGACGACGGAGATACGGATTCGGATTCTGACGACGGAGATACGGATTCGGATTCCGACGACGGCGATTCGGATTCGGACTCCGATTGGAACAGTTGAGAGTTGTGAACGAAACGCCTCAGATACGAGTGGGCCGACGACTGATGTGGAGGCCCGCTACGCGGGCCGGAACGGAGGGAGAAGCGTCTTCGTGAGCGGAGCGAACGAAGGCTCGGAAGGCGCAGCCTGCGAACGACGTGAGCAGGGCCGTCTTCCGTAGCTTTTGATCGAAATTTCACCGAGTGACAACACCCCGCGTGGCAGCTATGCTGCCGTCGGATCGCAAGAACGCAACGTGAAATTCTCAGGGGAAATTCCGGCTCTAGAAGCCTTTGCCGAGCAGTTCGCGGGCGATGATGTTCTTCTGGATCTCGGTGGTGCCCTCGTAGATCTGGGTGATCTTGGCGTCGCGGTAGAGTCGCTCGACGGGGAAGTCGTTAACGTAGCCGGCGCCGCCGTGGATCTGGACGGCCTCGTCGGCGACCTCGACCGCGACGCGGGAGGCGAACTCCTTGGCCATCGAGGCGAGTTTGGTGATGTCGTTCTCCTCGTCGACGTTCCAGGCGGCCTTGTAGGTCAGGTTGCGCGCGGCTTCGGTCTGGGTGGCCATCTCGGCGAGTTTGTGCTGGATCGCCTGGAACTCGCTGATCGACTTGCCGAACTGCTCGCGGTCCTGGGCGTACTCGAGGGCGGCCCGGGTCGCGCCCTTCGCGATGCCGACGCCCTGCGCGGCGACCGCCGTTCGAGTCTCGTCGAAGAACTGCATCTGCTGCATGAACGCGGCGTCTTCGGTGCCGATGAGGTTTTCCTCGGGTACGCGGACGTCGTCGAAGATGAGTTCGGCGGTGTCGGAGGCGCGGATGCCGAGTTTCCCGGTGATCTTCTCGGCCGAGAAGCCGTCCCGATCGGACTCGACGACGATCTGACTGAAGCCGTTGTACCGACCCTGGGCATCCGGATTGGTCTTACAGAGCACGACGAAGAAGTCGCCGACGCTGCCGTTGGTGATCCACATCTTGTTGCCGTTGATCACCCACTCGTCGCCGTCCTTCTCGGCGCGGGTCGAAACCGACGAGACGTCCGACCCGGTGTCGGGTTCGGAGATCGCGGCGCCGGAGATCTTCTCGCCCATCGCGACGGGTTCGAGGAACCGTTCCTTCTGGTCTTCCGTCCCGAATCGGAGGATGGCTTCGGTCCCGAACGACGTCGAGACGATCGAGAGCGCGATGCCGGGGTCGTAGGAGAACAACTCCTCCGTGATGATCGCGGTGTCGAGGATGGAGTAGCCGGCGCCGCCGTACTCGATCGGGATATACGCGCCGGTGAGCCCCATCTCCGCAGCCTTCTCGACCACGTCGTGCGGATACTTCTCTTCCGTGTCGTACTCCTCGGCGACGGGCACGATCTCGTTTTCCGCGAACCGCTTGACTTCGTCGCGGATCTGTTGCTGCTCTTCGGAGAGACCGAATTCCATAGATGTTCGTTACCATTCCTCCGGTAAAATCCTTTGTAACCAGATATAAACCTAAATGTAGTTTCTTCGATCGATGAGGGAAACGTTGAAAGAGGTTGCGATAGCATACGTGACCATGGAGCTGGAAGATATCAACACCATCGCAGTTCTCGGAGCGGGGAACATGGGTCACGGTATCGCGGAGGTCGCGGCGATCGCCGGCTACGACGTGAACATGCGCGATATCAAAGACGAGTTCGTCCAGAACGGCTACGAGTCGATTGAGTGGTCGCTCGGCAAACTGGCCGAGAGCGACCAGCTCAGCCAGGAGGAAGCCGACGCGGCGCTCGATCGCGTGACGCCGCTGGTCGACATGGAGGAGGCCTGCGGGAACGCCGACGTCGTCATCGAGGCCGTCCCGGAGAAGATGGAGATCAAGAAGGACGTCTACGAGGAACTCGAGGAGGTCGCACCCGACCGCGCGATCTTCGCGACGAACACCTCCAGCCTCTCGATCACGGAACTCGCGGGAGTGACCGAACGCCCCGAGCGGTTCTGTGGTATGCACTTTTTCAACCCGCCGGTGCGGATGCAGCTGGTCGAAGTCATCTCCGGGGCCGAGACCGACGAGGAGACGCTCGAGGTGATCGAGGACCTCGCCGAGGACTTCGGCAAGTCGCCCGTGCGCGTCCACAAGGACTCGCCGGGCTTCATCGTCAACCGCATCCTCGTGCCCCTGATGAACGAGGCCTGCTGGCTCGTCCACGAGAACGAGGCCACGATCGCCGAGGTCGACTCCACGACGAAGTATGGGATGGGGCTACCGATGGGGAGTTTCGAGCTGGGCGACCAGGTCGGCAACGACGTCAGCTACCACGTGCTCGACTACCTGCACGAGGTGCTCGGCGACGCCTACGAGCCGTGTCCGCTGCTCGAGGAGAAAGTCGAGAACGAGGAACTCGGCAAGAAGACCGGCAAGGGTTTCTACGACTACGAGGACGGCGAGGGCGCCAAGATCCCGACCGACGAGCAGTCCGAACTGGTCGAGAAGCGCCTGATCGCGTCGATGGCCAACGAGGCCGCCAAGCTGATCGGCGGCGACGTCGCCCCGCCGGAGTCGATCGACGAAGCGACGCAGCTCGGCGCCGGCTTCCCCGACGGCCCCGTCAAGGTGGTCGACGAGTTCGGCCTCGGGAACGCCCTCGAGACGCTCGAGGAGGCCCACGAGAAGAGCGGCCACGAGCGCTACGAGCCCGCCGATTACCTCCGAGAGCGCGCCGAGGAGATCGGCTCGTTCTACGAGCCCGACGCGGACGACGAGGCCGGCGTCGAGTTCGATACGATCCGCGTCGAGTATCCGGGCGAGATGGTCGGCCACGTCGTCATCGATCGTCCCCACCGCATGAACACGATCAGCGACGACCTTCTCGAGGAACTCTCCGAGGCGATCGATCTCCTGGAAGACGACGACGAGGTTCGCGCGATCCTCCTCACCGGCGAGGGCGAGAAAGCGTTCTCGGCCGGCGCCGACGTTCAGAGTATGGCCGCCGGCGGCGCAGATCCGCTCGGCGGCGTCGAGCTCTCGAAGAAGGGCCAGGAGGTCTTTGGCAAACTCGAAGCGTCCGAGCTGCCGGTCGTCGCCGGAATCGACGGCTACTGTCTCGGCGGCGGGATGGAGCTGGCGACCTGCGCCGACATTCGCGTCGCCAGCGAGCGCTCCGAATTCGGCCAACCCGAACTCAACCTCGGCCTGATCCCCGGCTGGGGCGGCACCCAGCGGCTCGCCAACGTGATCGGTGAGGGGCCGGCCAAGGAGATCATCCTCACCGCGGAGCGCTACGAGGCCACGGAGATGGAACGGTTCGACTTCGTCAAGGAGGTCGTCAACAACGACGAGCTCGAAGACGCCGCGTTCGACCTCGCCGCCGACCTCGCCGGCGGACCGCCGATCGCGACCAAGTACACCAAGCGCGCGATGCTCGCCGGCCGCCACGACACCGACGCCGGACTCGAGTACGAGGCCGCCGCGTTCGGCCAGCTGATGGCGACCGACGACCTGATGGAGGGGATCACCGCGTTCATGGGCGACAGCGAGCCCGAATTCGAAGGCAAGTGACCGGAACCGCTTGGAGGATCGGCTCCGTCCGGAGGGGTGTCACCGTACCGTCACGCGCGGCGAAGTTGCCTGACGGGTCGTGAATCGGGTTCCCGACGATCGATCGCACCGACAGGCGATAGCAACTCGCAGATGGCCGGATTCGAACTCGAGGCGGAAGTCGTCGAGGTGACGGCGGTTCCGAATCCGGCACGTTCCCCGACGCGATAGGTTGCCCATCGAGACGGCGAAACGAGGAACCGAGCGGCCGTGTCGTATCCCGAATTTGATGCGTGGTCGCGAGGTTTATCACACAGAGGATCCATGTGTCGGCCGTGGCTGCAATCGATGACGGAAACGGAGGGATCAGCCAATGAGTGACGGGCCCGAGGTGCTCGTCGTCGACGACGAGGCTCGTCTCGCCGATCTGTTTGCAGCCTGGCTCGACACCGACTGGACGGTCGAGACGGCCTACGACGGATCGGAAGCCCTAGAGATGATGACCGCATCCGTCGGCGTCGTCCTGTTGGATCGACGAATGCCCGGGCTCTCCGGCGACGACGTTCTGGCCGAAATCCGGGATGCGGGCTACGACTGTCGCGTCGTCATGGTGACGGCGGTCGATCCGGACTTCGACATCATCGAGATGGGATTCGACGACTACCTCGTCAAACCGGTCTCGAAGGACGAACTCCTGAGGATGGTCGACGACGTCGTCGGTCGATCGGATTACGAGACGGACATCCAGGAGTACTACGCACTCGTCTCAAAGAAGGCGCTGCTGGAGTCCGAAAAGGCCGATCGGGAACTCGTCGACAACGAGGAGTATCGGACCCTCTGTGAGCGCGTCGACGAACTCGAACGCCGGGTCGACGAGACGGTTTCGGGAATGACGTCCCACGACGATTTCGTCGGCGCGTTCCAGAACCTCCAGTCGGAGAACTAGCCGCCGGTTTCGAATTCGAACCGAGCCCCTCCGTTCTCGCTTTCGGTCGCCGTGACCGACCAGCCGTGTCCCGTCGCGACCTCTCTGACGATCCAGAGGCCGATTCCCAGCCCCTCCGAAGACGACGAGACCGACGGATCGAAGATCCGCTCTCGTAACTCCTGCGGGAGGCCCCGGCCGTCGTCTTCCACGAAAAATCCTCGCGAATCGTCGGTCTCTCCGAGGGGGCCGACGCGGACGGTGACGGCGTTGCCGCCGTGTTCCACGCTGTTCCGGAAGCAGTTTTCGAGCAGCCGGAGAAATCGCGAGCGATCGGCCGCGATCGACATGGTCTCGTCGGTCGAAAGCGTCGCCTCTCGCGTCGAGACGTGCTCCCACGCCTCGTCGGCCGTCCGTTCGAGATCGACGACGTCGACGTCGGCCGCCCACTCGCCGTCCCGAGCGATCGCGAGGACGTCCTCGATGATCGACTCTATGCGATCGAGCCCGTCGCGGACGTTCTCGACGTGTTCGAGCGACTCCGTTTCCGCCACGAGATCGAGGTAGCCCTGCGAGACGCCGAGTGGGTTCCGAAGGTCGTGGCTGACGATCTGAGCGAACGCGTCGAGACGTTCGTTCTGCTCGCGGAGTTTCCGTTCGCTGCGTTTTCGCTCCGTAACGTCGCGGGCGACGCCCACGGTGCCTCGAAACGTTCCGTCCCGAACGAGGGGTGCGATCGTGATCTCGCAGGGGATCGTCGAGCCGGTCTTCGTCTTGAGGGACAGTTCGAGTGCGGCGGAGCGATCGCCGCGCTCGAGAAGGGTTCGGATCGTCTCCTCGCCGGCCTCGACGTCGTCCTCGTCGAACAGCAACGAGACGTGTTCGCCGAGCAGCCCCTCGCGACTGTAGCCGGTCATCTCCGCGCCCGCGTCGTTGACCGTCGTGAAGTGTCCCGTGGCGTCGAGGACGCACATGCCGTCGCCCGCCGTCTCGACCAGCCGTTCGTACCGGTGAAGCGCCTGTTCCTGCTGGTCGAGTCGACCGCGAACCACGATCGACTCGAGCACGTGTGACGCGGTCTCGGCGGCCGACGCGATCGTCTCCCGTTCGGGCGGCGAAAGTGACTCGTGTGCGTACACGACCAACACCCCGTAGAGATCCATCGCCGACGCGAGCGGGGCGATCGCGACCGATCGGACGCCCTGCGCAACGGCGTGGTCGCCGAAGGGCACGGCGGAACCGTTCCCCGCGATGGGCTGGAGGTGCTGCAGGTCCCGGTCGTGCATCGCCCGTTCGAGCAACGGCTGTTCGCCGTCGCCGATCGCGAACGTCCGTTGCATCGGCCACTCCATCGCCTCGGGGTCGGTCAGCCACGGAACGACCGCTCGCTCGCCGTGATCGTACTCGCCAACCCAGGCGAAGGTGAACGCCTCGCTCTCGGTAAACTCCTCGCGGAGCACCCGTTCGACGGTGACCGGCGACGTCGCGCCGACCAGTTGGCGTCTGATCCGGCCGACGATGGCGTCGAGTTTGGACGCCCCCTTCTCGACGGGTATGGCACTCGCGTCACCGCTCGACGGCCCTGCTCCGCCCGTTTCCGCGAGTCGGTCGGTGATCACGGCTGCGAGTCGGCCCGTGGAATCCGCATCGACCTCGCAGCCGACGACCTCGCCCAGCACGCCGATGGAGCCATCGTCGCTCCAGCAGACGAACGTCGGCGTCTCGGGCGCCGCAGACTCGATCGACGCGACCAGATCGGAGAGCCGGCCGATCGAATCCGCGTCGACGAGGATCGCGTCGATCGACTCCCGCTCGAGGCGGCGGACGGCCGTTTCGGTATCCTGCGCGATGACCACGTTGATTGGCGTGTCGGTCAGTGCGAGGGTAATCGACGCCCGAGCCGAGCGATCGCTACTCACGCAGAGGACGCGCGGCCGGTTCATCTCGGGCGGGTTCGGTATGCGTGACCACCTCCGTCACGACGGGTTCGGTCGGGTATAGTCGCCCCATCGACGAGGGAACGGATTGTTCTTTCGACCGAACCGTCGCTCCGAGCGATACCCGCGGCCGTCGCGCCTCACGGGGCCTGTCCGTAGACCAGATTCCGCTGCACCTCGTTGGCGCCCTCGTAGATGACCGGGATCCGCGCGTCCCGGTAGACGCGGGCGATCCGCCGCTCGTCGAGGATCGATCGGCCGCCGTGGAACTGCATGCCCTGTTCGGCGACGTCGACGGCTGTCTCGGTCGCCTTCGTTTTGGCCATTGCCGCCCAGTAGCCCGCGTGGTCCCGGTTTTGTACCTTCTCGCAGGCACGCCACGCGAGCGCGCGGGCGCTCTCGAACTCGATGAGCATGTCCGCCAGGCCGTGCTGGACCGCCTGGAACTCGTTGATCGTCCGGCCGAACTCCTCGCGATCGTGGGTGAACTCCCAGGCTTCCTCGATCGCGGCGGCGGCGAGCCCGAGGCCGTGACCGGCGACGGCGATGCGACCGTGATTGAAGAAGTCGGCGAGCATCATGAAGCCGGTTCCCTCGGAACCGATCAGGTTCTCCTCGGGGATCCGGCAATCGTCGAACGTGATGTGGGCCTGCTTCGAGGCGCGCATCGCCATCTTCTCGGGGATGTGTTCGGCCTCGTAGCCGTCTGTGTCCGTCGGAACGATGAACATCGAGTGGTTGGCGTACCGGTTGTCCTCGTCGTCGCCCGTCCGCGCGTAGAGGGTCACCCAGTCCGCCTCGACGCCGTTGCCGATCCAGTACTTCTCGCCGTTTAAGACGTACTCGTCGCCGTCCTTCTCCGCGCGGGTCTGCATCCCCGCCAGGTCGCTGCCGGTCTCCGGCTCGGAGACGGCGAGCCCCGAGATCTGCTCGCCCTCGGCGACCGGCCGAACGTACTCCTCGCACTGCTCGTCGGTCCCGAACTCGTAGGTGATCTCGCACCCGAAACTCGCGAGCTGCAGCGTCAGCGCGATGCCGGCGTCGGCCCGGTAGAACTCCTCGGTGAGCGCGAGCAACTGCGGGAGGTCGAACCCCCGACCGCCCCACTCCTCGGGGATGTCCTGGGCGACGAGGTTCGCCTCCTGGCCCGCTTCGAGGATCTCGTGTGGGTACTCGCCGGACTGGAAGTACTCCCGGGCGTTCGGTTCGATGTGCTCACGGGCGAACTCGCGGGCTTCGGCCTTGACGCCGCGCGCGCGTTCCGGGACGATGCTGTCGTCGAGCAGATCCATGTGGTGTCAGTCGGCCGCAACGCCCAAATAGGCGGTGGACACCGATGCAAGCCGGTTCCGTCTTCGATCGGCGAATCCGGCCATCCTAGCGGACCTCCCGAATCAGTTCGTCCGTCGACAGGTTCGCGTGGCGATCGAGCCGCCAGATGTCCCAGGCGACGTCGGTGACGACGTGAACGTAGAGCACGACGCCGGTGACGATCGCGATCGGGACGCTCGCGAGGGCGAGCAGCGGAACGACGAGGCCGGCGATCAGGAGGTGGCTCAGCAGCCGCGAGAGCACGCCGACGTCGCCGGGGTCGAAGATCCGGCGCTGGTCGGCGACGGCGGCGATCGGATCGGCGAGGCAGAACCGAACGGCGTCCCAGGTCCCGGTCTTGAAACGAGCGATCAGCAGGTGATCGAGGTCGACGAAGACGCCGACCGCGGCCCCGTACGCGACCACGAGCGGCGTCGGAACCGTCGTTCCGGCGACGGCGATCGGCGCGAGCGCGTAGCCGAGCAGTCCGGCGACGACGAGCGAGACGACGGCGTGGTGTTTCGAGTACATCCGCTCATCCGTCGAGGACGACGCGGGGCTACAAAACCCTCCGGCTTCCGATCTTGGCTAGCCGGCGAACCCGGAGAGCAGCCACTCGTCGTCGCCCTCGTCCTCGCCGAGGCTCGGTGCGCTGACGAGCACGAACGCGCTCTCCCGGCCGCCGTTGCGGATCTGTCGCGTCGCCGCCGGCGGGATCCAGAGGGCGTCGCCGGTCTCCATCGAGACGGGATCGTCGTCGACGATGACCGTCGCCTCGCCCTCGATCAGCACGTAGATCTCCTCGTGGCGGTTGTCGGTGTGGTCGTGGGGCTTGCTCTTCCAGCCGGGATCGCAGCGAGCGATCGTCACCCCCACCTGCTCGGTTTCGAGCGGATCGCTGAGAAAGTGCATCGCGCTCGAAACCTGATCGACGTCCTCGTAGTTCACCTTCCGGTAAGCCATGATCAGATCCTCTACGGGAAGACAGTAAAATGATACTGATCCCGTCGGAGCGGAGCGCGGTCGCCGGGATGCGCCAATCGCCCTACTCGGCCGGCGACGCCGCGCCGTCACTCCCGGGCGATCGGGTCGAACCCGTCGACGGGGGTGACAGAGTAGTCGACGGTCAGGGCGTCCTTGGTTGCCCTGATCTTCCCGACGAACGTCGAGATGTCCGCGAGTTCGCCCTCGAGGACGAACAGCTCCATGCAGTACCGGTCGCCGACGTGGCTGTGAAAATTCGACGCGACGAGGTCCTCGTGCTCGTGGCGTAGGTGCATCATTCGCTCCTCGACGCTCGTCGTTTCGTAATCGAAGAGGACGGTGACGATGCCCATCAGCTCTCGCTCCTCGAGTCGAGTGTCCTCGAACTCTCCGAGGAGGTTCCGCGAGGCTTCCCTGACGACTTCGCTTCGGCCCGTGTAGCCGTGTTCCTCCGCGAACTGGTCGAGTCGCTCGAGGAGTTCGTCCGGCATGGAGACGCTGACGACTGCCATGTAATAATCCGACCGGGACAAACTATTAAGGCTTATCATCGATTTTCGATCGAGAAGGCCGAGGCGCGATTCGACGGGGATTGGAACGGGGATGACGGGCGCCCGTCGAGCGCGAGCGAGCGGCCGGACAGCCGCTGCCGTTTTCCGGATCCGCGGCGACGAGTACCCATGTATCTCCCGCACCAGACCTGGCCCGACCTCTCGAGGTACGTCGACGAGGAGTCGGTCGCGATCGTCCCGCTCGGATCGACCGAACAGCACGGTCCGCAGCTCCCCGAGGGGACCGATTACCTGATCGCCGAAGCGCTCGCGCGCGAGGCGGCCGATCGGACCGGGTTCCTCTGTACGCCGGTGCTGCCGATCGGCGTTAGCTCCCACCACCGGCAGTTTCCCGGGACGATGTGGGTCGAGGCGCCGGTCTTTCGGGACTTCGTCGAGAGCTTCTCGCGGAACCTGACCTACCACGGGATCGATCGCATCGTCTACGTCAACGCCCACGGGGGCAACGTCGCCCACCTCCGGGAAGTCGGTCGGCGGTTGCACGAGGACGGGACGGCGTACGCGATCGAGTGGATGTGGGACGAGTCGATCCCCGGACTGATCGATGAGGTGTTCGAGACGCTCGGCCCCCACGGCGGCCCGAAGGAGACGGCGATGTGCATGCACATCGCTGGGGAGCTGGTCGGGGAGGATCGACTCGAGGAGGCTCGCGACGGCGGCGCGACCTTCGATCACGAGGTCGCCCGCGTCCACGGCGCACGGACGTTCTACGACGCGATCGAGAACAGCCCGAACGGCGTCTTCGGCGACCAGACCGACGCGACGCCCGAGATCGGCGAACGGTTGTTCGACGCCGCGACCGAGCAACTGGTTTCGCTGCTCGAGTGGCTCGACGATCGGCCGATCGCGGACCTCCTGCCGGAACCGCACGTCGAGTCAGGGGCCGAAAACGGGGTATAGCGGAGTGCTAAGCGCAACACGCGCACACGGCTGGATCGGTCGGCTAATGGTCTATTACCGAACTCATCACTCAAATTGAACGTGTTCGGATCGGATTGCGTCGTTCGCCGATCGAGCGGTCAGCCGATCGCCGGTTCCGAACACGAACCGCCGCGAGGTAGCCGCCTAACCCGCCTCTTTCGGCGTTTTCGTGACGACGGTCGGTTTCGACGAGCAGCCGTCGATCGTCTCCCGAACGACTTCGGTGAAACCCGGCGGTCCGGGTCCGGAATCGGCTTCGTTACCGGCTGCGGAGCGATGGCGATCATGAACGAAACTCGGTAGATACGGTCGATCGGCTGGTGCCGGGTCGGCCGAGACCGCGACGGAAAAACTGACCCGGTCGATACTCTTGACGTCAACTCTCTGTTATCGCGAGCGGGCGCAGTGATCTCGGATCGCTCCGATACGGCCCGGCTCGCTTGTCGCGGCGACTTCTCTCCCTACGGCGCCGCGTTTCGGTCGCCGCGCAATTCGCGATAACGCACACTTCAATCGACGCGCCGTCTCCAGGACGAACAGGTTATTTTCGTGATGGTTTAATAGACACTCAATTACGAAGGCTGGACGCGACAACGGCGTTCACACATGGTACCGATACAACCCGCCCAACAGGCACAGGTTCCTGAATGGTTGCAGGATCCCGTCGCGGATCTCGTCACGTTCCTCCCGCGGTTAGTCGGCGCGATCGTGATCCTTCTCATCGGCTGGATTCTCGGCCGCATCGCCGCGGGCATCGTTCGCCGGATCGCCGACGGCATCGAACTCGACCGAATGGTCCTCGAGACGCCGCTCGGGCGCATACTCGGCGGCACGGAACGGGCCGTCTCGAGCGCATTCGGAAAGCTCGCGAAGTGGTTCGTCTACGGCCTCGCCATTCTGGCGGCCGCGAACGCCCTCGCGATCCCGACGCTGTCGGAGTGGATCTCGACGGCCGTCGCGTACTTGCCGGCCTTCATCGCCGGGTTGCTCGTGATCGTGCTCGGCTTCGTCGTCGCCGACTTCATCGGTGACGCCATCGAACGCACGCAAGCCGCCACCCAGAGCGCGTACGCGGGCTGGTTCGCCAACGGCGCGCGAATATTCCTCTACTTCACGGCGCTCGTCATCGGCCTCGACACGATGGGGATCGACGTCGGCATCCTCTACGTCTTCGCGCGAGCGCTCGCGTGGGGACTCGCCGCCGCCGTCGCGATCGGCGCCGGCGTCGCGTTCGGCTGGGGCGGCAAGGACTACGTCTCCCAGAACATCGATCGCTGGATGGGACGGACGTCCTCGGTCGCGCCGAACGAGGAGGGTTCCGGCGGATCGAGAGGAGCGGAAAGCCCGACCGGAGGTCAGACCCGGAGCAGCGATCGCGAACCCGGCTCCGAACCCGGTCCCGGCCCGAGCGAAGACGACTGAACCGCTCTTCGGTCGCCGTTATTCCGCGGGCGATCGAACCCGCGACGCTCTCGCAGCGGAATCGCGCGGAAAGAGCGGTTTAACCGGGACGACGACGAAGGATTTAACGAGCCGACTTCCCGCCGGTCGCCACTTCTCGAGTCGCGCCACCGAGTGCGTCCCGGCGTAACACGCCTCGAGGCGATCGAGGGTCGTCTCGAACGCGTCCCTGTCGAACTGGTCGGCCGGGACACGATCGCTCACCACCGCGATCCCGTCCGTCCGGGCGTACACGTCGAGCCGGCCCTCGAACACGCGCTCCAGGTCCTCGACGCAGTCGTGGATCTCGCCGTCCCCCGGTCGATCGCCGTCGATCGGGAGGGAGACGTACGCCTGGTACCGATCGGGGCGCTCGCGGACGCGGCGCTTCCAGAACCGTTTCGCGATCGCTACCCACCGTCGCCCGGGGAGCCGCGTCTCGTCGCCCGCGTTCCCCGAGTCTCCGCGAGTCGCACTCCCGCTCCACATTCGTTCTCACGTTCGACTCGGCGGCACCGGTAATACGTCCTTTGTTGTCGACCGGCGCCGCGGACCGTTGTCGATCCAGGCGATCCGAGCGCGTGAATTCGCGAGAGTTTTGTACGGCTGTCTGCTACCGCCCAGCAGCCATGGACCGGCCGTTTTCGCCCCTCCGATCGCCGCTGCACGTCGGGTCCGTCGCCCTCGTCACGCTCGGCGTCGCGAGTAATGCCGCGTTAGCGTCGCCGTATCGGCAGCTCCCCGCGTTGCTCCTGATCGCCCTCGGCGTCGCCGGCGTCGCTACCGCCGCCCGAGAGCGCGCCCCCGACCGACTCCGAACCGCGACCCGCCGCTGGTGGCTGCTCGCGTTCGCGGCGTTTCTGCCGTACGCGCTGGCGACGGCCCCCGCGAGCGGTTCGGCCGCGGCCGTCGGCGCGGCGCTCGACGGACCGATCGCCGCGGTGGCCCTTGAGTCGATCGCCGGCGCGACGGTCTGCTGTGCGGTCGCGATGACGGTACTCTACGGTTTCGCCGCGTACGGTATCCATCCCGGTGCGCCGACGCCCGAAGAGCGCATCCTCTCGGAGGGGGACGAGTAGCTCACTGCCGCGTTCACCGGGGGATCGACGGACGGTGCGCGAGCGGGAGGAAATCGAATCACAGCTTCTTCGCGACGATCGATCGTCGAATAAGATAGTAACTCAGAACGGCGATCGACACGTAAAGCGACGTGAAATACCCGACGACGAGAACGAACGGATAACTCTGCCACATCGGGGTCCAATCCGAACCGCTGTTTTGCAAGTACAGATGATCGAATACCACGCACGGGACGAAGACGACGGTCAGCGGGAGCACGATCAACACGACCAGCGTTTCGGGTACCCATCCCGAGACGGATGCGATAGCTGCCGCGTTCACTACTACCAACGCGAGTAATAAGAGAACCGGACCGTACCACCACCACTCGTTTTTGATTCGGGTGGTCTCGTAGAACTCTTCGAATTGGGTACGGATCGAGTCGGCACGAGTGGCGTAGATCCCGATCGCGGCCACGGCTGCGAGACTGCCGAAAACCGGTCCCGCGATGACCGAACTCAATCCGCTGGTGTACAACCCTATCGACAGCAACGTCGCCGGGCTGCCCTCGTACGTGTGCGATCGGCTCATACGACAGCTATACCCCCTTCAGGTTATATTTATTAGGATGGCGTTTGGAACATTCGATCGAGCAGAGATCCTGCTGCCGGATCTCGATCGATTCGACCACTTCGGCCCGTTCGATCGCGCCGCGCTATCGCCGATCGCGGACAGCCAACAGGTATTTATCCGATGGGATACTGCCCTCACGAAAACGGTGCACGACGTGATTCCGACTCTCACTCGTTCGGATCGACACCTGCTCGCTGTTTCGTCCGGTTGTTTCGCCGGTGCCGGCGCCGCGACCGCCACCGTCGACGCCCTGGCTCCGACGCTCGGAGCGACCGCGCTCGCAGTCGCAGGCGTCTACTGCCTCGCGAGGTACGCGAACGCGGTCTCTCGGCGGACGCTCGCGTCCTGCGCGCTCGCCTGCTGGGTCGCCTTTCTCGCGGTCGCCGGGGTTCACGCCGTCGGCCTCGAAGCCGTCGGATCGGCCGCCCCGGGGCCCTCTGGCGCGATCGTACTCGCGCTCAGCGGGGCGACGTGGGCGGCGTTGCTCTCTGCGTGTTCCGCCACGGCGTTTCTCGGCTTTCGGGAGTACGGCGCCCAGCCCGGCGCCGATGCGCCGGAAGAGCAGGTCCTAGACAGCGAGACGGCGTCCGACTACTGAGTTCTCAGTCGACGCGGTAAGTCACGGCGATCCCCTCTCCGAGCGGAAGCACGATCGTCTCGAACGCCGGATCGGTCCGCACGCGATCGAGGTAGTCGGCGATCCCTCGCGTGTGCTCGTTGACCTCCTCCGGGGTCTCTCCCTCGGCTATGGCGAGCAACTTCTCGAACTCGATCGGGCCGGCCGCAATCGCGTTGTCGGCGACGATAACGCCGCCGACGGGAACCTTCTCCCGGATCGCGTCGAAGGCGTCCGCGTACCGGTACTTCTGGTGATCGATCAGCACGACGTCGAACGGGCCGTCGTAGCGGTCGACGGTCGCCATCGCGTCGCCGAGTTCGTACCGGGCGAGGTCGTCGTAGCCGCCGGCGGCCATGTACTCGCGGGCGAGGTCGAGTTCGTCCTCGTCGACCTCCGTGAGGACGACCTCGCCGTCCTCGGGGAGCACCTCGGCGAACCAGTAGGCGGAGTAGCCGTAGCCGGAGCCGAATTCAAAGATCCGTTCCGCGTCGGCGAGACGGGCGACGAACCGGAGGAATGCGCCGACCTCCGGGCCGACGTGGGGGAACCCCTCACGTTCGGCGTAGGCGTCCATCTCGCGCAGCGTCTCGTCCGGTTCGGGGCCGATCGCGCGAACGAATCGTTCGACGTCGTCGGGAAGAACTGACATACGGTGTGACGCGACCCGACAACACCTAACCGTTGGGGTGCGCGTCGACGCGGGCGAGCGGCCCTCCCCGAGGCGGTCTCGCCGCCGAACGCTGCGACGGCCGCCGTCGAACCCCGGTCGCGGTTCCCGTGTCTCACCCCGAACTATCGTTCGTCGACGAGGGAACGGAGCCGCTCGCTTCGGCGCGGGCGACCGCCCGCTTCAACAGCGACGGGGTCAGGAGCACCGATATCACGAAGACGACCAGATAGGCCACGAAGATCCGCTCGTCGATGATGCCCTGGGTAACGCCGAGCGCGACGATGGCGATGCCGGACTCGGAGCGCGGCAGTAACGCGAACCCGAAGATCAGCGAGTGTTCCCGCGGCCCCCCGGCGAGGAGGTTTCCGACGTAGCCCGCGGCGAAGTTCGAGAGGAGGCCGAAAATCGCGAAGACGACGATGAACGAACTGATGGTCAGAGCGCCGAGGTCCATTCGGGCGCCGATGGCGACGAAGTAAAGCGGGATGAACACGCCGTAGGCGATCCCGTACACGTTCGACTGGAGGTCCTTGCCCTCGAGTCGCTTGTTCGTCGAGACGATCAGCCCGATCGCCAGCGCGCCGATGAAGTACGAGAGGTTCGCCGCGTTCGACGCGTAGCCGAAGACGAACAGGAGCCCGAGAACGGCGATGAAGTCCGCCTCGTCGACCTGAAAGTTCGCGAGAAGGTTCGCTATCGGATCCAGGAGGAACCGGTAGAACACGACCAAGGCGACGAAAAAGAGGACGGCCAGTCCGAGTGCGGAGAGGGTCTGCCCCGTCCCGCCGGCGACGAAGAACAGGGGAAGGAGGGAGATTCCGAGGAGCCCGATGATGTCGTCCACAGCCGACGCGCCGAGGATCCACCGGCCGTACTGCGTGTCGAGCTTGTCGAGCGCCAGGAGCGTCCGAACGACGATCGAGACGGAGGTGACGGAGAGGATGAGCCCGAGATAGAGACTCGCCTCGAGTCCGAAGCCGTAGAACGTGCCGATCACGTAGCCGACGACGAAGGGGAGTATCACGCCCGAGAGCCCGATTATCAGCACCGGCCGGAACGCGGCCAGCAACTGGTCCAGGCTGATCTGCTGGTAGCCGGCGTCGAAGAACAGGAGGAGCCCGCCGATGGTCGCAATGAGGATGAACGGGCTCGTTTGATCCGTGGTGCCGATGAGCGCGAGCACCGACGGCCCGAGCAGAATGCCGGCGACGATCTCCCCGAGAAAGCCCGGTTCGCCCAGCCGTTCGATCGCCTCGCTCA
The DNA here is from genome assembly GCF_023028105.1 of Halosolutus gelatinilyticus. NCBI lineage: Archaea > Methanobacteriati > Methanobacteriota > Halobacteria > Halobacteriales > Natrialbaceae > Halosolutus > Halosolutus gelatinilyticus. Next base: position 3,152,154 of record NZ_CP095491.1, read on the forward strand.
GGACCAGCGAGACCAGCAGACTCGCCCCGACGACCAGAAACAGTTCGAGCGACGCCATCTACGAGACCCTCCTCGCGAGGCCAGCGCGAGCAACAGCCATGCCATCGTCCGTTCGCCGATGGGCGGCATTAGTAATGGGTGCGTATGCTCGGTTCCGGCGCTCACGCGACGGAAAGCGATCGACGACGGCGGCCCGATCGGACTCGAGCCGCTTCCGGGAGTCGTGACGCAGCCCGTTCGGCCCGTCCTACCCGTCGTTTCGCCGTAAACACGGCGTTTCACGGCTCGGTACGGAAGGCCGCGGACGGACGACGGCGAACGTCGCCGGGCGACGGGACGACGCGAGATTTTTTGCCGTTCCGGACCGTCGATAGCGTTGAAATGAGCGACGAACATCCGCTCGTCGGTTTCGTCGATAACCTGGTGTACGAACCGGTACAGGTCCACGAGCACGGGATCGATCTGACGGTCAGCGCCGTTTACGAGGTCGCCGACCCCGGTCGGATCGACTTCGGCGGCGACGAACTCGAGGACGCCGACCTCGATCCCGTCCCGACGGAGCTCCGGGACCCCGACGACGAGTACGGCTGGTGGACGCTCGAGGGCGGCCGGTACGTCCTCCAGCACAACGAGTTCCTGACCGATCCCGACGCGCCGCTGCTGTGTCAGCCGCGGAACGAACTTCTGGCGCGAGGCGGCTCCCACCCGACCGTGCAGGTCACCTCGCACCTGCCGCTGTTCCCGCTTTCGGTCCCGGACGGCGGCCTCGAACTCAAGGAGAACGCCCGCGTGTCGACGCTGCTGCCGATCGGTAGCGAGTAGCGCCGACCCTGTCGGACCCCGAAGCGTCCGCTCGATCGCGCTCGATCGAACGTCGTAGGTCGCTCTGTCGCCCGCGGGCGACGACCGGTGAGTGACGGCCGACGGCGCCCGTCGTCACCGGCCGACGTACTCCGGGTCGCGATCGTCGAAGAAGGCGGCGACGCCCTCCTCGTGATCGTCGGTGCCGAAGACGATCCCCTGCGCGACCGCCTCGTCGGTCATGGCCCGTTCGACGGTCTTGTCGAGGCCCTCGCCGACGAGCCGTTTCGTGTGGCGCATCGCAACCGGCGGCCCGGAGACGATCCGCTCGACGAACGCGTCGACCTTCTCGTCGAACTCGTCGTCGGCGTAGACGTGATTGACGAGCCCGAGCTCCGCCGCGCGATCGGCGTCGACGATCTCGCCGGTCAGGGCGAGTTCCTTCGCCACGTTCTCGCCGACGATCCGCGGCAGGAGGTAGGAGGTACCGGCGTCGACGCTCAGACCGACCTGCCGGAAGACGAAGCCGAACGCGGCGTCCTCGGTCGCCAGCTGCATATCGCAGGCCAGCGCGAGATTCGCCCCCGCACCGACCGCCGGACCGTCGACGATCGCGATCGTCGGCAGCGGGAACTCGATCAGTCGAGCGATCGTCCTGCTGGTCGTCCGTTCCAGGGTTCGGACCCGATCGTCGATCGGGACGTCCTCCTGAATCCCCTCGACCATCGCCTCGATGTCACCGCCGGCGGAAAAGGCCCCGCCGGAACCCTCCACGACGATACAGCGGGCGTCGCTATCTTCGATCTCCTCCAGAGCCTCGACGATCCCCGCGCCGATCTCTCTGGAGAGCGCGTTCCGGCGATCGGGCTGGTCGAGCGTGATCGTCGCGGCGCCGTCGGCCTCGATCTCGAGGCGCACCGCGTCACCGAGGGTCATTCGCCGGCCTCCGCCGTCCCCTCGCGCTCGCGGAGTTTGAACTTCTGCACTTTGCCGGTCGTCGTCCGCGGGAGTTCGTCGACGAACTCGACCTCGCGGGGGTGTTTGTACGCCGCGAGGCGAGTCAGGCAGTACTCCTTGATATCGTCCTCCGTGACGCCGGCGTCGGGCGCGCGGACGACGTACGCCTTGACCGTCTCGCCGCGGCGCTCGTCCGGGATACCGGCGACGGCGGCGTCGGCGACGGCCTCGTGCTCGAAGAGGAGTTCCTCGACCTCCCGCGGATAGACGTTGTAGCCGCCCGTGACGATCATGTGCTTCTCGCGATCGACGACGTAGAAGAAGCCGTCCTCGTCGCGGTACCCGACGTCGCCGGTGTGGAACCAGCGTCCATCGCCCTCCTCGGTGAAGGCCTCCTCGTTCGCGCCGGGCAGGCCGTAGTAGCCCTTCATCACGTTCGGCCCCGACACGACGATCTCGCCCGCGATCTCGTCGAGGTCCGCCTGGGCTTCGTCTATCGGCCCCCGCTCGACGGGAGCGAGCTCCTCGAACTCGTCGTCGACGATCTTCGAGTCGACGCCGGGGACGGGCTTGCCGATGCTTCCGACGCGGCGGCCGTCGATCGGGCTGTTGAAGTGGGTGATCGGGCTGGTTTCGGTCAGGCCGTACCCCTCGTAGATCGTCACGTCGTAGAGTTCCTCGAACTGCCGGAGGACCTCCACGGGGATGCCGGCGCCGCCGACGCCGCAGAGCCGCAGCGAGGAGAGGTCGAACGTCTCGGCGTTCGGCTGGTTGATGATGTCGTTGTACATCGCCGGAACGCCGTGCATCAGCGTCAGTTCCTGCTCCTCGACGATCGAGACGGCCTCCTGGGCGTCCCACTGGGGAACCGCGTAGTAGGTGCCCCCGCTGAACAGCGTCGCGTTCATCACGACGGTCATTCCGTAGATGTGAAAGAGAGGCAGGACGCCGAGCTGTTTGTCGTCCGGGCCGATTCCGTCGGGGATGAGCTCGTCCGCCATCGAGGCGTTCGAGGCGAGGTTCTCGTGGGTCAACTGGACCCCCTTCGGCGTGCCCGTCGTCCCGCTCGTGTACGGTTGGACCGCGACGTCGTCGCCGTCGCGATCGACGATCTCGGGATCGCCCCGGACGAGGAACTCCTCAAACGGCGTGACGCCGTCGGCCTCGCCGCCGTCCGTCTCACCCACGCTAACGACGTGTTCGACGTCGGTCTCGTCCTGAACCTCCTTTACGAAGGGGACGAGATCGGCCAGCGCGACGACGACCGTTGCGCCGCTGTCGCCAAGCAGGTGGCCGATTTCGCGGGCCTTGTACTGCGGGTTCATCGGCACGACCACGCCGCCGGCGCGAAGCGTTCCGTGGAAGGCGATCACGAACGGGGGAACGTTCGGCAGGTAGATCGCCACGCGATCGTCCGCGCCGACGCCCCGTTCCTCGAGGGCGGCGGCGAACGCTCCCGCCTGCGCCCAGAACTCCTCGTACGACGTCTCCGTACCCTCGAATCCGATCGCGGTGGCGTCCCCGTGCTCCTCGACGGCCGCCGCGATGCTCGTGACAAGATTTGCCATGGTTAGAGAGATGTGTTTCCGTGTGTCGTAAAAAAGGTTTACATCGTTTGGCTAATAGGGCAATTTGATTTACCGTAGGTAACCATTCCCGGCGAGTCGGGCCGAGGCGATCGCCCGCGCAACTCGAGAGTATTTACGGGCGTGCTCCTAACGTCCGTCACGCGATGTACGAGGACGTCCTCATCCCGACGGACGGAAGCGACGGCACGCGCCGGGTGATCGACCACGCGCTGACGATCGCCGATCAGTTCGACGCGACGGTCCACGCGCTGTCGATCGTTCCCGAAGGCCCCTTCGGCACGCTCGAGGGCGAGGAGGCGATCGAATCCGCGCGGGCCGCGGTCGCCAGAATCGAAGCCGACGCCGAGGGGAAGGGACTCGCCGTGCGGACGTCCGTCGAGCGGGGCGTTCCGCACGAGGAGATCCTCGACTACGTCGACGCCGAGGGGATCGACATGATCGTCATGGGAACGCAGGGCCGGACCGGACTCAACCGGGTCCTGGCCGGGAGCGTCACGGAACGGGTCGTCCGGATGGCCGAGGTGCCGGTCGTCACCGTCAGACTGTCCGACGGGATTCGGGTCGACGACGCCGCGGAGGCGACTCGCCTCGCTCGCGAGGCGGCGACGGACGCGGGATACGAGGGCGTCTCGGTTCGCGAGGAGCCACACCGGACCAGCGCCTCGTGGATCGTCGCCCTCGAGACGGCGTCCGGACCGGTGCAGGTCCACGTCGACGCCGTCAGCGGGGACGCGCGGATCGCGAGTCGGGACGACTGACGGCCGATCGCGCCGATTTGTCCCGACGATCGTAGCGCTGTCCGCGGGCAGACGCGCCCGTCGCGGCGGCGAATCGGGCGCCGGGGCGATCGACGCGCCGCGAGAAAGGAGTCGACCGTTCCTCGGCGATCACTCCGACGTCACGTACGAGACGACGGGCGTAGCCGTGACGCCGTGGACGACGATCGAGACGAGCACGACGGCGCCGACGATCGCCCAGACGAGTTCGGCGCCGACGAACGCCGCCTCGTTCAGGCCGTGGGCGAGGTAGTAAAAGGAGCCGATCCCGCGGACGCCGAAGAAGGCGATCGTGCCGCGTTCGACCCACGGGCAGTCGTAGCCGAGCAGGCCGGTGAGGCCGGCCAGCGGGCGGACGACGAAGACGATCGCCAGCACGGCGACGATTGCCTCGGCGCCCAGCGGGGAGAGCAACCCCCCGGCGATCGCGCCCCCGAAGAACACCATGATCACGCCGAGCAGGAGCTGCTCGGAGAGTTCCGAGATCTCGTGGAGGGTCTCGTTGTATTCGTGCGTTCGTTCGTACTCCCGGAGTGCCGTCGCCGCGACGAAGACGGCGATGAACCCGTACGCGCCGATCAGTTCGGTGATCCCGTAGACGATCAGGGTGCCGGCGATCGCTTCGACGCCCTTGACCGACTGGCCGACCCGCGTCTCCGGCATCGTCGCGAAGATGATCTTCGCCAGCACCCAGCCGAGGCCGGCCCCGAGAACCGCGCCGACGACGATCTTGTAAGCGACGTCGACGAGCAGCCACTCGCCGAGCCAGTTCCCCGGGGCGATTCCGACGAGGGCCGTCGCGATCGCCAGGTTCGTAAACGGGAACGCGAAACCGTCGTTCAATCCCGCCTCGGAGGAGAGGGCGAACCGGACCTCGTGTTCGCTGTTTACCGCCGTCTCCTCGGGATCGTCCTCTTCGACTTCCTCGATCCCCTCGCCCGGATCGTGAACCTGCACCTCCGACGCCAGAACCGGGTCGGTCGGAGCGATGACCGCCCCGAGGAGGATCGCCGACGGGAGGAGGAGTCCGACGAGCCACCAGCCGAGCAGCGCCGCGCCGGCGATCGACAGCGGCATCGTGATCGCCAGCAGTCGCCACGTCACCGACCACCGCCGCAGTCCGACCGGGCGATCGATCTTCAGCCCGAGCGCCAGTAGCGCGACGATGACGCCGAGTTCGGCCAGCCGCTCGGTAAGGTGACTCTGTTCGAGCGGGTCCGGCGCCGGAAACCACGGGAGCGCGAAGACGGCGATGCCGAACGCGACGAAGAACAGCGGCATCGAAATGGGTCGCTTGGCGACCACCCGCGGCAGGACGGCGATCCCGAGCAACGTGATCCCCACCACGACCAGGAGCACGTCGTACAACTCGACGGCCATGTACCTCGCCCTACCACGAACGCGCGGAAAAGCCTTCGAGAGCCGGCCGTCGCTACCTGCAACCCGATCGTTTTTCGGAGTCCCCGTTGCAGGACGGCACATGCGCCGGTCCGCCGATCGGGAGCGGTCGGTCACCCGCGGGACGAGCCGCCGGTCGGCCCTCCGTCGGGGGGCCGCCGCGATCGCCGGGACGATCGCGCTGGCCGGTTGTACGGAGGACGTCGGCGAGGAACTCCCGCCGAACGAACACTGGCCGATCGTCGAGGCCGTCCCCGACCTGCCCGTCCGCCAGCGATCGGACGTCCTCGAAGCGCGGATCGAGGAGCTATCGGGGCTCGAAATCGCTGACGTCGACGGCTTCACCGCGGCGCTCGAGGAGCGAGGCGTCGCGTTCGAGACCGTCGAGGAGGAGACCGAGCAACTCCACCTCGAGTACGTCGAGACGGCGCCGGAGCGCCACGGAACGCTCGAAATCGTCGGCTCGATCGCCGGCGCGTACGCCGCGCTCGTCGACGCGGGATTCCGGGCGCTCGCCCTCGAACTCGTCTTCCTCGAGCCCGACGGGGAGACGATCGGCGTCGCGGAGATCGCGACGGAGTGGGCGGTTCGGTACGTGCAGGATCGGCTCTCGGCCGGCGAGTACGGCGAACTCGTCGCGGGGACGATCGAGACGCGGCGAGAGCCGCCCGAGCCCGACGTGGCGCCGGGCGAGTGACCGCGACTCTGCTGGAGCGGGATCGCCGGCGGCAGCTGCTGGTCGGTCCGCGATCCCCGGTATCGCGACTACTGCGCGATCGTACGGACACGGCGACCGCGTCGCCGGTAGGCGCAGCTTCGGAGTGATCGACACGCTTACACGTTCGTTCCGCGATCGATTTCACTGTGTAATGAGGGGCTCCGAGAAAATTATCGCGGTTTCGCGCCGAGTGGAATCCGCAACGGCGATCGATTCGAGGTGGATCAGGGCGGCCATCGGCGGCGTTTCCGGGCTCGTCAGCGTCGGGATCGCGAAGTCGACCGTCGCTTCGCTCCCCGTTCGACTCGCGATCATCTTCGTCGTCACGATACTCGCGTCGACGGCGATCTCTTATATCGTCCGATCGCTGGTCTCCTCGTAGGATTCGACGCGCCCGGTACGGTCGCCCAACCCCGTCCGACCGGAACGCCTATTCAGGACACCTTACACGTTCGCGCATGGATGAGGTTTCGCGAACCCTCGACGCGTACGAGTCCGATCCCGACGCCTACGTCGAGAAGTACCGCTCCGTGTCGATCGCGGCCCGGTTCGGCGACGCGTTCTTCGACGCGCTCGACGGCGATCGGATCCTGGACGTCGGCTGTGGCCCCGGATCGGACCTCGAAACCATGGTCTCGGCGGGGTACGACGCGACCGGCCTCGACATCACGCCGTCGTTCCTCCGCGCGGCGAGCGATCGGCTCCCCGCGACGTCGCTGGCGCGCGGCGACATGCGCCGGCTTCCCTTTCGAAACGGCGCGTTCGACGGCGTCTGGAGTTGCGCCTCGTTCCTGCACGTTCCGCGGCCGGACGCGGTCGAGACGCTTCGCGAGTTCCGGCGCGTCCTCGCCGACGCCGGAATCGTCTACCTCTCCGTGAAGCGATCGGAGACGGAACCGCGGGACGGCGAGGATCGGTACTTCGAATACTACGGTCCGGACGAACTCCGGAGCGCGCTCCGGGAGGCCGCACTCGAGCCGAGGCGCGTCGACGTACACGAGAACTGGGTTTCGGCGATCGCGGAGAACGCCGGCCGCGGGTGATCGGACGGCCGTTCCGATAGAGCGTCGAGATCCGATCGAAAACGGTGACTTTCGGGGACTCGCGGGCGTCGGGATTACTCGAGGACGACCAGCGTATCGCCCATGTCGACGCTCTCGCCTTCCTCGACGGCAATCTCCGAAACGGTCCCGCCGCGGGAGGCGACGATATCGTTCTCCATCTTCATCGCCTCGAGCACGACGAGGACGTCGCCCGCGTCGACCTCGTCGCCGACGTCGACCTCGACGCCGAGGATCGTCCCTTGCATTTCGGCGTCGATCGTCTCGCCGTCGGCCTCAACGGCGCTCCCGCCGCCGCTGGAATCGCCCGCGGGCTGGGGCGGACTGGCCGCCTGCGCACCGCCGCCGTCGCCGCCCGTCGGGATCGCCGGGGCGCCGCGCTCCTCGAGTTCGACCTCGAAGCGCTTGCCGTTGACCTCGACGGTGAACTCGCGTTCGACGACGTCCTCATCGTCGGCGGCGCTGCTTTCGGTCTTGCCGCCCCACTGGGCCTGGGCCTCCTCGATCCGGCTCGTGTCCATCTCCTCGTCCAGGTACTTCGTGGTGTGCGTGCTCTCGACGAACTCCTCGTCGGTCAGCATCAGCCGGTGGAACGGGATGATCGTCGGGATGCCCTCGATCTCGTACTCCCGGAGCGCGCGCAGCGATCGCTCGATGCACTCGTCGCGGCCCTCGCCCCAGACGACCAGTTTCGCGATCATCGAGTCGTAGTCGGTGACGAGGTCGTCGCCCTGCCGGAGCGCGTCGTCCAGGCGGACGCCGATCCCGCCCGGCGGATCGTACGTTTCGAGCATGCCGCCGGTCGCGGGCGCGAAGTCCTCAGCGGCGTTCTCGGCGTTGATCCGAAACTCCATCGCGTGGCCGTCGATCTCGACGTCGTCCTGGTCGAAGTCGAGCTCCTCGCCGGCGGCGATCCGGATCTGACGTTTGACGATATCGTAGCCCGTGATCTCCTCGGTGACGGTGTGCTCGACCTGGATCCGGGTGTTGACCTCGAGGAAGTAGAAGTTCGCGTCGGGACCGAGCGGGCCGTCGCGGTCGGGATCCTCCTCGACGAGGAACTCGACGGTGCCGGCGTTGGTGTAGTCGGCCGCGGCGACGCCCTCGCGGGCGGCCTCGCCGATCTTCTCGCGCAGTTCGTCCGTCAGCGCGGCGGACGGGCCCTCCTCGATGACCTTCTGGTGGCGGCGCTGGAGCGAGCAGTCGCGCTCGCCGAGGTGGCGCACGTTGCCGTGCTCGTCGGCCAGAATCTGCACCTCGATGTGGCGGGGCTGTTCGAGGTACCGCTCCAAGTAGACCGACGGGTTGTCGAAGTACGCCTCGCCCTCGCGGATCGCGCTCTCGAGTTGATCTTCGACCTCGCTCTCGTCCCAGACGACCTTCATCCCGCGGCCGCCGCCCCCGCCCTCGGCTTTGATTGCGATCGGGTAGCCGTGCTCTTCGCCGAACTCCTTGACCGCTTCCGGCTCGGTGACGGGTTCGGTCGTCCCGGGGACGATCGGAACGCCCGCATCGTCCATGATCGTCCGGGCTTTGGTCTTCTCGCCCAGCGACTCCATCGCGTCGCTTTCGGGGCCGATCCAGGTGATCCCCTCGGTCTCCTCGACCTTCCGGGCGAACTCGGCGTTCTCCGCGAGGAAGCCGTAGCCGGGGTGGATGGCGTCGGCGTCGGCCTTCCGCGCGGCCTCGATGACGGCCTCGTGGTCGAGGTACGAGTCCGCCGCGCGCGCTGGACCCACGTTGTACGCCTCGTCGGCGTAGCGCACGTGTCCCGAGTCCTTGTCCGCCTCGGAGTAGATCGCGACGGTCCCGACGTTCAGCTCCTCGCACGCTCGCATCACTCTGACGGCGATTTCCCCGCGGTTCGCCACGAGAACCTTCCTGAACATTGCTGTTGAAAGCGTCACGGGGCCACTACCTTACTTTTTCGCAACACCGAAGCGCCCCGGCCCCGTCAATTCGCTGATAACCGGCGGTTAACGAGACGACGCATCAGCGCGGACTCGGCCTTTTGCAGGTGGTTCGATACCGTGCTCGCCGCGCAGTCGAGCCGATCGGCGACGTCAGCGACCGACCCCGTTCTCGGAACGTCGTAGTAGCCGCAGTCGACGGCCGCGGCGATCACCTCCAGTTGACGGTCCGTGAGATCGCCCGCGATCGAGGGGTAGCGTCGATCGTACTCCCCGACCTCGTGGACGGTCGACTTGATCGCCGGCGGGAGGTGTTCGAGCAGCGCCCGGAGGTCGGCGCCCGCGCCGACGATCGTCATCCGCATCGCGGCGTCCTCGTCGTAGACGATCGGCGGCACGACCACGAGGTTCAACTCGGAAAACGCCCGGCGAAACAGCCGATCCTCCGCCCGGGTCTCCTGGCAGACGTAGACGTAACACGCCTCGTCGTCGATCTCCACGAGATCGTACGACCGGACGGAGTCGGTCGACTCCAGGCGATCGACGTACCGATCGCGATCGGTCGTCTCGACGTAGAACAGTTCGTACTCCACGTCCAGATCGGGGGCGAGGTTCCACGCCCGCAGTTCGTCCCGGACGACCGCGTCCTCGTGACGGATGAGTCGCTGCATCGGGTGGAGCATCCGATCGGGCTGGCGAAACGCGACGTCGAGGTACTTCACGCTCCACCGAGCGTTCGGTTCGCTGGTACTTAAACGGGCTAGTGTATTCGACCGAAGCGCCATCGGCGATCGGTTCCTACCGCCGTTCGTATGAGCAACACGGACGCCTCGGCGGCGAAACGCCGATCGACGGAGACCGGCGATCGAGACGGGACGGACAGTTCCGACGGCGAGGCCCCGCCCGGGCCGGACGGCTGGCCCGTGATCGGGAACACGCTCCAGTTCGTCCGCGACCCGTTCGCGTTCTACGACGACCTGGCGAGCTACGGCGACGTCGTCCGGTACCGCCTCGCCGGCCAGACGTGGACGACGCTGTTACACCCCGACCACGTCGAACGGGTGCTCGTCGAGGACGCCCACCGGTTCGAGCGCTACAACTTCGAGGAGTTCGGCCCCGAGTTCGCCCCCGAAGGGCTGCTGATGACCCGCGGCGAACGGTGGCGGCGCCAGCGCGAGCTCATCCAGCCGGCGTTCACCCCGGCGAAGGTCGCCGCGTTCGCCGACGCGATCGTCGATCGTACGGTCGACGCGGTCGAGGACTGGACCGACGGCGAGACGATCGCGGCCAACCGCGAGTTCTCCGGTCTCACCCTCGAGATCCTCACGAAGACGCTGTTCGACCTCGATCTCGACGACCGTCGCGACGCCGTCACGGCCGCCGCACGCGAACTCAACGAACGCGGCGACTCGCGTCGCCTCTCGGCGTTCCTCCCGATGTGGGTGCCGACGCCCGGAAACCTCCGGTACAAACGGCGAATGCGCAGGTTCGACGAGGCGGTGGAAACGCTGATCGCGGAGCGCCGCGCCGCTGGCGGCGACGATCGAGACGACCTCCTGTCGACGCTGCTCGACGCTGAAGACGAGAACGGGGCCGCCCTCTCGGACGCCGAAGTTCGCGATCAACTCGTCACCTTCCTCTTCGCCGGCCACGAGACGTCCTCGCTGGCGCTCACCTACGCCGTCCTCCTGCTCGCCCGGCACGACGGCGCTCGCGCCCGCCTTGAGTCGGAAGTCGATCGCGTCTGTCCCGATCGCGATCCGACGATAGCAGACCTCTCGAACCTGGAGTACGCGGGGAAAGTGGTCGACGAGGCGATGCGACTCTACCCGCCGGCGTTCGTCCAGTTCAGAGAGGCGATCGAGGACGTCACGATCGACGGCTACCGCATTCCGGAGGGTTCGAAGATTTCGCTGCCGCAGTTTCGCCTGCACGTCGACGATCGGTTCTACGACGATCCCGACGAATTCCGGCCCGAGCGCTGGACCGACGAGATGCGCGAGTCGCTGCCCGAGTACGCGTACTTCCCGTTCGGCGGCGGGCCCCGCCACTGCGTCGCGATGCGCTTCGCGCGGATGGAACTACAACTCGTGCTGGCGACGATCGCCCGGCGCGTCCGGTTCGACCTGGAGAGCGATCCGGACCCCGAACTCAAAGTCGCGGCCACGCTGGCGCCCGTCGAGGACGTGCTGGTGACGGTTCGAGAGCGATAGCGATCGACCGCCGAGAGCACCGGCGCCCGCGCCGACGATCGCGAACCGCCGGTGACGGCGCTTCACGCGGTGAACGTCGTTCATCGAATGAGTATATCGCCGCTCGAGCCGTCGGTGCGGTCGACCGAACGGCGCAGCATCGAGTTCTCGCGGGCGTCGGCCCGCGGCGACCGCAGGCTGGCGACGTCGATCGCCACGTCGGCGCGACCGGCTCGATGGGTCCGTTCCCCGAATCATCATGGATTCCGATCACCGTTCCGACGGCCGGTACCGTAGACGACGACTCCTCGCACTGATGGCGCTTGCGGGGACGAGCGCACTTGCCGGGTGTACCAGCGACGCCGCCGAGAGCGACAAGGCAGACGACACCGACGGCGAATCCGCGGACGGAGCCGATCGAGACGCCGACGGCTCCGGCGACGCGGACGAAACCGACGGCGGGGACGGCGGTCCCTGCGACGGTCTCACCGGGGATTTCGTTGCGTTCGATCAGGGCGATCGATCGTTCCCGATTCTCTTTGACCACCCGGACACGTTAGAGCAGTACAACGAGGAGTTGAACGAGGGCGGGAATATCGTCGGCGCGCAACTGGGACACGTGGCGTCGAAACGGCCGACGTCGTATCCGGTGAACCTGCTCGTCCAACAGCACAAGTCGCCGATCACCGACGAGGAGGCCGCGACCAACTGGGTCACCTTCCACGGGCAGAACGAGCGGCTGGACCGCTCGCTCGCGTACGAGGGCGAGCAGATAGCGCTCTATCAAAGCACCTATAGCGAGGAGACGGCTCGGCAGTGGCGATTCCTGCTCCCGGCCCACGACGGCGACGGCGTCCGCGGCGTCGTCGTCCAACACCACGACGATCGCAAGGAGGGCTGCATCGACGGCGTCGAAGCGATCGCCGTCGACGTGATCGAGTCGATGCGTCCGAACCCGAAATACTGAACGCAGGATCGGCCGCTGCTCAGAATCGATCGGTTCGACCCGCGGCCGACCACGGATCGATCGGCGAATCGCGCGGGACGCGGACGGTTTTGTGTTGTTGGGCGCGGACGCGGCCGGCGAACGCCCACCGCTTGTCGTCCCACGTCTCCTCGTCCGACGCCGCCGCGGCGGCCGCCGCCAGCGCGTGGTCGTGGAGATGCGCGCCGACCGCCACGGCGATCGCCGCCGCCTCCTCGTCGTCCGCGGCGTCGGGGATGTCGATCGCGACGTCCGCGGGGAGCAGGCCCGCCTCGATCGCCTCGTCGGCGCCGGGTTCGTCCTCGCCCGCCGCGGGCCGGGCCGTGTCGGCCCCGTCTGCGTGGTTCTGGGATGCCATTGGAACTCGTTACAGCGGGATGTTGCCGTGTTTCTTGTCCGGGTTCTGCTCGCGTTTCGTTTCGAGCATCTCGAGGTCGTCGATCAGCCGCGGTCGCGTCTCGGTGGGGAGAATCACGTCGTCGAGGAAGCCCTTGTCCGTTGCAGTGTACGGGTTGGCGAATTCCTCGCGGTACTCCTCGATGAGTTCGTCGCGGAGTTCGTCCGGGTTGTCGGCTTCCTGGAGTTCCTTCCGGTAGAGGATGTTGACCGCACCCTGCGGGCCCATGACGGCGATCTCCGCGGTCGGCCAGGCGTAGTTGACGTCCGCGCCGAGGTTCTTCGAGGCCATCACGCAGTAGGCGCCCCCGTAGGCCTTGCGGGTGATGACCGTCAGCAGCGGGACGCTCGCCTCGGAGTACGCGTAGAGAAGCTTCGCACCGTGGCGAATGATGCCGCGGTGTTCCTGATCGGTGCCGGGCATGTAGCCGGGGACGTCGACGAAGGTGACGATCGGGATGTTAAAGGAGTCACAGAAGCGGACGAACCGCGAGCCCTTCATCGAGGAGTCGACCGTGAGCGTCCCGGCGTTGACCCGGGGCTGGTTCGCGACGATTCCCACGGAGCGGCCGTCGAGACGCCCGAAGCCGACGACGAGTTCCTTCGCGTAGTTCTCCGCGACCTCGAAGAACGAGCCCTCGTCGACGACCGAGTCGATCACGTTGACCATGTCGTACGGCTTCTGGGGGCTCGACGGAACGATGGTTTCGAGGTCTTCGTCGCGCCGATCGGGGTCGTCCCACGGTTGGACTTGCGGCGGATCCTCGACGTTGTTCTGCGGGAGGTACGAGAGCAGGCGCTTGATGTCGTCGAGCGCCTGTTCCTCGCTGTCGCAGGCGAACTGGGCGACCCCGGTCTTGTCGGCGTGGGTCATCGCCCCGCCGAGTTCCTCGTGGGTGACCTCCTCGCCGGTGACGGTCTTGGTGACGCCGGGGCCGGTGATGTACATGTGGCTCGTGTCCTTCACCATGAAGATGAAGTCGGTGATCGACGGGGAGTAGACCGCCCCGCCGGCGCAGGGGCCCATGATCGAGGAGATCTGCGGGACGACGCCGCTTGCCTCCTGATTGCGCCGGAAGATCTCGGTGAAGCCGGCGAGGCTCTTGACGCCCTCCTGGATGCGCGCGCCCGCGGAGTCGTTGAGGCCGACGATCGGCGCGCCGACCTCCATCGCCATGTCCATGACCTTGCAGATCTTCTCGGCGAAGACCTCCCCGAGCGAGCCGCCGAAGACGGTGAAGTCGTGTGCGAAGACGAAGACGGTTCGGCCGTTGACCTCGCCGTAGCCCGTGACGACGCCGTCGCCCGGGATCTTCTTCTCCTCCATCCCGAACTGGCTCGTCTGGTGGGTTCGGAGCTGATCGAACTCGGTGAAGGTGCCGTCGTCTATGAAGTAGTCGATCCGCTCGCGGGCGGTCATCTTCCCCTTGTCGTGTTGCCGTTCGATGCGATCCTCACCCCCGCCCTTTAGCGCTTCCTCCCGTAGCTCCTCTAACTCCGTGATGCGGTTCTCCATGGTCATGTTCGGGGCCCTCCGTGCCGAATCATCGGCCGAGACAACGGCGACGCGGACAAAAAACGTTCTGCAACGTGACGATCGAGGGCGAGCGAACGCGGTGCAACTGCGGCTTCTGGGACGCCACGGGATAGATTTCGATCGAATCGCAACAGCCGGTTCGATCGGTTGATCCGCACGCTGAAAACGAGATGATACGAAAATAACACTGTAATCGTATCTGGTGGAGACACCATATAACGACCCTGCTATTTCACGCAATTACTATATAGTCCGAGTTTCCTTGCTATGGTATGGCGCGTCACGTCAAAAGACGAAGCGTTCTGAAGGGTGCCGGTGCAGCGGGAATGATCAGCGTCGCGGGTTGTCTCGGCGGGGGTGACGACGGTAACGAAACCGGCGACGGCGGCGGCGGGAGCGAGATCGGCTTGCAAATCGAGACGAAGGTCGAGGACACCGAGACAAACTCCCAGAGTGGAGTTAGCGCGGCGAACTCGCTCGTCAATGCGGGCTTTCCGTCCATCTGCGGATCGGCGTCGTCCGGTGTGAACGTGCCGGTCTGTCAGGAAGTTCTCATTGACGGTAAGGTGGTGGGGTGCTCGCCGTCCAGTACCGCGCTGTCGGTCACGAATCTCGAAGACGACGATTACATCTTCAGAACGGCCCCCTCGGACTTCCTGCAGGGCCAGGTGATGGCCCAAGTCGCGGCCGACGAACAAAGTGCCTCGACCGCGGCATCTCTCTACGTCAACAACGACTACGGCCAGCAGCTCTCCGAGCGGTTCACGGAGATCTTCGAGGGCGACGTCGGCGGAGAGATGCAGACGCAGGTCGCGTTCAACCAGGGCGAATCGTCGTACTCCTCGGTCGTCAACGAAGCGCTTTCGGGCGACCCGGACACGCTCGTCGTGATCGGCTATCCGGAAGACGGAATTCAGCTGTTCCGTGACTTCTACGGCGTCGCCGATCAGAACCAGAGCGTCCTCGTTCCCGACGGTCTGCGCGATCCGGATATTCCCGGGCAGGTCGGCGCCGACATGAGTAACGTGCTCGGAACCGCGCCGGCCGCGGGCGGTCCGAATCAGGACGCCTTCGAGTCGCTGTTCGAAGACGCTTACGACAAGACGCCGGGCGTGTTCACTTCCCAGTCGTACGACTCGGTGGCCGTCCAGATCCTCGCCAACGCCGCGGCCGGCGAGAACGACGGTACGGCCATCCGCGATCAGATGCGTCGCGTGGCCAATCCCGAAGGGATGGAAGTCGGACCCGGCAACTTCGTCGAGGGCGTCGAGGCGGCGGCCGACGGCAAGGACGTCTTCTACAACGGAGCGTCCAGCGCGGTGAACTTCGACGAAAACGGCGATCCCGCGTCCGCGACGTACGCGCTGTGGGAGTTCGCCGACGGCAGTACCTCCGAAGTCACGACGCAGACCTTCGAGAGCGACAATCCCGACGGCGCCGGCGAGATGGCCGACGAAGGGCCCGGCGGCTTCGATCGGACGATCAAAGTCGGCATCCTGCTCCCCGAAACCGGGGCGCTGGCGTCGACCGGCGGGCCGATGATCCAGGCCGCCGAGCTGCCGGCCATGCAGGTCAACGGCGAGATTTAGGCGATCGAACGAACACGTCGACGGTTTTTCTTTGCGCCCGCTCGGAGTAGTCGCGTCGCCCTCGCGCTCGATCCCCGGCGACGGATCGAGACGATCGAAGAATCGACGATGGGATCGAAAAAGCGGTTTCGTCCGGCTACCCGCCCAGGAAGTCCCGGCGAACCTGCGGATCGTTGAGCAGCGTCGTTCCGGCGTCCTCGTAGCGGTTCTTCCCGTCGACGAGGACGTACCCGCGATCGCACCGCCGAAGGGCCTCCTTGGCGTTCTGTTCGACCATCAGGACCGCCGTGCCCGTCTCGTTGATCCCGTCGATCCGATCGAACATATCGTCGACGAGGTCCGGCGCGAGCCCCGCGGAGGGCTCGTCCAGCAACAGTAGCTCGGGTTCGAGCATCAGCGCTCGTCCCATCGCGAGCATCTGCTGTTGGCCGCCGGAGAGGTTTCCGGCCTTCTGCGACTGGCGCTCCTCCAGGATCGGGAACCGCTCGAACACCGCCTCGAGGCGTTCCTGTGGCACCTCGTCGAGGATGTACGCGCCCATCTCCAGATTGTCCCGAACCGATAGCGTGGAGAAGACGTTGTCGTTCTGGGGAACGTAGCCCAGGCCGAGGTGGATGATATCCTCGGGGTTCTTTCCGGTGATAGCCTCGTCGTCGAAGGTGACGGTCCCGCCCATGTGCTCCGTCAACCCGAAGACGGATTTCATGAGGGTCGACTTTCCGGCCCCGTTCGGACCGACGATCGTGACGTACTCCCCGGGGTCGACGTCGAGATAGACGTCGGTCAGGATCTGCAGATCGCCGTACCCCGCATCGAGGTCGCGCACCGCCAGCAGGCTATCCTCGTGGAGTTCGACCTCGGACGCCGCGCTCGTCACTCCCGCGCCGTCGGTGCGCACGCCCCCGTCGGTTCCGTCGGCGCCCGCGTTCGCGTCGATCGGGTCGTCGCTCATACGTCACCTCCGAGATATGCCTCGATGACGGTTTCGTCGTTGCGAACCTCGTTCGGCGTCCCTTCGGTGAGAATACGACCCTGGTGCATTACGATGACCCGCTTACAGTTCTCCATGATGAGATCCATGTCGTGTTCGACGATGAGGAACGTGTAGCCTTCCTCGCGAAGTTCGTGAATGTGCTCGAGGAGCCGCTCTTCCAGTGAGGGATTGACCCCGGCGAACGGTTCGTCCAGCAACAGCATCTGCGGATCCGTCAACAGCGCGCGCGCGAGTTCAAGCAACTTCCGCTGTCCGCCCGAGAGGTTCCCGGCGTACTCGTTGGCCAGATGATCGATGTCGAAAAACTCGAGCGTCTCCCACACCCGATCGAGCAACGCCCGCTCTTGCTCTTTGACGCCGTCGCGAGCGTACGGAAGGACGGATCGCCAGAGCGCTTCCCCGCGCTGGTTCTTCGGCGCGACCATCATGTTCTCGAGAACGGTCATCTCTTCGAGTTCCCGCGCGATCTGGAACGTACGCACCAGTCCCCGGTTTGCGATCTGATAGGGTTCCAAGCCGGTGATATCGGTTCCTTCGAATCGGACGGTGCCGGCGGTCGGCTTGTGGACGCCGGTAATGCAGTTGAACGTCGTCGACTTGCCGGCGCCGTTGGGACCGATGAGCCCGGTCATGGTACCGCGTTCGATCTCGAAGGACGCCCCGTCGACGGCGGTGATGCCGCCGAACTCCTTACGGAGGTTCTCGACCTGTAACGGTACGTCGTGAGCGGCTGCAGGCTCGTCCTTGCCGGCGTTCTCCCCGGATCGG
The DNA here is from genome assembly GCF_023028105.1 of Halosolutus gelatinilyticus. Taxonomy (NCBI): domain Archaea; kingdom Methanobacteriati; phylum Methanobacteriota; class Halobacteria; order Halobacteriales; family Natrialbaceae; genus Halosolutus; species Halosolutus gelatinilyticus. The sequence continues at coordinate 3,169,825 of NZ_CP095491.1, forward strand.
TCCGCTGGGGACGACGGACCCGGCGATGAAATCGGTTCGGAGGGATTGGATTCACTCATCGAGATCGCCCCCGTCGGCGGCCAGGGTGCCGGACTGCTCGCGCCTCGGCCTCGTTAACGGGACGCTCGCAGCGATCTCTTTCCTGTGACCTAATATCCCCTCCGGCCGGTTGTGCATGAGCCAGACGAGTACGAGTCCCATGATAACCAGCTGAAGCTGTCTGAGGCTGTCGAGCGTGTACAACAGTAACGGAACGACGTCCGGTAGCTCCGCGATCGCAGGGCCGAAACTAGGCGGCGCGCTGGGATCGCCGAGAGCGCTTTCGACGATATTTTTGAAGTAGCGCGGACCCTGATACAGGAACGCCGCGAAGATAGCGCCGCCGAGGACGCTCCCCGTGTTCGAGCCGGATCCGCCGATGATGAGGGCGATCCAGATGTAGAAGGTGATGCGCGGTCGGAACGTGTTCGGCGTTACCGACCCCTGGGTGCCGAACCAGAGGATGCCTACGAGCCCCATCAGGGCGCAACCGACCATGAACGACTTGATCTTGAACTGATTCGTGTTTTTCCCCAGGGCGTTCGTGACGTCTTCGTCCTCGCGGATCGCCTTGAGCACTCGACCGAACGGCGAGTTCCCCGTTCGAACCAGAAGCGCGTAGAACCCGCCCATCACGACGAGCAACAGTCCGGCGTAGACGAAGTTATCCACGACGGCTTTCGGGTTCGTAGTGATGACGAGCCCGGCGGTTTCGACGATCGCGCCGAGGTACACGTCCTCCCAGAGTACGTGTTCCTGTCCCAGTAAGAGATCGAACGGCCAACTGAGCCCTTTGATGAACAGTTCGAGCGGATCGCCGTAGTCGAGGATGATCCCGTCGCCGCCGCCGAGGCCGATCCTGTAGCCGCCGACGTCGGAGCCGCTGAACGTATCCGAAAGCAGGGTGAAGCGAACGATCTCCGACAGCGCGATGGTGACGATCGCGAGGTAGTCGGCGCGCAGGCGCAACGCGGGAAGGGCCGCGATCAGGCCCATGAGCGCCGCGGCGAGCATGCCGCCGATGATACCGATCCAGAGGGGAAGTCCCAGCCCACCGACCTCCGCGGCGCTGGTGCCGGAACCGTAGACCGGTTTCGAGAGGATCGCGGTCACGTAGACGCCGGTCGCCATGAACGCGACGATCCCGATGTTGAACAGTCCGGTGTACCCCCACTGGAGGTTCAACGCGAGCGCCGCCATTCCGAAGACGGCGATCCAGAACGTGAGTTGGCCGATCTGATTCACGAGCCCGCGGAGGGGAAATCCGATGATGAGGCCGCCGATCAAGTAGACCACGTAGATCCCCAGTAACAGCGCCAGTAGCATGGCCGCGTCGTAGCCAAACAATCTGGAGACGTTTTGAGCGGCGCTCTGGCCGTATCCGGATTCGTCCGCGTCGGAACCGGAATCCGCATCGGTCATGCTGTCGCCCTCCCGGAGAAGATGCCCTGCGGACGAACCACCAGGACGAGGATCATCACGACGAAGGCTGCCGCGCGGGCAAACCCGGACGGGATCCAGATGACCGCGGTCGAAGCTGTCACTCCGATGACCAGGCCCCCGAGGATCGCGCCGTAGATGGACCCGATACCGCCCAGAATCACGGCCGCGAAGATGAGCAACAGCAACAGCCAGCCGTCGTTGAACGCGATCGTCCCCTTCCAGAGGACGAACATGTACCCCGCGACGCCGGTGAGTCCGCCGCCGATTATCCAGGTCGAACGGATGACCCGCTCGGTCGGGATGCCGGTGATTCGCGCGAGGGATTCGTCGTCGGACATCGCCCGCATCGCCTTGCCGAGTTTCGTCCGCTGGAGTAACAGGTGAACGCCGAGCATTAACCCGCCTGCGACGACGATGAGTGCCAGGTCGTGGGCGGTGAACTGAACCGTTCCGTCGACGATCTCCGGACGGGTTTGCGGTATCGATCCGATCGCCGTCGTTCCGCGAGTGTCCGAGCCGAAGACGAACAGCAGGAGGTACCTGAGCGCGAAGGCGACGCCGATACTCGTGATGAGCAGCGGAATCCCGCCGGCGTCGCGGATCGGCTTGAACCCGTATCGATCGACCCCGAGCGCGAGGACGATCGCGACCCCCCCGGCGACGATCAGGCCCGCGATCACGGCCAGCGGCGTTTCCGCGACGTTGATTCCGAGCGCGCCGCCGAATACGGAACCGCCGGAGCCGACGAGAGCGAGCGAGATCATGTCGGCTTCGGAGCCGAAGCCGCCGGCGACGATGTAGGTCGCCGCCCATCCCGAGAACGCGCCCGCGGTGATGTAGTCACCGTGGGCGAAATTGGCGAAATTCAATATGCTGTAGGTCATCGAGAGGCCGACGCCGGCGAGGCCGATGACCAAGCCTCGCATGAGACCGTCCCAGGTGAGCGCAACCAATCGAGCGACGGTGAGATCGCCGGTCGCGAGCTGGCGAACCATGTCGACCAGTAACAGGACGGCGACGAAGACGAGGACGAGTGCCAGCGGTTGTTCGACGGCTATTCGCCGCACTCGATCGGGCGCGGTTTCTACGCTCATACAGTTCCTCCGGCCGAATTCGGCGCTCCCCCACCTGTTCGAATAGTGATGTTATGCAGATCAGTCAACCATACGAAAATTGTACGTTCGTCCGTACAACGGAACCAATCGAAAACGTTCTCGGCCCGGTTTCGCAGTCGTATAGTCATATGTCCCACCCCCAGTACGAGCACTGCTGCACGTCAACTGTGCACATATCTGCCTTGACTGTTACACTGCGGGTAGATATAATTCACGCAATTCAAACCGAGTTACACATATCGGGAATCATAGACGGACGAGAGCCGGGGCGAGAACGGCCGATACGGGAGTTTGTCGAGTGTCTGCAAACGGCGCAATCGTCCGCCTCGACGCGCCGGAGAAGGCGTCAGTACTGGACTCGCGATCGGCCCCCTCACACATCGGCAGGCGTACGACCGATGACCGCGAGAAGGAAGCGGCCGAGTGAGCTCGACCGCTCGTTAGAAGCCAGCAGATGCCGTTTACGCCTCCCCGTAGACCGGCACGGCGGCCCCGCTGGTCACCGACGCGCCGTCGCTACAGAGAAACGCCATCACGTCGGCGATGTCGCCGGGATCGACCCACGACTCGTGATCCGCGTCGGGCATCATCTCGCGGTTCGCCGGCGTGTCGATCACGCTCGGCATGACGCAGTTCGCGCGGACGGCGCCCCGGTTCTCCTCGGCCAGCGTTTCGGTCAGCAGCCGGATGCCGGCCTTGGTGATCCGGTAGGGGCCGTCGCCCTCACCTCCCGAAAGCGACGATCGGGCGCTGACGCCCACGATCGAGCCCTCCGACTCCTGAAGGTGCGGGAGCGAGTGCTTCGAGGCCAGAAACGCCGTCTTCAGGTTGATGTCGACGAGCATGTCGAACTCCGATACCGGGGTCTCCTCGATCGGATCGCCGCCGCGCCAGGTTCCGGCGATGTTCAGCAGGTGGTCGATGCGGCCGTGTTCGTCGACGATCGTCGAGACGAGGTCGGAGACGTCGTCCTCGTCGGTCAGATCCGCTTCGTAGAAGTGGATTCCCTCATCCCGGTCGAGCAGACTGTCCTCGTCGTCGGGTGCGACGACGTCGACGGCGCACACCGTCGCGCCGGCCTCCCGGAACCGATCGACGGTCGCGCTCCCGAGAGCCCCGCTCGCGCCGGTGACGATCGCGACCGTGCCGTCGAAGTCGACGTCGTACGTTCTGGTCGGTGCCATACGAAAAAGTGCGTCGTCCGGTGGGATCAATTTCGGGGTCGGTTTCCCGCTTCGAAATCGGGCGTGGCCGAGCCGCGCCGCTCGTCAGGAGGGAACCGGCGGCAGTGCAGCCTCGTCGAACCAGAACCGCTCGACGGCGCTGGCGATCGAGACGAACGCGTCGGGATCGGTCGGCTTGGTGAGGTAGGCGTTCGCGCACTTCGCATAGCTCTCCCGGACGTCCTCCGTCGCTTCGGAACTCGTCAGCACGATGATCGGAATCGTCGCTACCGCCGGCTCCCCCTGGATCGCTTCGAGGAACTCGAAGCCGTCCATGCGGGGGAGGTTCAGATCCAGCAAGACGAGATCGGGGACCGCAGTCGACGGATTCGCGTGCCGCTCGGTGAGGAACTCGAGCGCTTCGTCGCCGTCGGTCGCGACATGAATGGTGGTCTCGGTCGGAACGGCGGCGAAAGCTTCCTGAGTGAGCCGAACGTCGCCCGGATTGTCCTCGACGAGGAGAACGTGGACCTCGTCGGCCGGAGCGGAAGCCTCGTCGGTCATGACGAAGCACTTCCTCGAGGACACCACACGGTAAAACGTCTCATCTGGGGTACCGTCTGATAGTTACCGGAAGTGCTTAACGCTGCATCCTATCCACTTTGGAACGACGGTCGTTTACGATTCCCGCTGGTCGGTCGACGAACGTGAAATCGGACGAGGAACTAATGCCGCTCGCGACCGTTGCTAGCGGCGAATGCGACTGATCGCGCACCGCGGATTCGCGTCGATGGCACCCGAGAACACGATCGCCGCTCTCACGTCCGCTGCCGGCCGGGCCGACGCCGTGGAGTTCGACGTCCGCCGCTGCGGATCGGGCGAACTGGTCGTCATTCACGACGAGACGATCGACCGCGTCACGGGCGGGATCGGCACCGTTGCCGACACCGGTCTCGACGAACTCCGGACGTACACGGTCCTCGAATCCGGCGAGCGGGTTCCCACGCTCGAAGAGGTCCTCTCGGCCCTGCCGCCGGCCGTCGAGATCAACCTCGAGATGAAAGAGCTAGGGATCGCCGCGGACATCCTGGACGCGATCGAGGACGTCGAGAACCGGGTCGTCACGACGTCCTTTCTCGCGCCCGAACTGCGGACGGTCCGTGAGATCGATCCGAGCCAGCCCACGGGCCTGCTGGCCAGTCGCCACCTCGACGCGCCCGTCACGACCGCGGTGGAACTCGACTGCGACGTGATCGGCGCGAACTACTGGCGCTGTCTCACCACGCGACTCGTCCCCCGGGCGAAGTCGCTCGGCCTCGAAGTTCACTCGTGGTCGATCGAACGGCCCCTCACCGCCAAACTGCTCGAGCTGCGCGGCGTCGACTACGTGTCGGCCGATCGGCCGATCTGCGTTTGAGTCGCCGGTCTGTTGTGAGTTGCGTTCCCGCGTTCCGAACGCTGTGTCCGATCGATTTCGGGTGTGGACTGATCACTTCGGGATATCTCTGCAGGGTGGCTCCTTCGCCTTTTCAACGGAAACTACCACGACGAAAGCCCTCGGCGGGTCCGCGGTCGCTCAGACAGATATCCTCACTTCGTTCGGATAGTGCTGCCTGAGCGACTCCACTCCGACGCGACCCCGCCTCGTCCTTTCAATCCACCAGGTCTGACACTGTTCCTGCCCTCCCCCGAGTCACGCGGCACGGCTCGTAGATGTGCGGAGCCGCGTTCCTGGCCACGGCACGCTGGCGAGGGATCCGAGCGATTGCGAGGATCCCTCGCCGATTCGTGAGGGACGAGTGAGCGAGTGTGCGAGCGAACGAGTCGGCTGGGGAGGGCGAGGCTCGGGCGGGACTGAAAGGGGCCGCGTCGCCTGAGGACGGCGGGCGCAGCCCTTGCGAGTGCGACGAGCGAGGGATCTGCAAGATGCGCAGCGTCTCGTAGAGTAAGGACCGCAGCCGACCGCCGGGAGGCGAGAACCGCAGCGAACCCTCCGACTCGAGCGTCGCGGGAGCTTTCGAGGGGATCTCTTAGCCTGGCTTTGTTGAAACCCTCAAACGGTGATAGATTTTAGCAGCCGTGTTGAATACACAGCGCGAATGTCGCATGAGATATGGCTCGATTTGCGAAGGCGGTGATCGCCCAATGCAGAACAACTAATTAGCGGTCGGATGCCTCGAAATACTCCTCTCGTGAAATCGTGTATCTGTGAACGTCGGCTACGGTATCTGCCTGTGGATGCCAATTCCGCAAAAGCCCCTCGTATTGGCCGTCATACCATTCAACGTACCTTTCGATTGCTCGTCGAGACTTCTCGTTCCCGCCAACGTGGGCGGCAACAACGAGTTCGAGGTCGAGTCGGTCAAACGCGACAGAGAGGATGGCATCGGCTCGTTCACCTGAATACCCGCGCCCCCAAGATCGCTTGTCGAGGATGATACCGAGGCTGGCAGACCGTTTCTCCCAGTCGGGGTACAGGCCCGTCGTTCCAGCGATGGCACCTGCCCCGTCTTCGCCTTCCTTTGGTCGTATCACGTATTTTGCTGCCTCCCCATCGTTCCACAGTTGTTCTGCTTCGTCCACGTAGTCGTACGTCTCTTTCACCGTGTCGTGAGGGTTCGAATCCCAGTATTCGAACATTTCCGCAGTTTCGTCGCCATTGCCGTAGAACTCATGGAGAACAAATACATCGACAGTGTCGTGTGAAATTCGTTCGAGATGGAGGCGTTCCGTCTCGATGCGTTCAGGAAACATAGTGTACTATTCGTAGCCGTCAGTAATCATTGTTGAGTACGCAGATCTACTGAGCGGATAGTTCACCTGTTTCGGCGTGAAACAAACAATGCTGTCGTACTGAACCCATCCTCTGTATTCAGCAGACTGTTTGTATCAATCACGAAGGGTTTCAACAGAGCCCTTAGCCTGTAAAGTGGTCGTCGTGGCAGACGGAGCAAAATACGCGGTGCAAGACTCACACCCGAAATCGATCGGGCGGGAGCGATACCGACGCTCAGTCTCCGACGATCGTCGCCGACACCTCCCGCGTTCGCGGGCCGTCGCACTCGACCAGCAGGATCGATTGCCAGGTCCCGAGCGTGAGGTCGCCGTCGACGATCGGGATCGTCACGTCCGGCCCGAGCAGCGTGGCCCGGAGGTGCGAGTCAGCGTTGCCGTCGAGTTCGTCGTGGGCGTAACCCTCGTCGGGAACGAGATCGCGGAGGAACGACTCGATATCGCCGCGCAGCCGGGGTTCGTTCTCCTGGACGACGAGGCCAGCAGTCGTATGCCGGACGAACGCCGTGCACGTCCCCGACCGGAGCTCCGCCGGAACGGCGTCGGCGATCCGATCGGTCACGTCGACGGTCGTCAGTCGATCGTCCGTTTCGACGGTGAACGTGTTGCGTGTCACGTTCGGGCGATCGGGGCGAACGACGAAGTTCGTTACGTCGGCGCGGCGTCGGTCGGGACCGGACGCTACAGGGACTTTCGCATACAGGTGGCCGTCGATGGGCAGAGTTCGGCGAACTCCGTCGTCTCCCGAATCGCCTCGGGCGCGTCGTCGCGATCGATCTCCCGGTAGCTACGAGCGACGAAGAACTCCACGGCGGTCATCGTGAGCAGGTACAGCGCCTCGACCCCGTCGCCGCGAGCCTCGGCCTCCAGTGCGTCGCACAGCGCCGTCCCGTATCCGGTTCCCCGGACCGATCGCTCGACGACGACCGATCGGAGCAGTCCGTCGCTCCCGTCGCGTTCGATCCCGCCGACACCGATCGGATCCTCGTCGGCGTACCCGACGTAGAAACACTCGGGCTTCGATCGGACGTCCCGCGACGGGAGGTCGTTCTCCTCCAGCAGGGACTCGAGGTACGATAGCCCTCTCCCGTCGTCGGCTCGGGTCAGTGATATCGGCGCGTCGGCCATACGAGCCCTATCAGGTAGCAGGGCTAATACGTTTTCCAGCGTCGCACCGAGCGTCGTTCGACTCCGACGACGAACCGACCCTCACGGTAGCCGACCGCGCGCCCACGCGGCCCGCTCGCGAACGTTCGAGTCCGGATCGTCCTCCGCGAGCACGTTTAACCGATCGGCCGCCTCGCCCGCTCGGCCGTGTCCGAGCGCGACGCACGCGCTGGCCCGGACGTGCGCGCTGTCGTCGTCGAGTCGTGCGAGTACCGACGGCAGGTCGAACGCGGCGGGTCCGCGACTCCGCTCGGCGGCTCCGCCCCCGTCCCCGTCCCTCGTGTCCGCTGTATATCGAATCGGCGATAAAAGCATTTTGACAGTTTTCTGCGCGAATTTCAGGAAGAAACGGACGTTAGGCGAGCCGATTCACGCGAGCCACTCGTCGGGCTTCGTGTCGTAGTCGACATCGTCAGCAGCGAGGTGCTCGACCTCCTCCCACGGGACGTCCTCCAGCGTGACCTCGTGGCCGTCGTACCGGATCAGTTTGCCGCGCTCTTCCGGTTCCGGTTCGCGGTTGCGGCGCTTTGCCACCTCGATGTCGTGATCGTCGACTTCCTTGACGATCGTCAGTAGGTTCACGGGTCGACCCCACAGTTCGAAGATGCGCTTGAGCGTCTCCTTCGCCTGCCCGATATCGAGCATGACGCCGTTGTACTGGTGACCGAGCAGGAGTTCGTTGGCGTTGTTGTAGTTGCCGTCAAAGACGGCGATCGTCGGCTTGCCGAAGTTGGTGAATTTGAGCAGAAGCTTCTTCTTGACGTCCTCCGCGGCGTCGCTGGCCACGTGGAACTGGCCGGTCGCCTGGGAGTGTTCGTACGTGAAGTAGTTGTTCTCGGTGATGAACTCCTCCGTGAGGAACTCGTCCAAGAACGTGACGTCGTTGTGGCTCTCGCGCACGTCGAACATCCGGTTCCAGCCGGCGGCGTAGTCGACGTCCGCAAGGGCCTCCTCGACCGACGTGTAGCGCGCGTCGTCGAACAGGTAGCGGCCGATCCGCTCGAGTTCGTTCTGGTTCACGCGACTGAGGAAGCCGCGGTGCTGCCGACGGACTAGCGAGTAGTGCCGCCGCGCGAGTCCCTCGTACGTGAGTACCTTCCAGGGATACTTCGCGGCGTCGATCTCGCCCTCTCGCGCTCGTTCCAGGGCCTCGCGATCGACCCACTCCTCCGGCAGCTCCGCGAGGTCGTCGAGGGTATCCGGGTCGATCGTGTCGAGCGCGTCCGGCGGCTCCAGCGTCTCGAGGACGCCGTCGAAGTCGACGACGTCCGCCAGGTTCCGCCACGAGATCCCCTCGACGCGCAGCAGTCGCTCCAGTACCTCCCGGCGGTTCGTCGTGTTCTCGACGTACTCCCAGAGTTCGAAGCCGAGGCTGTAAGGGTTGAGACCGGGGGAGGCGAGCACCTTCGCCATGTGGTCGGCGTAGTTGAGGAATTCGTCGTCGCCGGCGAAGCGCTCGTTGGTCATCATCATCGACTCCCAGTAGGCGGCCCACCCCTCGTTCATCACCTTTGTCATCTTCTGGGCGGCGAAGTAGTACGCCTCCGCGCGCATCATATCGAGGATGTCGCGCTGCCAGGGTTCCATCTCGACGGCGCGACCGGCCTCCTCGTCGTACTGCTTGCCGTACTCGCGGACGAACGCGAGGACGTCCTTCTGGGGCATCTCGGGGAAGTTCGCCGGCACCTCCTCGCCCTCGATCTTCTCCAGCCACTCGTCGTCGAACACCTCGCCTTTGATCTCCTCGGAGAGGCCGAGCTCGTCGAGTTTCGCCGCCAGGTCCTCGTCAATCTCCGCGTCGTCCGGCCCTTCGATGTCGAGGCGTCGGGTGAACACCGTGTGCTGGTCGATGTTATCTTCCAGCGAGAGACAGTGGTCGATCCACTTCTCGACCTCGGCGCGATCGATGTCGGGGTCGGACATGTACTCGTCGATCGCGCGGGCGTGGCGCTCAAGCATCGCCGCGGCGTTGACCTGCGCCTCGTCGGCCTGCTTTCCCGTGAACAGACCGAACCACTCGTTGTTCGAGAAGAAATCCGAGTGGGCTTCGACGTGCGTGATCACGGCCTTCTGGTCGGCGATCGTGTTCGACTCCTGGAGGAAGGCGTGGGCCGGGTTGTCGTTGTTGACGATCTCGAAGGCCTTCCCGCCGCCGTACTGGCCCTGTTTTTGCTGGCGATCGTACTGCATGCCCCACCGCCAGTGGGGGTACCGCGACTGGAACCCGCCGTAGGCGATGAGCTGGTTCATCTCGTCGTAGTCGACGATCCAGTACTTGACCGGGTACGGCTCGAGGCCGAGTTTCTGCGCGAGGTTTCTGGCCTCCGTGACCGGTTCCTCGAGGTCGGTGGCGATCGCCTGCTTGCGGAATCGGTCCGCGTTGGAGTTGCGTTTACTCATCGGTCTCACCCTCCGTCGAGAGGATCTCGTAGATCGCGTCCGTCACGTCCTCCTTGCTGTTGACGTACGCCACGGCCACGTCGTCGGAGTCGGTTCCGAAGTGGCGCTCGAGTTCCTCGGCGTGGGTCGCGTTGATCGCGTTACCGCTGGGTTGAGTCTCGACGTACGCGTGGAGGTTGGCCGGGATCTCCTCCATCAGCGGGATGACGCGTTCTTCGGTGTCGTTCGAGGAGTTCTCCGAGTCGCCCGCCGCGAAGACGTACCGGTTCCAGTCGGCCCAGGGGTACTCCTCGAGCAGTTCGGCAGCGAGTTCGTAGGCGCTCGAAATCTTCGTCCCGCCGCCGCTTCGGATGCCAAAGAAGTCCTCGCGCTCGACTTTCCAGGCCTCGGCGTCGTGGGCGATGTAGACGAACTCGGCGTTGTCGTACTTGCCCGTGAGGTACCAGTCAAGCGGGGTAAACGTGCGCTCGACGAGTTCGCGTTTCTTCTCGCGCATCGAGCCGGAGACGTCGCGGATGTTGACGACGACGACGTTCTTCTCCTTCTCCTCGATGATCTCGGGGTAGCGGTAGCGTTCGTCCTCCCTGCGGAAGGGGACGTGTCTGATCCCCTCGCGGCGGATCTTCTGCTGGACGGTCTGGCGATCGACGTTCTCCTCGATCTCGTCGACCGACGCCCACGTGCCCCGTTCGCTCGCGGGAATGTCGTCGTAGGCCTCCTCGATCCAGGCCATGGACACGGGGAGGTTCTCGCCGCGGGCCCACTCGAACACGTCGCGCGGGCCGAAGCCCTCGACCTTGCACACCTCGCGGACGAACTCCTCGTCGAAGTCCATCGCGAGCTTTCGCTTGAGCCCCTCCTTGAACATCCGCTCGAAGTCGAGGGTGCTGTCGGGTCCAGTCCGGGTGAGATCCGTGAAGGGGCCCTCCTTCTCCTCGATGACCTTCTTCCCCTTCGGATCGAGGTCCAGCCCGAGTTCCTCGTCGAGTTCTTGGGCGAATTCCTCCGGGTCCATCTCGTAGTACTCGTGCTCGCCGCCCTCCTCGCCGGCCTCGTCACCGTCGCCGTCGTCGTCGCCCGGCTGGGGTTGGGGCTGGCCGACCGGTTGCCCGACGTCCGGCGTTCCGCCGTCGCCCTGCCCGACGCCGCCCTGGTCGCGCTGGTCGTACTCGAACTCCGGCAGCGAGACGATCTTCACGGGAATGTTGATCTCCCCCGGCCGACTATGTCCGAGGTCGCCGTACTGGATGAAGTCCGCGAGGTCCTCGCGGCGCTCCTCGCCGACTTCGCGGAACCGTTCGAGGTCGTCTCTCAGTCCCATCTGTAACACACCTGTCCCATAACGTGTCTGCTGGTTAGCTCGGCCGACGCCTCCGAGTAGTCGAAGAGGTCGACCATAGTCTCGATCGTATCCGCCTTGACGGACTCGGTCTGGGTGCCGCTCGGCGGGTCGTCCCACTGGCGCGGGTCGAAGTCCTCGAACGTGCGCTCGACGTCGTCCCAGTCGTGGCTCTCGAGGACGGTCTTGATGACCGGGATCGCCGTGAGGTCGACGTCCCGGACCGAGAAGTCCTCGTCGCGGTGTTCCCACGCGTGGCGGTTCAGCGACGTGATCACCTTCTCGCGGCGGAACTGTCGGACGCTCTCTCGCGGCAGGTTCGACTCGTAGTCGGACTCGGAGAACCGCCCGAGGTGCTCGACCTCGAACAGCTTCATCTTCAGCGGGTCGGGTTCGACGCGCTCGCCGCGATCGTTGTACAGCGGCTCCTCGGTCTCCCACGCGTAGACGTGCTCGACGTACTCCTCGACGGTTTCTTCGTCGACGCGCTTCTCGTGCATGATCGCCTCGATGACGTCGGACTCCTGCTGGTCGAAAATGTAGTTCTTCACGGGCACCACGCGGTTTTCGAACTCCGATCGCTCGGCCGACGAGAACACGGGCGCGTCGGCGAGGCCCTCGGCCATCGCGTTCAGGACATCCCGCGGCATGACGACGTCCTCGACCGGGAGGTCGGGGTGGTGTCGGTCCAGATCGCTCTGGAGTAATTCGGCTAGCGTGTCCCGAGTGTACGTCACCGGGATGCCGTGGTCGCCGTCGTGCCCGTCGTCGTCGAAGTCGAACTCGTCTTTCTCCCGGCGGGTGTCGCCCTCCTGGAGGTAGCCCTGATCGTAGATCAGCGCCTTGTCGACGAGGTCGAGTCCGTTTGGGAGGTCCTCCTCGTCGAGTCGGGTGGCGACGGCGTAGAGGGCGGCCGCCTCGATCGCGTGCGGCGCGAGTTCCTCGCGTCTCGTCTGCCCGTCCTGGCCTTTCACCGCCACGGTCACGGGCTCGCGGATGCGATCGGCGAGTTCGTCGTAGCTCTCGGCGGTCCAGACCTCGGTCTCGTTGGTCAGTTCGCGCCGGATGAGTTCGCACTCGAGCGAGAGGTTCGTCAGATAGCCGAACTGGTGTTTGTCGAGCCGGCGCTTGAGCGCTTTTAGCGGGTCCATGCCGTTTCGATCGGCGTGCTGGTTGAGCTGGGCCTCCAGGTCGGGGTTCGAGATGATCAGCATCTGGGTGTCGACGTCCATCCCGATCCCCTTGTCCAGCTTGACGGACTGCTCGTCGGGGACGTTCAACAGCTTCTGGAGCAGGTCGGCGTGCTGTGCGGCGTCCTCGACGATCGTGAGGACGCCGTTGCCCTGCGAGAGCACGCCGTCGTAGGAAAACGCCTGCGGGTTCTTGCGCCCGCGGGAGTCGAGTTCCTGGAGCATCCCGTGCATCCACGACCCCACGAGCCGCTCCTTGGGGCGGCCGTCGTCCTCGCTGTGAAGTACGCCGACGCCCTTCCCGACGTCGACGACGTAGTTCTTCACGCGGAGGTGCTTGTCGTCGGCGATCGCCGAGAACAGTTCGTCCTCGCCCTCGCGGCGGTAGCGCTCCTCCAGGAAGTTATACGCCTCCCGCGAGAACGGGTCGAGTTCCGCGTCGACCCGAACCGGGACGTGATCGTCGAGTCGAGCGTTGAGATCGTCGAGGATCCGCTCGCGAACCTCGTCGGGGAACACCGACAGCGGGTGGGTCTGGACGGGGCTCTCGTACCAGTTCTGCTCGTCGGCGGCGGTGGGATCGCCGCCGTAGCTCAGCCCGCGCTCGCCGGCGTCGGCCGTCGTGATGTTCCACTCGACGGTGTACCGACGGCCCGCCGGGGTCTTCGAGTACTCCCGGAGGCCGTTGACGAGACAGCGCTTGAGTTCGGATTTCCCGGTCGCGGTCGGCCCCTCGAACCAGACGATCTTCTCGTCTTTCGCCCGGCCCGCCGCGATCGATCGCAGGTCGTCGACGAACCCGTTCAACACCTCGGTGTTGCCGAGGATCGCGTGCTCGCCGTCGTTGTGCGGATCGTCGAAGAAGCGGTAGCGCTCCTTCTCCTCGCCCTCCTCGACCACGGCGCGCGTACCGGCGGCTTCGATCGCTTCGAGCAGGTACTTCGAGGCGTGGGAGGCGATCGTGGGGTTCTCGAAGACCCGATCGACGTAGGTGGCGAGGGCCATCGGCTCCTCGTAGGTCTCCTCGAGCGTGCGATCGGCCTCGGTAACGTAATCGTCGCCGGCCATGTTATCCGTCCATCTCGGCTTTGGCGACCTCGGCGCCCGCAAACTCGAGAACTTCCTTTGCGCCCTCCTCGGAGTAGCCCTGCTCCATCAGGGCGTCGATCCAGGCGGAGCGTTCGTCGTCGTCGAACTCGTTGGCGCTCACGAGGGCCGAGAAGTTGATGTTGTGCTTCTTGTCCTCCCAGAGTTTGCGCTCTAAGGCGCGGCGCAGGCGCTCGTTGTCCTGCGGGTTGAACGCCTCGCCCTCGCGGGCGCGCCGGGAAACCCAGTTCGACACCTCCTGGCGGAAGTCGTTTTTGCGGTCCTCGGGGACGTCGAGTTTCTCCTCGACCGAGCGAAGGAACGTCTCGTCGGGTTCCTGCTCGCGGCCCGTGAGTTCGTCCTCGATCGTGTCGTCGTCGATGTAGGCCATCACGTGGTCCATGTACTTCTCGCCCTGGCGCTGGATCTCGTCGATATCGTACGCGAGGGCGTGGCGGACGTCCTCGATCGCCCGCTCGCGGTACTCCTCGCGGACGGTTTCGAGGTAGCGGTAGTACTGCTCGAAGTTCTCCTCCGGGATGGAGCCGTGGTGTTCCAAGTTCTCTTCGAAGAAGTTGAACACCGTCAGCGGCGAGAGGAACCCGCGCTTTCGGTGCTTCGAGTCCATGATCGCCTCGGCGATCTCGTCGCCGATAAAGCGCGGCGAGACGCCGACCATCCCCTCTCCGATCTCGGCCTTCGCGGCGGCCTCCTCCTTCAGCTTCTTGACGTCGATGTCGTCGCCCTCGTCGATCTCGCCGTTGTACGCCTTGGTCTTCGAGAGCAGGTCGACGGTTTCGGTGTCGGGCTCCTCGATGCGCGTGAGGACGCCGAACAGCCCGGCCATCTCCAGGGTGTGGGGCTCGACGTTGATGTCGGGGACGTCGGCGTTGTTCAGCATCTTCTCGTAGATGAGCGCCTCGTCCTCGTACGACAGCACGTACGGGAAGTCGATCCGCTTCGTGCGGTCGTTAAAGGCCTCCATCTTCTCGTCGCCCTTCTTGTCCTTGTACTCGGGCATGTTCGTCCGGCCGACGATCACCTGGTCGATGTCGATCCGGGGGTTGTTCTTCGGCTTGATCGTCTGCTCCTGGGTGGCGTGCAGGAAGTCGTAGAGGAACTCGCGCTGGAGCTTCAACAGCTCCTCCCCGGAGAAGATGCCGCGGTTCGCGTTACAGAACGCCCCCGAGTAGTCGAACGCCCGGGGATCGGACTCGCCGTAGATGGCGATCTTCGAGTAGTTGACGTCGCCGGTGAGCTCGGTCTCGTCCTGGTTCTTCTTGTCCTTGGGCTCGAACGTCTCGAGGCCCTGGCGCTTGTTTTCGTCCGCGACGAAACGGATGATCTCGACGTGGTTCTCGAGGACCTGCTGGAGGTCGTCGTCGTAGTATGCCAGCAGCCGATCCATGTAGAACTCGCTTTCCGGATCGAGCGACTGCTCGTTCTGGATCGTATACGGCGCGTCTAAGTTCTCGTTCAGGTCGTCGATCACCCGCTGGCGCTGCTCCAGGGGGAGGAGGACGAGCGGGTCCTGGTTCATCGGCGATCGAACCGTGTCGTCGGCCGGGTCCTGATCCTTGATGACGTCGCAGAGGTTGGTCCACTTGAACGTGTACATCCGTCCTTCTTCGCGGAGGGTGTAGTCCTCGAAGTAGCGACGGACCTGCTTGTCGAAGTGGGACTTCCCGGAGCCGACGGGGCCGAGCAGGAGCTTGATTCGCCGTTCCGGACCGAGCCTGCGGGCCCCCGACTTGACCTTGTTGACGAATTCGTGGATCGACTGGTGGATTACCTTCCCGTAGAAGGTGTTCTCGCCGTCGTTCAGCGGGTCTTCCGACGCGAGCTGGTACTCGACGACCCCTTCGGTCTCGTCGTAGGTGGTGCCGTAGTAATCGAACATGTCCGCGACGCGTTGGTGGGCGTTGCGGGAGATCTTCGGATCCTCGTAGCACTCTTCTAAGTACCAGTCGAAGGACTTCGTCTCCCGCAGGTCCGCGGGCATCGATTCCTTGTAATCCGTACTGAGCTTCTCGAGCGTCTCGATGTCACCGGTCATGGTATCATTGCCAGTTGGGTGTTCCCCTGTCGTCGCTTCCCGTCCGTTGCGTCGAGTCGGCGGGAAGCGACCGCCGATCGAGCGTCTGCCCCGTCGCGTGGCCGGACCGCCGACCACCGCGAAGCCGCGTCACCCTGACGCGTATGCCACGTGCTCACTTGATTTGCTGGCGTGGCTCTCGGAGAGCGCGAATCGCCGCAGGCGGCGCGAAATTGTCGTGCCATGTGTGAGCTAGTACCACTATCGCCGTGTGACGTCCGGATAGCCGGAGTACGCGGCGGGCGCCGGGGACGGGCGCGGAGTGGATCGGTCCGGCGAACGGATACCGATAGTATTTAATGAGTGAGTAATACAGCTACTTAACCTTGGCCCCAAAAGATATTTACCAGGACTTAATTCCGCACAATTATTGCCAGAACCATTCATTGGTAGTAGGTATCACGGACCATACTGGGGGCGAAACGGTATAAACGAACGGCTTGCGTCCGCCGGATTCGCTCGCGCGCGATCGAGCGACGATCGTCCGTCGATCGGGGCTCCTCGCCGAGCGGCGCGACGTCGTTGTGCCACCCGCGAGATGACGACGGTGCTTTAGGCGCGACGGCCCTACCCGGGCGTAATGACGGAGACGGATTTCGACGCCCTGCCGGAGTCGTGGACCGTCTGGAGCGACGAGGACGACGGCCGGGCGGTGCTCGCCTACCGGCCGGACGTCTTCGACGCGACTGAGTTCCCGCCGCCCTGTCTGCCGACGCTGTACGTGACTCACGGGAAGCGCACGCGCCGTCCCGGAACCAACCCCACGGATCGAACGATCGAAGACGATTGGTTCGTCACCTTCTACCTCGAACCCGAGGTCTCGCTCGACGAGCAGTTCCGATTTGCAAACCGGAGCGAAGCGATCGACCGCGCGATCAATCTGGCGCGGCGGTTCGACGACGGCGAGATCGACTATCGGGGCTTATACCAGGTGCCGAGGGAGCGCTACTTCGAGAAGCTCGATGAGTTGACCGGCAGAGACGACGACTCGTGATCCGGCCATCCGGAGCCGAACGCACGAACGGCAGTATGGTATGTTCCTCCGCGCCCGCGAGCCGCGTCAACGCCGTAACGGCGGTCAGCGGCGTGGATTCCGTATCTCGAATCGGGAAACGTCCGATTTGACCGATTCGCCACGTACTGGCCCGAAGTGAGCGGGTCGCCGGCGAGTTCGAGGACCACTTTCCGGCGACGAAACTGCAAACTCACCATTAATAATTGCAACTCTCGTTCGCGTACGTTAGGAGAATATGCGCGAAACGACCGTGGATTCGGCTGATCGCAGCCCTGCCGAGGGACTCGGACGATGGTTCTTGCTGACGGGAAATAGACTGCTGGTCTCGCTCGTCATGCTGCTCGGGATCGGGGCGGTGTTTTTCGCGGTTGGGGTACTCGGTATCGCCACGGTAACCACGCCGACGCGGGTTATGTGGTACCTCAACGGCACCGTCAACGGGTTGTTGACGCTCATCCCGATCTCGGTCGGGGTGAATCAAATCGTCCTCTCGCACGAATTCGGGTCGATACAGGACCTCTACGAACGCCGGCGCGACATCACGGAATTTCGAGAGCGCGTCGAAGAGCGAACTGACACCGCCGTAAGTTCACCCTACGCGACTCCCTTTTTCGGGACGCTTCTCTCGGCTATCTCGGACACTGCCAGGTCCCTTCAGCGCGGACGGAACCGTCCAGCGGACGATCGAGCGACAGCCGACATCGAGTCGGTCGCCGGATCGATCGCCGACGAAGCGGATCAAGCGAATGACAAATTGGCGAGGTCCGATGCGAGCATGCTTCGGACGTTCACCGTCGTGCTCAGCTACGATAACTCGCATCAGTCCTACGAGATACGACGGCTCCAGAGGGAAGCCTCCGACCGGGACGACCAACCGACGGAAGAACTACAACGGATCCACGAGCTGTTCGTCGAAATCGACGCTGCGAGGCAATTTCTCAAAACGGTGGTCGTCGAACGGCAGCTGGCGCGCTTATCTCGATTACTCATCTACACCGGTATCCCCGCAGTGACGATCGCGGCGGTCGGGATTTTCGTCTATCGAGATATCGCCGGGCTGTCGGTGCCACACGCGTTGCTCGTGGGTATCGCGGGAGCGATAATCGTCGCAACGCTCGTCCCGCTCGCGATACTGAGCGCGTACATTCTCCGTGTGGCGACGATCGCCCGTCAAACGGCGACGTACGGGCCGTTCATACCGGAATCGACCGACTAACTCGATCCTGTTTCCGCGACAAGCGACAGGACATAGCGTTTCACGGCGCCAGAAGTTGAGACCGGTGCGCTCGCATACGCTTTTAATCCTGTTCAAGTATGTCCAAACATCTGTTATTTAAATGAAAATGATCAGTGTTAGCCAGATCGGATATTCGGCATCACGAACCCCCATCGAACACAGTGTCGATGACTACGCGGCTCCCTTCGCCGAATCACGAACTGGCCGACTGCGGTTCACGATCGCGCCAACTGCACCGCCAACAATGCCGGGGATGACAAATACTAGCCCCGCGGTTGGGATAGCCCAGGCTCCGACCCCCGCGTACAGGGCGCTCGTCGTGAGTAGCGCCAGAACACCGCCGATGATACCAACGGTCCCACCAGCGTACGCACCCGCCCGCATCGAATCACCGCGGAGGTAGCCAGCCGCCATGCCGCCGAACAATCCGGCGAGTACGTACGCGGCGTTTTCGGGGAACAGCATCTCTCCAAACGCGCTTCCCTCACCAACAAACGCCACGATGGCGCCGATGACGAGTCCAGTTCCAATCGCCTTCCAGTTCATGCTCCATTCTGATTTCATGGCGCATCCTGATGTTCGCGACACGGCCGAGTAAGAAAACGCGTTAACATGCTAATACGGTCATACCGGGCGTAGAACGAGGGAGTTACCGGGCTGTAGATTCTCGGCAGGACCAACACTACCCGTACCCGACGTGCTCCGAGGTCCTCGAATGCGTAGAGAGAAACGCATGCCGATTACGTCCCAACTGGAAATAGATCGTCGCTCTCTGCCGGACTGCCAGACGGATTCTGAAATGTCCATTTGCGGCAATTACACCGACTCTATCGAAGGATTTTGAAATCGAACCGAAACGAGAGCCACGCGTTGTTCGAATGAGTCGAAGATCACTCGCTGGGCAGCGATCCGTCGGCTCGCTGAACGAACTCTTTGACGATTCGTTCTTCGGCCCGATGGGCCATCGTACTCGCGGCCGCGGGTGAGACATCGAGTAGGGCGGCTAGCTCGGACAGCGTACATCGTCGTGGTGTGTCGTAGTAACCGTGTCGCACCGCTTCGGTTACAAACTGGTGTTGGCCATCGGTTAGGAGTCCTGCGGCACCCCCCGTTCCAGAGACCGAAAGGAGTTCACACGATCCTCCAACTGCTTCGATAGCTGTAACCGCGTCCGACAATTGGTTGTGTGGCATCTTTATTTCGACGGACATTACACCGTCCTGAACTCTGACCGAGGCTGGCGGAAGAATTCCCGACGCCACTGTTGCCGAATAGACGAGCGACTCAGTTACTATATACTTGATAACGGCGAAGCCTTCGTCGGTGTGAATCACCTCATAGTCGATAATAGACGAAATCTCGTCCAGCGTTCCCTGTAGGTCGTCGAGATCGGTCGTCTCCACTTCGAACACACCGAGTAATCGTGAGCCCTCATCGTAGAGCGTCAGTAGATTCAACACGTCGGCCGGATGCTCGGTAGAGAGTTGGACGTACCACTCGCTTGCGGGCGCCTCGATTTCCAGACGGACTTCGGCCATACATGATCCCCGGCCCAACGAAATACCGCTATGCACATAAACGTGTTAAGATATTTAGACTCGGAGCCAGGCTTGAGGGGCGCCTATCGAAGAGTGATGACTACGAACTCGCTCGAACGACCTCGAATCGACTCGATCAAACAGTCGCTCGGCCTGTCGAGGGCTGCAACTGGCTACACGGGGTCCGAGGAAACGGTCACGGTGACTGAGGTCGTCATGCCTCGAAAGGGGGGGCCGGATGTCCTTCAGTTACGAGAGCGGCAGATCGCACGCCCGGAACACGGTCAAGTCCTCGTCCGCGTCGAAGCAGCGGGCGTCTCGTTTGCCGAAGTCCAGATGCTACGCGGCCGCTACTTCGACCAGCCTTCGTTTCCGTTCGTTCCCGGCTACGACATCGTCGGCAACATCATCGACGTAGGGACAGGAGTCGACCATCTCTCGGTCGGCCAGCGAGTTGCTGCACTCACTGAAACCGGTGGATGGGTTGACCGCATCGTTCTCTCGGCCGACGACGTCGTTCCGGTATCTACAGACGTTGATCCGGCGGAAGCCGTCGCGCTTGTCACGAACGGCGTGACGGCGTGGCAAATGCTCCACCGCGTCGCGAAGGTTCGGCCCGGACAGACCGTCCTCGTTCACGGTGCGTCAGGTGGAGTTGGAACGGTACTCACACAACTCGCTCGGTTGCGTGACGTCCAGGTGCTCGGAACTGCGTCGGCCGCGAAACACGACACTGTCCGTGCCATGGGGGCGACGCCGATCGATTATCGTACTGAGAACGTTCCCTCCAGGGTCGCCGAACTCACTCCGGATGGCGTCGACGCCGTGTTCGACCATCTCGGTGGGACGGCCGTTGTCGATTCGTGGCGAATGCTGGGGCCCGGCGGGACGCTCGTCTCGTACGGAGTAGCCGCTGCTCTCGACGCGACCGGACATCGATTGAAGCCATTCGTCCCGCTCTTTGGTCGCATCGCGCTGTGGACCGTTTTGCCGAACGATCGGCGAGCGACGTTCTACTACGTCCAGCGCTGGCCGGATCGATTCGGCGAGGATCTCCAACAGGTGTTCGAGTTACTTGCAGGCGGCAGTCTGACAACTCACGTCGACCGCCGATTTCCCCTCGAAGATGCCAGTGAGGCCCTCGGGTTGTTGGACTCCGGTGAGGCGACCGGAAAAGTGGTCATCACTCCCTGAATTGACCAGATTTCGAATACCGTTTCGGTGGACCGGAACCTGCAACCGGACAACGACGAGTGGCTGCCGACCACGATGGTGTACAAGCGGAAGGAGAACGCTGAGAGAACAGACCACGAGTATGCAGCGTTTTATGACGAACGCTCAAGCTGGGGCAGTCAGAGCGTACAACTATCGCAACAGATATGCCGGCCTGAGAACCGACCTGAAGCGATCCCCGTTCACCACTTTGTACGGCGATCGGGACGAGGAGCCCTCGACCCGGTCGCCGTCCCGACGTGAGGCTTAACCGCTATCGGATCGAATCCGGGAGTATGTCGACCGTTACGCTCATCGGCCCCCGGCTCGCCGAACCGGGGACCGAGTTCGTCTACCACGGCGAGGCGGACGCTTGCGCGGGTTGTCCGTACCGCAGCCAGTGTCTCAACCTCGAAGCCGGCAGGAAGTACCGCGTCACGGATGTGCGCGAGAACGCCCAGACCCTCGAGTGTGCGATGCACGACGGCGGCGTTCGAGCGGTCGAGGTCGAGCCCGTCCCCGTGATGGCAAACATCACTTCGAAGGGCGCGTTCGCCGGAAGCAAAACGACCCTCCCCGGCCCGTGTCCGTACGTCGAGTGCCCGAGTCACGAGTACTGCGAACCCGACGGCCTCGAGTTCGATCGGGAGTACCGAATCCAGCGGAGCCACGGCGACCCGCCGCACGACGTCTGTCACCTCGATCGATCGCTCGAACTGGTCGAACTCGATCCCGACGACTAGGAACGACCGCCGGACCGCCGGCAGTTACGCGTCTCGCACGGCGATCGCGATCAGTCCCGCCCCGCACAGGCCGGCGATTCCCGCGCCGACGAACGCGGGCGCGTAGGTCCCCGCGAGATCGAACGTGAGGCCAGCGAGCCACGGCGCGGTCAGTCCGGAGACGGCGAACGAGAGCGAGACGAGCCCGAAGACGGCGTTCGGGTTCCCCGCCCCGAAGAGGTCGACCGTCAGCGGCGAGAGCAACGCGCCGTTGCCGCCGTAGGCGATGCCGAAGGCGACGGCGAACGCGTACAGCCCGATCGCGGAGTCGACGATCGGGAGAGCGAGGGTGGTCGCGCCCATCACGGCCGAACACGCGACGAAGGTTTCGATCCGACCGAGCCGATCCGCCAGGCCGCCGACGCCGATCCGGGCCGCGGCCGTCGTGATCCCAATCAGCGCGATGGCGACGGCGCCGGCTCCCTCGCCGAGGCCCGCCTCACCGGCGTAGGGGACGACGTGTACGAGAACGACGTACAGCGTCGCGTAGACGGTCACCCAGCCGGCGAACACGAGGAGAAAGAGCCGCGAGGTCGCCACGGCGGTCAGTTCCCGCCGATAGGCCGCCCAGTCCGGCGGATCGCGATCCGGCGGACCGGCGGGGAACTCGTTGCCGGGATCGACGCCCGCCGCGGCCGGATCGTCGGCGAACAGCGGCGCCACGAGGACGATCGCGATCGCGGCGCCGACGACGAGGACGAGGATGGCGTCGCGCCAGCCGGCGGTTCCGACGAGCGCGCTCGCGGCGGGCGCCGTCGCGACCATTCCGATCCCCAATCCGGCCGTCGCGATGCCGGTCGCGAGGCCGCGACGGCGCTCGAACCACCGCGGCACCGTCGCGTAGGAGACGACGTAGATCGCCCCGAGACCGATCGCGGTGACGACTCCGTAGGCGGCGAGCAGTTCGGCGTACGTCTCCGCCCGGCTAGTCCAGACGCCGCCGAGCGCGAGCGCGACCGCGCCGAACAGCAGGAGTCGCCGCACCCCGAATCGATCCGCGAGCACGCCCAGGGCGGCGGCGGCGAGGTAGATCACGACCGTCTGCAGGGAGAAGACGAACGAGACGCCCGATCGCGAGAGCGCGAGATCGCGTTGGATCGGTTCGAGAAAGACGCCGAACGCGTACGAGAGGCCGAAGACGACGAACGCGCCGACGAACCCGCCGGCGACGACGTGCCAGCCGCGATACACGTCCCGCCAGCCGCCCCCGATCACGTCACTAGGCCGAGAGGAGTCACTCGATCTCCGAACGGTCTCGCCGTCGGGGTCCATACGATCCAACTAACGAGACATTGTCACATAATTATTAGTATAAAGGTTGATGACATAGTTCCGATGTCGTCGAGAGAAACAACACCGGCACGCGGTAACGTCATCGAACGCGCGGGAGAACGGATCGCGAACGCGGTCGAGCGGTGGATGCCGAGTCCGTTCCTGTTCGCGGTCATCCTGTCTTACGTCGTCTTCGTGGTCGGAGTCGTCGTCGAGGGACAGGGGCCGGCGGACATGGTGTTTCACTGGTACGACGGGTTCTGGGCGTTCCTGACGTTCGCGATGCAGATGGTGTTGATCATCATGACGGGGTTCGTGATCGCGTACCACCCCTGGGTCAACCGCGGCCTGCAGCGACTCGCGGCCGTCCCTACCAGTAGCGGACAGGCGGTGGTCCTCGTCGGCGTCGTCTCGATGGCCCTCGCGTGGGTCCACTGGGGATTCAGCCTCGTCGTGGGCGCCATCTTCGCTCGAGAGATGGGAAAGGCGGCCTACCGAAAGGGCATCGACGTCCACTATCCCCTGCTGTGCGTGGCGGGGTACATGGGCCTCGGACTCACCTGGCACTGGGGCCTGTCCGGGTCGGCGCCCCTGTTGCTCGCGACCCCGGAGAACGAGTTCATCGAACTCGGAATCGTCGACGCTCCCCTCGGCACGTCGGCGACGATCTTCAGCACGTACGCGCTCGCGCTCACCGCGCTGTCGATCGCCTTCGCCGCGATCGTCCTGTACCTGCTGACGCCCCCGGCGGAGCGATCGACGGGGATCAGCGAGTACATTCCCGAAGAGGAATTGTTCGCGACGGCAACGGACGGTGGCGCTGACGACGAGGTCGCCGACGGGACTGCCGCTGGAGACGGCGCGGTGGGGGAATCGACGCCGGAATCCGGCGCGAGCGGGGGCGGGACGCCCGTTCCGGCCGAGCGGATCGACAACAGCCTCCTCCTCGGCGGCCTCATCGCGCTGACCGGCGTCGCCGTGGTCGCCTACCTGTTCGCGACCGAGGGGCTCGACGCCCTCAACCTGAACGTCCTGAACTTCGCGTTCCTGTTCGTCGGCCTGTTGATCTACACGCGGCCGGCCGTCTACCGCGAACGATTCGGCGAGGCCGCGGAGGCCGCCGCGGGGATCATCCTGCTGTTCCCGTTCTTCGCGGGCATCCAGGGGATGATGACCGGATCGGGCCTCGCGGAGACGATGGCCGAAGGGTTGCTCGCGGTCTCGTCGCCCGAGACGTTCCCCGTGATCGCCTGGCTCACCGCAGCGGTCGTCAACCTCTTCGTCCCCTCCGGCGGCGGCGAGTGGATCGTCCTCGGTCCGTCGGTCCTCGAGGCCGCCCAGGAAATGGGGGTTCCGATCGGGCAAGCGACGATGGCCTACGCCGTCGGGGACGCACACACGAACCTGTTGAACCCCTTCTGGGCGCTCCCGCTGCTCGCGATCACCCGGATTCGAGCCCGCGAGATGTTCGGCTACGCGATCGCGATGCTGCTCGCTCTGATCCCGTTCCTGGCGATCGTGCTGTACGTCCTACCGTACTGACCGCATCGGTTCGATCGGTCCCTCGTCCCGAATTCGATCGCGGCCGATCGGATCGCGACCAGCGCGGCCTCGGCGAGACTACTGGGCTTCGACGCGATCGTCGTCGAGCCACTCGCCCGCCCAGCACTCGATCTCGTCGAAGACAGGTTCGAGCGACTCGCCCTTCTCGGTGAGGCTGTAGTAGGTGGCGATCGGCGAATCCTCCTCGATGCGCCGTTCGACGAACCCCATCTCGCCGAGGTCGTCGAGGACCCGCGAGAGGGTACGGGCGTTCGCGCCGGTCGATCGCTTGAGTTCGTTGAACCGGTGTTCGCCGTCGAGTAACGTGTGGAGGACGGTGAGCCGCCACTGCGAGCCGATCTGCTCGAGGGACTCGATGATGGGACAGGCGGCGGCGTTCTGCTCGCGGGTCTCGGCGTCGGTCCGGGCTCGTGGCATGGCTGCCCGATCGTTGGGCCTCCACCACTATAGGGGTTCGGCACCGAACCAGCTAACGGAAGGTTAGCGCCTTTCGGACGGAGATGCAACCGCGATTGGAATCCCGACGACGATCGCTTGGGCCCTGCTCGGGCAGTACTGCCCGTTCGCCGCCGCGGCCTTCTTCGCGGTCAGAGCGATCGTCGAGCGGACCGATCCCGAGACGCCGTGAGGGACGGCGCCCCCGGAACACGTTATCGGCGTGACTGTTAAGACAGGCCGGCCGAAAGGGACCCGTTGTGCCATCCGACACGACGCGCCGCGGGCTGCTCGCCGGCGCGCTCGCGGCGGGCATCGGCGGCCTCACGCTCTCGTCGGCGCGGGAACTCCTCGACGCGTTCGCACCGCTGTCCGGCCGCGCCTGGAACGCGGCCGACCGATCGCTTCCCGAGTCGGTCGAGAGTCCATACGGCGAGGCCACCCTCCGGGTCGATTCGGACGGCGTTCCGCACGTCGCGGCGGACGACGAACCGGCGGTCTACTTCGCCGTCGGCTACGCGCAGGCGTTCGATCGCCTCTTCCAGCTCGATCTGCAACGGCGCGTCATGCGCGGGCAGCTCTCGGCGGTCGTCGGCGAGGCGACCCTCGAAGACGACGAGTTCCACGTCCGGATGGACTTCGCGGGCGCCGCCGAGGCGACGTGGGACGTCGTCGCCGAGACGCCGGCGGGACCGCTCGTCGAGGCCTACGCCGACGGCGTGAACGCCGCGATCGATCGCGAACCGCTGCCGCTGGAGTTCGAACTCCTCGAGTACGAGCCCCGGCCGTGGACGCCGGTCGATTCGATGCTGATGGAGAAACAGATCTCGTGGAACCTGACCGGGAACTTCGGCGAGCTCCGACGGGCGCTGGTCGCCGATCGGCTCGGCGCGGACCTCGCCGACGAACTCTATCCCGACCGGCTGGATCACGAGACGCCGATCCTGCGGGACGCGGTCGAGGCCGATCGGCTCGACGACGGCGACGATGCCGACGGTTCCGATCGCAGCGACGGATCTGGCGCCAAGAGGTCCGAGAGCGGCGGCGACGGCAACGGCGATAACGTCACCTCGGGCGAACAGACCGCGATCGGCGTGGCCCTGACGAGCTACCTCTCCCGGTTCGAGTCACCGCCAGGCGTCGGCTCGAACAGCTGGGTCGTCTCGGGCGATCACACCGTCAGCGGGCGACCGATCCTCGCCTACGATCCGCACCTCTCGCTGATGACGCCGCCGGTGTGGTACGAACAGCACGTCGAGACGCCCGAGACGTCGGTCCGGGGGGCGACGTTCCCCGGCGTGCCGTTCGTCGTCGTCGGGGCGAACGAGCGCGGCACCTGGTCGTTCACCAACGTCGGCGCCGACGTGCTGGACTGCTACCGGTACGAGATCGACGACGAGGGCGATCGGTACCGCTACCGCGGCGAGTGGCGCGAGTTCGAGACCGAGGAGCGCGAGGTCGTCGTCGCGGGCGGCGAGGATCGGACGCTCACCCTCCGCAAGACGGTCCACGGTCCAGTGATCGAGCGCGAGGAGCGGACGGTCGGCGTCGCGTGGACCGGCCACACCGCGACCCGGACGACCGAGGCGATCTACGAGTTCGGGCGCAGCGACGGGCTCGCCGACCTGCTCGAATCGACCCGGACGTTCGACCTGCCGACGCAGAACCTCGTCTACGCCGACGCCGACGGGCGGACGCTCTACTACGCGACCGGCAAGCTGCCGATCCGACGGATCAACGGGGAGGTCGTCTCCGGAAACCGAATCTTCGACGGCTCCGCAGGCGAGGGCGAGTGGGAGGGCTTCGAGCCGTTCGGCGAGTCCTCATGGGACGGGTTCGTTCCCTTCGAGGAGAAGCCCCACGCGATCGATCCCGACGTGCTGGCGACGGCCAACCAGCGGGTCGCCGACGATCCGAGCCACTACGTCGGCGTCGCCTACGCGTCGCCGTACCGCGGCGCGCGCATCTACGAGCGCCTCGACGAGCGGGTCGAGCGCGGCGAGCCGACCGACCTCCACTTCCATCGGGACCTTCAGGCCGACACTCGAGACGGCCGAGCCGACCAGCTCGTGCCGGAGCTTCTCGCGGCGATCGACGAGCGCGAGGGCCGCGACGACTCGGACGGTCGAGGCGTCTCGGACGCGGCCGCCGACGCCGCGGAAACGCTCGCCGACTGGGATCGCCGCATGGACCGCGACTCGGCCGGGGCGCTCGCGTTCGCGCGCTGGATCGACCACTTCCGGCAGCGCGTCTTCGAACCGATCTTCGAGGACGCGGACCTCGATTCGTCCTACCACCCCAACGACTGGGTGCTCGCGACGATCCCCGACGAGAGTCCCGTCTTCGAGGGCCGATCGCGGTCAGAACTCGCGATCGAGGCGCTCGAAGCGACGGTCGAGGAGATCGACGAAGAAGGGTGGGAGGTCTACGGCGACTGGAACACGACCGGGGCCGTCGAACACCCCTTCGGCTCGGAGGCGCCCTTCCTGAACTACCCGGAGCGCCCGGCCGACGGCTCTCCCGCGACCGTCATGAACTACCGCGTCGACGACGCGGTCGGCTCGAGTTGGCGGATGGTCGTCGAACCCGGCGGCGAGGCCACGGCGATCCTCCCCGGCGGCAACTCGGGTGACTACTTTTCGGCCCACTACGACGATCAGTTCCGGCGGTGGGTCGACAACGAACAGAAGTCCATGGCCCGGTCGATCGACGACGCGGAGACGACCGTCACCTTCGAGGAGGGATCGTCGTGAGCGCGCACGACGGCGAACCCGAACGCGATCTGGACGAGGCGCCTCGAGCGGCGTCGGCGACCGCACTCGATCGCGTCAGGACCGATCGACGAACGCACCTCGTCGCACTCGTCGCAGCGGTCGCGATCGGGCTGGTCGCCGCGTGGTTCCACTGGCTCGGCCTCGTCCTCGGCGGCGGGGCCGTCGCGCTCGTCGCCCCGTCGTTCCGGCGAGGGATCGGCATCGCGATCGGGTTCGGCCTCCTCGTCCTCGTCGTCTTCGCCGTCTCGCTCGGCGGCGCGACCTGGCCCGCGATCGAGATGGCGCCAGTCGTCTATCTGGTCGTCGCCAGCGCGATCGGGCTGCCGATGCTCGGCTCGTTGGTCAGAGGGATCGTTTGAGCCCCGATCACGGCGTCTTTAGTTTTGATCTGAATGACTATTCCAGGGGCACGTTTAGCGTGGCAACTTTCAGCAGCGCATCGGTTGAGAACACCACGAAAGCTCAGCCCCTTTCATCCCCCCTAGCCTGGCCGATCAGCCGATACGGGTGAGGCTTTCGTGGTGGTATCAGTTGTGACTATTCCGGAGTCAGCGTCTGAGTACACCGATCCTCGATCGCGTCGTCGATTTCCGGCCCGCGTACTGTTTTCCCGGATGCCGTCGTAGCCGCGGGCATGGAGTATACAACGCTCGGTGACACCGGCATGGAAGTGAGTCGGCTCTGTCTCGGCTGCATGAGCTTCGGTTCGAGCGACTGGCGCGAGTGGGTCCTCGACGACGAGGAGAGCGCGGAGATCATCGATCGAGCGATCGACCTCGGGATCAACTTCTTCGACACGGCGAACATGTACTCGCGTGGCGAGTCCGAGCGCATCCTCGGCGAGGCCCTGGAGGGCTACCGCGAGGAGTCGGTCGTCGCGACGAAGGGGTACTTCCAGATGCGCGAGGACGATCCGAACTCCGGCGGCCTCTCCCGGAAGGCGATTGAACAGGAACTCGCGGCCAGTCGAGAGCGACTCGGGATGGAGACGATCGACCTCTACCAGATCCACCGCTGGGACGACGACACGCCGATCGAGACGACCCTGCGGGCGCTCGACGATGCGGTTCGCCGCGGTCACGTCCGGTACCTCGGCGCCTCGTCGATGTGGGCCCACCAGTTCGCCGAGTCGCTGTACGCGAGCGACCGACTGGGGCTCGATCGGTTCGTCACGATGCAGAACCACTACAACCTCGTCTACCGCGAGGAGGAGCGGGAGATGCTGCCGCTGTGCGAGAAGGAGAACGTCGGCGTCCTTCCGTGGTCGCCGCTGGCCAGGGGCTACCTCGCGCGGCCCCACGAGGAGATCGACGCGACGAAACGCGGCGAGACGGAAGAGTACCTGTACGAGCACCCGTACCGCGAGGGCGGCGGGCGGGAGATCAACGAGCGGGTGGCGGAAATCGCCGCGGACGAGGGCGTCACCATGGCCCAGATCGCGCTCGCGTGGCTGTTGCACAAAGAGTGGGTCGACGCGCCGATCGTCGGCACGACGAGCGTCGCACACTTAGAGCAGGCCGTCGAGGCGATCGATATCTCGCTGTCGGCGTCGGACATCGCGTACCTCGAGGAGCCGTACGAACCGGTTCCGGTGTCGGGCCACTCCTGATACCGTCGTGATCGGCACGGGACACTCTCGAAGCGGGTTCGAAGATTCTTCGAAAATTCAGGGAATCTTCTCAACTACGGCGATCAGGTCCGCTTCCGTGCGCCACTCGTACAGCCGTTCCTCGGATTCGAGCAGATCGAAGACGCCGTCCTCCATCCAGCCGTAGGGGCGGTCCTCGTCCGGGTACTCCCGCTTGAGGACGTAGCTCTTGTCGAAGTACTCCTCGGTCCCGACGAGCAGCCCCTGTTCGACGAGGAAGCCGCTCGGCTCCTGCTCGGCGACGCCGACGACGTGCGTGACGAGGTCCGCAATCAGACAGAACTTCTGGATGCCGTTGTCCCAGCCGCCGCGGACGTCGGACATGCGGAACGCGTAGGCGCTTCGTCGGCGGTTGAGCCGATCGACGACGAGGTTCAGGCGGCGCATCTGCTCCCGATCGTAGTTTCCGAGGACGAAGTACGACCGGTCACGCTCGTAGATCGGCGTCAGTTCGCTCAGGGCGCGGAGGAGTTCCTCGTTGTCCGCGATCGAGAGGTCGTCCGCCGCGAGTCGATCCGTCGCGCTCGCGAGCACGTCTTCGGGAACCTGCGACTCGTCGGTCATGAGCGCCGTTTCACGCGGGTGCCTGATAGAATTTACCCACCCGTTTCCGATTCCGATTCTATCACCGGTTCCGATTCCACCGCCGACTCCGTTTCGAGTCGGTTTCGAATCTCCCGTACGCGCCCGTCGATCGGATCAGTTCCACGAGGCGGGAACGCACAGTCTGATTTACTGCAGAGTGATTTACTCCAGGGTAAACTACTTGGTGGCGGACGCCGTAGGTGGCGCCATGAGCACCGACGTGGGAGCGGCCGGGGGAACGGAGACTCGCGAACTCCTCCATTTCGTCACGCAAGAGACGCGGTTCGCGATCGTCGCCAACATCCTGCAACACCCCGAGCAGTTACCGTCGATGTACGAACTCGAGCAGTTGAATCCGAGCGTCAGCGACGCGACCGTATACAAGCACGTCCAGAAACTGATCGACATCGGTATCGTCGAGGAAGCCGCGCTTCCGGACGACGACCGACGACAGGGCTACCCCTGGAAGTTCTACGGCCTCACCGACGAGGGCCGTCAGTTCCTCGAAACGCACAATTTGCTCCGGGCGGAGGAGACCCTTCAGCGCATCTACGAGACGATTTCCGATAAATCCGAGAAGATGATCAGATACGAGAACGCGCCCCGACCCGATCGCTGACCGCCGACCACGCGGGGCCTGACGGGACGTCGGCGCGGGACCGTTGACTGCGACGCATCGATCGTCGGCGGGGTGGCCGCTCTCGGCCAGCCGTCGGATCGCCGCCGAATCGAGCCGATTAGGAGAGACGCGCGGCGATGTCGGCTTCGGTGATGATACCGACGGTTTCGCCGGCTTCGGTGATCATGACGGCCTTGTAGTGTTCCAGCAAGTTGCTGATCTCGTCGAGGGTCGCGTCCTTCGAGACCGTCGGGAAACTCTCGCTCATGTGGTCCCCGATGGGTTCGTCCCGGGCCTCCGAGTCGAGACGGACGAGATCGCTCTGGCTGATCGAGCCGACGGGGATCCCGTCCTGGATAACCGCCAGTTGCGAGTAGGCCTCGGCCTCCATCTTTTGTGCAGCCTCGCTGACCGGATCGTCGGGCGCGACGCTCACGACGGCTTCGTTCATCAGGTCCGCCGCGCGGATGACGTCGCTCTCGGCTTTTTCCAGGGCGTTGACGATGCGCCGCAGCGTCGACAGCCGCGGGTCGACGTCGCCGCCTTCGATTCGGGCGATCAGCGGCTGGGAGACGTCGGCTTTGTCGGCGAGTTTGCTCTGGGTCAGCCCGAGTTCCGTCCGGCGCTGGCGCAGGTCGGCAGGCGTGGGGAGTTCCATACCAATCAATAACTACGGGTTATAGAAAGCTGTTTGGGTGACACCCCGGCCGCCGATCACTCGTCGTCGGAAACCTCGACGATTTCGACCACCGACAGCGGCACGTCCCGCAGCGCGCCGCCGACCTCGCTCTTGGCGATTCGGGAGGCGTGCTCCTCGCCGTCGGCGTTGAACACTTCCATCTCGAGGCCGAGACCGACGAGCGCCGTATCGGCGGCGATGAACGCGGAGTCGAACGGTTCGCCACAGGCCGGGCAACCGGTCGCTCCGACCTCGACCTCCACGTAGTCCATGTCCGCGCTATTGAGTCGTTTCCCGGCTTCGCTGACGGCAACGCCGATCGCGTCGTCGATCGCGTCGACGTCACGGACCAGCCATGCAGCTTCCATCGCGACGAGATAGTTTCCCATACGTCGTGGTCGTCCCGGGGGGTTTCCTGCTTTGCGGTTCCGTTTGCCGCACCCGGAGCGACGGGCGGGACGGCGCCGAGGCGCGCACGTGAGTCCGATCATGCCCATAAGTTACGAGAATTGGCCGGGTGGATTCGGACCTGGATAGTCGAATTGCGAAATTACTCCGCCTCAAGTTGCCTCGATTTCAACCGGAGTTGAACCGCACGACTGCGCCGACCCAGTAGATAATTAACGACCATTATGGTTTTTGTAACTCAAGAAAGCTTATATACTACCCTCGTCTGAGCCACGGCTGAACGTGATGAAATCCCGCGTGTACCGCGCGACCCTGTTTGCACTGTACCAGCTGTGCATTGTGATCGGGATCGTCGCAATGCCGCTCGCCATGATCACCCGCCAGGTCGGAGTCACGCTGCCGCTGCACCGCCTCCTCGAGAGCGTCGGAGAGGCCTACGAGGCCGCACAGTCACAGATGGAATAAGCCGCCGATCGCACGCTCGTTTTGTCGCCCTCGAACTGCCGAGCGGTCGCACCGTCGGTCGATCGCTCGCAACCGAGTCGCCGAGGTCTGTTCGTGCTTCGCACACGCACACACGGGAGCAAAACAAGCAAAAAGCGGAAACGCCAGCGGTGACCGCCGGGGTTTTATATCGTGCCGGCCGTACCCTTCCGTCAATGCGTACACCATACGACTCGGACTTCTCCCGGACGGTCGACCAGATGGCCGACGATCCGAACCCGTACGAGCCCGAGATCGGCTCGCTCCCCCAGAACGACCTCTCGCGTGCCGATCTCCAGAACGTCAACAAGACCGGAACGACGACGATCGGCATCACGACGGCCGACGGCGTCGTCATCGCGACGGACATGCGCGCCAGTCTCGGCGGCCGATTCGTCTCGAACAAGAACGTCCAGAAGGTCGAGCAGATTCACCCGACCGGCGCGTTGACCCTGGTCGGGAGCGTCGGCGGCGCCCAGTCGTTCATTTCGAGCCTGCGCGCGGAGGTCAACCTCTACGAGGCTCGGCGCGGCGAGAACATGAGCATCGAGGCCCTCGCGACCCTCGCCGGCAACTTCGCTCGCGGCGGTCCGTTCTTCGCCATTCACCCGATCCTGGGCGGCGTCGACGACGAGGGCAGTCACGTCTACAGCATCGATCCCGCCGGCGGCGTCATGGAGGACGACTACACCGTCACCGGCTCGGGGATGCAACTCGCCTACGGTCACCTCGAACAGGCCTACGAGGAGGGGCTCTCGAACGAGGAAGCGAAAACGATCGCCGCTCGCGGCATCAAGTCCGCGGTCGAGCGCGACACCGGCTCCGGGAACGGCGTCTTCCTCTGTGAAATCACCGACGAGGGCGTCGAGATCCACGGCCACCACGACTTCGACGAAGTGCTCTAGAACGGGCTCGAACGCGGTTCGACGGCTTTTCACGCACGGTTCGATCGACTCGAAAGCGGGCCGTAATCGACCACGCCCAGTTTCGATCGCAGGGCGGATCGATGCGGTGAACGAACCGCCGACGGGAAAGCGAGAAAGGAGAGTTATTTGATCCGGGCGCGCCGCTCTACCGGAACCTCGGGTTCCTCGATCGCGACCGAGTGACCGAGATCGCTCGATCGGTAGATCGCGTCGATCACGCGCTGGACGGTCAGCGCCTCCTCGACCGTGTTGGTTTCGGCGCCCGTGCCGGCGACGACCGTTTCGAGGAACGCTTCGTCCTGCGTCCTGTGTCCGGTCAACGACGGATCGCCGCCGAGATCGACGTCCGCGTAGTGGTCACAGCCGGCGGTTCCGGCTTCGAGGATCGTCATGTTCGTATCGCCGATGTCGAAGCGCGCACCGGCCTCGGTGCCGCGGACGCGAAAGTCCATACTCTCGTCGCGGTTCGTAGCCCAGGCGGCTTCGAGCGAGATCGTCTGTCCGTCGGCACACCGGATGAACGCGCTGACCGAATCGTCGACCTCGTAGGTCTCCGCTTCGGCGTTCCAGTTGTCGCCGAATCCGTCGGGGTCGGCGTACTCCTCGCGCGTTCCAAACGTCGTCCGGGTGACGCCGGAGACCTCCGCGATCTCCGGGAAGTCGAGCGCGTAGAGGGCCAAATCGAGCGCGTGGACGCCGATGTCGAGCAAGGCGCCGCCGCCGGCCAGATCGGGATCGGTGAACCAGGAACCGGGACCGGGGACGCCGCGTCGTCGCACGTAGTTGGCTTCGACGTGCGTCAGATCGCCGAAGCGGCCGCGGGCGTGTTGTTCGTCGAACATGGCCATCGACGCGGCGTGGCGGTTATGGAAGCCGACCATGCAGACGGTGTCGCTTCTGGCTGCGGCCGCCGCGACGCGCTCTGCGCTTTCTAACGTGTGGGCGAGGGGCTTTTCGACCAGCACGTGACAGCCGGCCTCGAGCGCGTCGACGGTGATCGGTTCGTGAAATCGGTTGGGCGTGGTGACGACGACCGCGTCGACGTCGTCGTCGACGACGAGCCCCTCGTGTGTCTCATACGTCCTCGCGGCGAACTCGTCGGCGAACCGATCCCGCTGATCGGGAACGAGGTCGGCACCCGCGACGACGCTCGCGCCGAGGTCCTCGAGACTTCGTGCATGAAGATGACCCATTCCCCCGAGTCCGACGATCCCGATGCCGACTCCTGCCCTACTCATTCGAAACACCTGATTTCGTTGAGGGTCGTGTAAGCGATCGGTGAGAAACGAGTCGTTTCGACGTCAGTTGCGTGCGATTCCAGGAGTCCATAGAGGTACACAGGTAGCGACCAAAATAAGGGTTGTGACTGATTAATCTGTGCAATCGTTCTACCGTTCAGCGAGAATGATAGGATTTATCAGACAGTGACCGATTCTGACAGCAGTATCCAAACTTTTATCCGGTATTCGCGTCGAGAAACCGCCCGAGCTAAGATCGTCCGAGCGCGACAGTTCGGGTATGGGAGCCGTCACGATCTGGAACGAGTTTCGACACGAGCGCGAAGACGACGACGCCGCTGCCGTCTACCCCGACGGGATCCACGAGACGAT
This sequence comes from Halosolutus gelatinilyticus, assembly GCF_023028105.1. NCBI lineage: Archaea > Methanobacteriati > Methanobacteriota > Halobacteria > Halobacteriales > Natrialbaceae > Halosolutus > Halosolutus gelatinilyticus. Next base: position 3,204,441 of record NZ_CP095491.1, read on the forward strand.
CGCCGAGTTCTTGACCGATCGCGGCCGCGAGGTTCGAACTGCGACCCTGGACGAGCCGGAGCATGGACTCACCGAGGACGTGCTCGCGGAGACCGACGTCCTCTGTTGGTGGGGCCACGTCGCCCACGACGAAGTGAGCGACGAGGTCGTCGATCGAGTGTACGAGCGCGTGCTAGAGGGAATGGGACTGATCGTCCTCCACTCGGGCCATTATGCGAAGATCTTCAAGCGGCTCACGGGGACCTCCTGTAGCCTCCAGTGGCGCGAGGACGGCGCCACCGAGCGGCTGTGGGTCGTCGATCCCGGCCACCCGATCGCCGACGGCCTCGACGAGTCGATCGAACTCCCCGAGACCGAGATGTACGGGGAGCCGTTCGACATCCCGGAACCCGATCGGCTGGTGTTCGTCAGCTGGTTCGAGGGCGGCGAGGTGTTCCGCAGCGGCTGTTGCTACCGGCGCGGGAAGGGCCGGGTCTTCTACTTCCGACCGGGCCACGAGACGTACCCGATCTACGAGAACGAGGCCGTCCAGCAAGTCATCGACAACGCCGTCGACTGGGCCAGCCCCGTCGAGGGCTCGCCGCGATCGTTCGGCCGGCGAGACTGACGCGGCGGGACGGACGCCGCGGCATCAGCCGCTTCGCTGCGCGTCGACGAGTTCAACGGTGACGTCGAGGTCGACCCCGGCCGCGTCTTCCAGTCGATCGCGCACGCGATCGGCGAAATCGGGCGGCTCCCGTTCGCCGGGCGGCCGCTCGACGACGACGGTTACGGACGGCTGAGCACCCGTGTAGACGTCGACGAGTTCGTACTCGACGTCGACCGCTCGGAACCGAAGCTCTCCGAACACGGAATCGTCGCTCATCATCTCGAGTTCGGTCTGGATATCGTGCTCGACGGCGGCGGTCTGGTAGGTCCCGTAGGTGACGCCCCCGAGGACGACCGAGAGGACGGCGATCGCGACGAGGAGCACGACGACTCGCGATCGCAGCCGCCCGTAGGCGTGATCGACCCGATCCGACCGGTGAGGTCTGTATCCCGAGACCCACAGCACGATCAGCGCGGTGAGGTTGACCGAGAGCAGGTTGACGAGGACGAGCGTACCCGCGGTGACGACGACTTCGGGGTGTCCCCAGGCGATGCCGAGTCCGACGGTGGCCGCCGGCGGGACGAGGGCGATCGCGATCGCCACGCCGACGAGCACCGAGCCGACGTCGCGGACGAGGCTGATGATCCCCGCCACACCGGAGCCGAGCGCGAGAAAGAGCGCGAGCGCGCTCGGCGTGATTCGCTCTCTGACCTGCGGAACGGTCGTGATGTCGAATCCGGGCGGGAGCAACACGGTCCCTCTGAGCAGCCAGCCGAGCGCCGCCGCGGTCGCGATCGCGGCGAGGAGCCCACCGAGTTGCAGGACGACGCCCCGACTCGCGAGATCCTCGTCGTCGACGACGACGCCGACGCTCGCCGCGAGCGCCGGCCCCATCAGCGGTGCAACGACCATCGCTCCGATGATCGTCGCTGCAGAATCGAGCAACAATCCGGCCGTCGCGATCGCCGTACTCACCACGAGCAACAGGTAATACGTCGACGCCGCGGGTGCGAGCGCCGCGGCCCGCGACCGCAGTTCATCTCGCGAAATTCGGGTCCCGGCGGCGGGGCCCGAGGCGGTTCCCGATCGGTTCGAGATGATCGTCTCCGCGGTCGTGACGACAGTGTACGAATCCTCGTCGAGTCCGGCGGCGCGAAGCGCGGAGAGAAACGGTTCGACGGTTTCCGGCGAGGTGGGGATCGAGACGAGCGCCTCGAACTCTCCGCCGCTCGTCTCCTCGGAGACGGCGTACTCGACGCCCGTCGTATCGGCGGTCTCGAGAACGAGATCGAGATCGCCGTGCGGAACGAACACCTGTACCAGGCGCATGACACCTCTACGACGGACGAGGAGATAGCCTGTCTGCACGCGCGCGCGACTGTCAGGTTCCCGCGTCTCTCCGACGTCCCGATCGAACGGACGATCGACGGATCGAACCGGCGGCCGGGGCCTCTTCGACGATCGGTCGCGGCCGCGTCCGACCGCTCAGAATTCCTGGCGGCCGTCGTCGGTGATGACGCTGTCGAGCAGCGAAACGGGCGTGGCGTCGTAGGCCGGGTTCTCGACGGCGAACCCGTCCGCGGGTTCGGGCATGACTTCGCTGCCCGGTCGGAACTCGTTCTCGAAGACGAACCCCTCGGTGACGATCTTCGACGACGCGCCGACGACGGTGACGGGCACGTCGAGGTGGGCCGCAGTCGTCGCGATCGGGAAGGTTCCGACCCGGTTGTACAGCGTGTCGTCGACGATGCAGTCCATCCCGACGACGACCTGATCGCACTTCGGCAGGTAGAGTCCGTTCGCGCTGTCGATGATCAGGGTCGGGTCGATCCCGTCGAGTTCGGCGAGCGTCCGGGCCGTCTTGCGCCCGATGTATCGCGGCCGGGCCTCCGTGATGTAGACGTCGAACGACTTGCCGGCCTCGACCGCCCGTTCGAGGGCTTCGATCACCGTCGAGGAGTAGTCGTGAGTCAGCAGCGTCGCGCCGTCTTCGAGGTGGGCCACGGCGTTCTCCGCCGCTCGTCGCTTGCCCGACTCGACCTGCGCGACGACGTCGGCGATCGCCTCCGTCGTGTACCCCTTGGCTTCCTCGACGCTGTCGGCTCCCGTGGCCGTCACCTGGTCGACGACCGCGCGAACGGCGTTCTGCAGCGAGGCGTGCGAAGGATTCGCCCGACGGAGCGCTCGCCCGTTCCGTTCGAGCGCCCGCTCGTACTCCTCGACGGTGGCGAACTCGCGGTCGATCAGTTCCTCGAGGGCGCGGGTCGCGTTTACGGCGACTACCGAGGAGCTGTGGGTCTTCATCTCCTGGATTTCCTCGACCGTCTCGTCGATCATACCTGCACGAATTCCCGTCAGCGGCAAAGGTGTTCCGGGTACCGTCACCGGAAACGATCGGATCTCTGTCCCGAACGGACCGGGAACGAGGACGACGGACGCTCACGACAGTTCCCGAGCGCCGCCGCCGATCGGAACGCGGGGTGTACAGCGTTACTGCTGCTCCCACCGGCTCGGGGCCATCCCGAGACCGAGCACGATCGGTCGGTACGAAAACGCCACCACGAAGACGATGGCGAGTTCGAGCCAGAAGCTCGGCGATTCGATCACCGCGTTCAACGCCATCAGCGCGAGAAACAGGATCATCAGCATCACGACGTAGTGGACGGCGACTTCCCCGAGACCCTCCGTGTCCATGCCCGGTCTACGACGAGTACATGCAAAACGCTAGTCCCTTCGAATCAGGTACGCGTCGCGGACGTCCGATCGTCGGTTTGGATCACCCGATCGGTACTCGCGGATCACTCGATCGTCGCACCCCGTGCCCCGATCGTCACTCCTTGAACTCGAAGCCCCGACACAACTCGGCCTCGATCCGATCGACGAGCTCCTCGAGGACGACCTCGAACTGGTCGTGCTCGGCGACGTTCGGAACGCGATCGGCAGGGTTGTCCGGAAGGTCGACTCGGAACTCGCCGTTTCCCTCGTAAACGGGTTCGCTCTCGCTCAGTATCTGCCGATCGATCGCGCGGAGGACCTCTGAGTCGTACCGGCCGTGTAACTGCTGGTAGGCGTTCGAGTACGCCTCCTGGAGTTCCTCGAAGTAGTGGACGTACTTCTCCTCGAACTTCGCCGGGTCGAATTCGGTCATATCCGCCCGTTCGGGTGGAGACGGATAACGCTGGTGGGAGCGGGATTCGGGTGCCGATCGCCGACTCCCTCCGGTGAAGTCCGCAGGCTTACGTCCGTGACGGACCTAGTCCCGCCGATGACCGTCACCGTCCGATACGCCTGTCCGCACTGCGGCGCCGTCACCGGCGTCGAGCGCGCGCCCGATCTCGCGGACCGATCGGTCACCACGGTTCGCCAGCCGGGATGGGAGTACGCCCACCCGGACGACGAGAACCTCGAATCGGCCGACGGGATCGCGTTCGTCTGCGGCGAGGACGGCCCCGTCACCGATCCGGAGGGCGAACCGATCGACGGCTGCGGGCGGCCCTTCTACCTTAACTTCGTCCGGTACGAACGCGGCGTCGAACTCGATCCCGATCCGCCGACTTACGGCGGGCCGCGGTTCGATTTTAACGCGTAGTCATCGATCGTCCGGACCGCCTACCGGGTCACCGAGCGCTGGCACCGTCCGTAGTGAACACAATCCTTTTCGACCGCGGACCGCTGCTACCTGTATGGACGAATCCGCTGTTCGCGACCGCCTCCGGACGGTCGAAGATCCGGAACTCGGCGACGACATCGTCTCGCTCGGGCTCGTCAACGAGATCGCTATCGACGGCGATCGAGTCGATATCGATCTCGCGCTCGGCGCGCCGTACTCCCCGACGGAGACGGCCCTCGCCGGCGAGGTTCGCGGGGCGCTCTCCGAGGAGGGCCTCGAGGTCGATCTCTCCGCGAGCATCCCCGATCGCGACGACCTCGCCGCCGAGGAACAGGTCCTGCCGAACGTCAAGAACGTGATCGCCGTCGCCTCCGGGAAAGGGGGCGTCGGCAAGTCGACCGTGGCGGTCAACCTCGCCGCCGGCCTCTCGCAACTCGGGGCCCGCGTGGGGCTGTTCGACGCCGACGTTTACGGGCCGAACGTCCCCCGAATGGTCGACGCCGACGAGCCGCCGATGGCCACCGAGGACGAAACCCTCGTCCCGCCCGAGAAGTACGGCGTGAAGCTGATGAGCATGGCATTCCTCACCGGCAAGGACGATCCCGTCATCTGGCGCGGCCCGATGGTCCACAAGGTCATCACGCAGCTAACGGAGGACGTCGAGTGGGGCCACCTCGACTACCTCGTCGTCGACCTGCCGCCGGGGACCGGCGACACCCAGCTGACGATGCTCCAGACCATGCCCGTCACCGGCGCGGTCATCGTCACGACGCCCCAGGCCGTGGCGCTCGACGACGCCCGCAAGGGCCTCGAGATGTTCGCCAAGCACGACACCGTCGTGCTCGGCATCGCCGAGAACATGTCGACGTTCGCCTGCCCCGACTGCGGCGGCGAACACGACATCTTCGGCTCCGGCGGCGGCGAGGCGTTCGCCGACGAACACGAGTTGCCGTTCCTCGGGTCGATCCCGCTCGATCCGTCCGTTCGCGAGGGCGGCGACGGCGGCAAGCCGACCGTCCTCGCCGACGGGGATGGGACCGCAGACGCCTTCCGGACGATCGTCGAGAACGTCGCCAACAACACCGGGATCGTCCACCGGCGCAGCATCTCTCAAACGCAGCGCAACCGGGCCCCCTCCGCCGATCGATGACCGCCGCAGACGAGACCGAGGCGGACGATCGGTTCGAACCGGACCCGGAACGCGTCGCCACCCTCCGCGAAATCGCCGACGAGATTCGGGGCGAGACCAGCGAGAGCAAACAACTGGCGAACGTTCTGTACCGGACGAGCGACCTCTACGACGAGGACGAGGAGACGACGCCCGAAGAGATCGTTCGAAACGTGAAGTTCATCCTCGAGGTCGTCGAACGCGGCGGGCTCGATCGCTGACCGATCGAACCGCGCTCGAGTCGTCGACCGACGCCGAACGCCGTCGATCGTTCGAGTGTCCGTACTGCGTCGAAAGCGGCCGAATCCAACGCGGAGAACCGACCCGATAGCACGGCCGATCGGCGGAGCGCAGTCCATGCGTCCCCGCGGTTCGTGGTCTGGTAGCGGCGTCTCCGATCCGTGTCGATTCCGGTACTGACTGTCTGCTCATGTGCATTCGCGATCGGTCACGTGTCCCTGCACTATCCGATGAACGTATTCCCACACCTCGCACGTCGGTGGCTGCATTTCCATACCATCTGATGGTTCTTGTACCCATGCAAGGGTATTACTTATCCGAGTGTGGCCGCTCCGTCCGGATACGAACCAGCGACGAGGCGCCCGACGGCCCGTCACTGAATCCGGTGATTTCCATGACTAACGTAACGACACCGATCGAAGCCACGTTCGAACTGCAGCGCCAGTCGATCAAGCAAAGCCAGCAACTGTTCGAGAGCGGACTCGAAATGCAGGAAAACGCCGCCGAAACGCTCCTCCGCAACGGAATCGCGGCGCAGCGAAGCGCTCAGAGCCAGGGAACCGAACTCGTCCGCCAGCTCTTCGACGCCCAACTCGAGGCGTTCGAGGCGGCGATGGACGAGAACGGGTACGACGTCCGATCGACGATCGACCAGCAGTTCGAGGAGAACGCAACGCAGACCCAGGAACTGCTGAACGAGGGGTTCGAGCAGAGCGCCGACCTGTTCCAGCACCTGCTGCACGCGCAGTTCGACGCGATCGAATCGGTCCTCGACGCGGACGGGTACGACGTCCGGTCGGCCATCGACGAGGGGTTCGACGAGTTCGAACGGACGCAGGACGAAGCCTGGGACGAATTCGAGTCGGAGTTCCTCGATGCGTTCGACGACCTGACCGAGCAGCAGCAGACGGTGGTCGCCGAGTCAATCGAGTCGGTGATCGAGGCGCAACAGGAGACCGAACAGCAGGCGGTCGAGGGCGTTCGGCTCGCCGAGGAGGCGACCGAGAACGTCCAGCAACAGACCGAGCAGGCCACCGAGGCCATCCAGCAGCAATCCGAGCGGGTCACCGAGACCGTCAGGACGGCCCAGCAGCAAACCGGAGACGTCGCCGAAACGACTCGGGAGAGCACCCAGGATCTGGTCGGCGAAGCCGCCGAGGCGACCGCAGACGCGAGGCCGGAAACGAACGACGCGATCGAAACCGCGGCCGAAGGCGGGATTGAAGTTGCCGACGAGGGCCTGCAATCGATCGACGGCGTCGGCCGGACCTACGCCGATCGCCTCGCCGAAGCGGGCATCGAGACGATCGGCGACCTCGCCGACGCGCAAGCGAGCGCCGTCGCCGAAGCCGCCGATATCTCGGAAGCGAACGCCGCCCAATGGATCGACGCGGCGCGCTCCCAAGAATAATCGCAGCACCCGTTCGATTTTCGAACCTCGTCTCGTCGACCGCAGTATTTTGGCGCTCGCGTGAACGTTGCCCGTCAGGCGCGTTGCTTTTAGTTTTCTACCGCCAGGATCGAATGTGGACGCGAATCAGCGATCCCGAGCGAACCCCTTCGGCATGGACGAGGAGTGTCGGAACTGTCCGGCGCTCTGCGAGACGCGCACCAACGTCGTTCACGGCTACGGCGACGTCGGCGCTGACTTCCTGTTCGTCGGCGAGCGACCGACCGCGACCGCGGACGAGCTGGGGGCCCCGTTTGCGGCTCCCGGCGGTGCCGACGACGCGGCCGGAACCTCCCTTCGTCGGATGCTCGAACGGGTGGGCCTCTGCGACGCGACATCGCCCCCGGAGCGGCCGCGCGTCGAGAACGTCTACCTGACGAACCTCACCCGCTGTCGCGATCCCGATCGGCGACCCACCGACGAGGAGGTGGACACCTGCGAGCCCTACCTCAACGCGGAGATCCGGATGATCAACCCGGAGATCCTCGTCCCCGTTGGCGAGCGCGCCCTCGAGGAGCTCGGCGAGGAGTACACGACGACACCGGCGGAGAAGCTCTCGCTGCCGGAGACGCATGCGACCACGATCCGCGGCCGCGGCTTCGAGCTCGTCCCGATGATCGAGCCCCGCGAGCAGACCGACGACCAGACCCAGGCGTGGCTCGAGCACTTCGTCGAGCTGATGGCGTCGGACTACCGGCAGACGAAGGGGCGCCAGGAGCGCTAGAACCGAGTTCGGTCGGCGGGCGAAGGCGGACCGTCTACCAGTAGGGATTCTCGCGCCATCGCTTCGATCGAGCGCCGAGCAGCACCAGCGTCCCGACGGCGATCGCGGCGACGACGAGCGATCCGATCGTCGGCGCGAACCATGCGCCGGGAGAACCGAGCAGGTAGCCGTCGACGAACCCCCAGACGCCGACGATCCCCAGCAGGACGGCCGTGAGGGTCGCGAGCAACCCGGTACTCGTTCGAATATCCATACGGGACCGCACACGCTCGGGCCTCATAAGTCGTCGGGGGATGGCACGTCCCGTGCGGACCGGGCGGAAGCGCCGCGTTCAAGGCCGGCCGGGCCGGAGTGAGCGTATGATCATCGTGGTCCCGGTCGATCCGCCCCGGGACGGGCTGGTGCTGTCGTCGCTCGTCGATCGGACGCCGGTCTCGGAGTCGGAGGCGGTCGCGCTCTACGAGGCCGCAGCGACCGACGTGCTTCGGGCCGCCGCGTCGAGCGGCGGCGACTTGCTGGTCAACTACCGTGACGCGGAGGCCCTTCCCGACGACCACGCGAACGGCGATCCCGAGGCCGAGATCCGAGCGCTCGCGGCCGACGCCCTTCCGGACGTCGAAAACGTCCGATTCGAACGCCAGGTCGGGTCGACCCGCGCCGCCAGGGTCGGAAACACCGTCACCCACTTGCTCGAACGCGAGGACGCTCAGAGCGTCGGCGTCCTCGAACCGACGGCGCCGCTGGTGGCCCGGATGGAACTCGACGGCGCGGCGATGACCCTGCGCCGCCACGACGTCGTGCTCGGGCCGTCGACCGCCGGCGGGGTCTACTTCGCCGGCTTCGCCGAGACGATCGACTTCACCGACGCGTACGACGCGCCCGCGTTGTCGACGCTTTCGGCCCGAGCGGAGGAGGCCGATCGAAGCCTCGGATTCGCGCCGACGCTCCCGACGATCGAGACCGAAGCGGGGCTGTGCGCGACGATCGCGGGGCTCGACGCCCGATCGACGACCGACCGACCAGGAGGAGAGACGACGGCTGCGATCGTCGAGGAACTGGGGCTGGTCGTCGGGCCGGACCGGGATCTCGATCGGGGGTAGACCGATAACCATTTTTGGGCGCGAGGAAAAGGGGGTGGTGAGGTGGGGTAGCGAAGCGGCCTAACGCGCCTGCCTTGAGAGCAGGTGGCTGTCAAGCCTCATGGGTTCGAATCCCATCCCCACCGCCTTCTCGCGAGCACACCACGACGAGCGCAGTCGTTCGAGACGGCGAAGCCGTCTCGTGATGACGAAAGACGCGGAGCGTCTTTCGAACCACGAGGAGTATCGCGAGTGTGAAGGCGTCAAGACGGGGTTTCAATTAGACCAGTCGCGCGCAGCGAAGCGAGCACGTCTGGGCGTAGTTCGAATCCCATCCCCACCGTTTTTCCGCGACCTATTGGAGCGATTTCGTGAGCGACAGCGATCGAACCATCGTCTGCCTCCCGCTCACTCACCTCCATCATCCGATCGATCGCCGTCCTCGGGCACCGTGTAGTCGGGGATCCACGGCGGCATCGATCGGTCCTTCGACCACTGGAACAGGTGGCGCTTTTCGTTCGCGTAGTAGTAGCGGTAGGCGTCGACGACGTCGTCGGCCGTCCACCGTCCCGTGACCTGGGGCGGGTCTTCGGATCGATCGGTCGGCCATTCGAGGTCCCGAACCGCGTCGGCGTCCAGCGATCGAACGGTGGCCCAGCAGCCGTGTCGATCGTCTGACTCGTGGTCCCACCGGTACCGCCACTCCTCGTGGGCCGCCCGCGTGTACGCTTCGAGCAGCCGCCAGTTATCGTACGACCGCGCCGCCCATCGGGTGAGCGGGTGGTCGGGGTGCGTGAAGTACAGGTCCCGGCCCTCGGCCTCGGGCGGCGATTCCGGGTAGCCGTTCAATTGGATCGCGGTCGTGAGCACCATCGAGCACTCGAAGACGCTGCTCGTGACGTGTCGATCGACGAGCCACCTCGCGGTCCTCTCGAGGTCCCGATCGAGCCAGAATGCGTTGACCATCCCCGTTCGAGGCGACGTCGCGGAAGAGGGTAGGTGCCTCGCCTGCAGCGAGGCCAAGGCGGTGACGATCGAATGTGGTGAGAGGGATGCACGCGACGATCGCAGCGACGAGGGAACCGATGGGCGGATTGCTATCCGTCGCTCCCACGAGCGGGGTCGTCGACGTTCTCGCCCCGCTGTTCGCGATCGGTCTCGCGCTCGTTCACGTCTTCGCGGGCCGACTTCGATTCCTCAACGCGATCCCGCGAAGCCGATGGCTCTCGTTCGCCGGCGGCGTCTCAGTCGCGTACGTCTTCGTCCACATCCTCCCCCAGGTCGGGGCCGCCGCGGAGACGATCGACGAGAGCGGGACGATCCTCGCTGCGATCGACTACCACATCTACCTCGTCACGCTCGCGGGGTTCATCGCCTTCTACGGGCTCGAACGGTTCGCCGAGGTCGGGTTCGAGTCCCCCGTCGATCTCGCGGATTCGACCTCGAACGCCGAGTCGAACCACCCACGGCGAGCGGACGATCGTGACTCGTCGGACGGAGTCTTCTGGCTGCACACGGGGTCGTTCGCCGCGTACAACGCGCTGATCGGCTACCTCCTCGTCCACCCCGAGACGCCGGGTGCGGTGAACCTGGCGTTCTTTTTCGTCGCGATGGCGATGCACTTCGTCGTGAACGACGTCGGCCTCCGCGATCACCACGGGCGGTTCTACCGCGGATACGGCCGCTGGGTGCTCGCCGTGGCGGTAGTTCTCGGCCTCCTCGTCGGCTACGCGACGACCGTCGGCGAGTTCACGCTCGCGGTCCTGTTCGCGTTCCTCTCCGGGGGCGTCGTTCTCAACGTGATCAAGGAGGAACTCCCATCCGAGCGCCGCAGCAGGTTCTGGTCGTTCACCGCCGGGGCGGCGGGGTACTCGCTCCTGTTGCTCACCATCTAGGCCTCGTTGCACCTGTCTCCGGTGCGCCTATCCCGTCGGGGGTACGATACTCGAGTATGATCACTGCCGCCGCCACGAACGCAATCGGCGACCGATCGCGGACGCTTGAGACCGACGAGCAGACGGCGTCGAGACGGACGCGGGTTCCGGCGAGGGGGAGATGGTAGACGTCGCGCTCTCCGCGGCGCGGCTGGCCGGCGCGTTCTTTCTCGTCTTCCTGAACGGATTCTTCGTCGCCGCCGAGTTCTCGTACGTCCGGATCCGATCGACGGCCGTCGAAACGCTCGTCGAGGAGGGGCAGGCGGGATCGGAACTCCTGCAGGAGGCCGTCGAAAACCTCGACGACTACCTTGCCGTCACCCAGCTGGGGATTACGATCGCCTCGCTGGGACTCGGCTGGCTCGGCGAACCCGCCGTCGCGGCGTTGCTCGAACCGGTTCTCGCCCCCGTCCTGCCCGAGGGCACTCTCCACCTCGTTTCGTTCGCCATTGGCTTCGGCTTCATCACGTTCCTGCACGTCGTCTTCGGCGAACTCGCGCCGAAGACGATATCCATCGCCGAGGCCGAGCGTGTCGCCCTGCTGGTCTCCCCTCCGATGAAGGTCTTCTACTACCTGTTCGTCCCCGGAATCATCGTCTTCAACGGGACGGCGAACTTCTTCACGCGCCTGATCGGCATCCCGCCCGCTTCGGAAACCGATGAAACGCTCTCCGAGGAGGAGATTCTGACCGTGTTGTCGCGCTCCGGGCACGAGGGAGAGATCGATAAGGGCGAAGTGGAGATGATCGAGCACGTCTTCGAACTCGACGACACGGCCGTCCGGGAAGTCATGGTCCCCCGACCGGACGTCGTTTCCGTCCCCGCCGATCTCCCTCTCTCGGAACTTCGATCGCTGGTCCTCGACGCGGGTCACACCCGGTATCCGGTTCTCGACGCCAACGACGGCGACCAGATGGTCGGTTACGTCGACGTCAAGGATCTGTTGCGGGCGATCGACGCCGACGACGGCGACGGGCAGTGGGACCACGCGACGGTCGGGGACATCGCACGAGACGTGCCGGTCGTCCCCGAGACCGCCACGATCGGCGACCTCCTGCGACAGTTCCAGCGCGAGCAGCGCCAGCTCGCCGGGGTGATCGACGAGTGGGGCGTCTTCGAGGGGATCGCGACCGTCGAAGACGTCGTCGAAGCGGTCGTCGGCGACCTCCGCGACGAGTTCGACGTCGACGGCCGCGAACCCTCGATCGATCGCCGCGAGGACGGTGCGTACCTCGTCGACGGGGCCATTCCCCTCTCCGAGGTCAACGAGCGCCTGGACGCCGATTTCGAAGCGGACGAGTTCGGAACGATCGGCGGCCTCGTCCTCGATCGACTGGGGCGCGCGCCGGAGGCTGGCGACCGAGTCGAGGTCGACGGTTACGCGCTCACGGTCGATCGCGTCGACGGCGCTCGCGTCTCCTCGATCGTGATTCAGGAGGGACAGCGGCGGGGAGAGTCAGTCGAGTATGACGAGTCCGATCAGTCCAACTGACCGACGCTGTCCGACACCGGCCGCGGGCGGTCACTCGCCCCATAGCTTCTTTTTTCGTGCCGGCCAGACACACTAGCGTGGTAGATACTGACTTGCGGGAAGAACAAGAACCGTTGAAAAAGGAGTACGAGAAGAACCCCGAAGCGGCCCAGATCACGCTCACCGCGACCGGCGACGAGCAGGACGAGGACGCCCGAGCGTGTAGCGTCGACATCGGTCGCGCGATCTACGAGGCGGAGTTGCACGAAGGGGCCGGCGGCCCCGGATCGGGCGCTTGTTCCGGCGACCTCCTGCTGGGGGCGCTCGCCGCGTGCGCACAACTCACCGCCCAGGCCGTGATCGAGAACTTCGGCGTCGACGCCGACGTGAGCGTCGAGGCCGGCGGCGACCTCGACCTCCGCGGCACCATGGGCGTCGACGAGGACGTCCCGGTCGGCTTCGAGGACATCCGCCTCGACGTCTCTGTCGAGGGCGACCTCAAGGAAGACACGAAAGCGGCGGTCGAGAAGTACACCGAACGCTACTGCGTGGTGTACCAGACGCTGGAGAATCCGCCGAGCATCGAGACGTCCTGGTCGTTCGAGTAACGGCGGCGCGCTACCCGGAAACCGGCGGAAAAACGGCGGCCGCTACTTGTAGGACAGTTCGAGATCGAGCGCCCGATCGAGCAGGTCCGCGTCGTAGTAGTCTGCGGTCTGCTCCGGCCGCGTCTCGTCGATCGCCCGGACCTGCAGGATCGTGTTCCGGAAGACCTTGAACGTGGCCTCGTCGACCATCTGGCCGTCGAGGGTGACGGCGCCGGTGCCCTCGGCCTTGGCCGCGTTGAACCGCTCGATCTTGCTCACGTCGCGTTCCAGCTCCGCTGGCGTGGGCATGTGGATCGTGTTGGCCTGGATCGTCTGCTTCGGGTACAGCGACCAGGAGCCGTCGAGCCCGAGGTGGGCCTCGTGTTCGACCTGGTCCGCGTAGGCGTCCGCGTTGTAGTAGGTCAGGCCGGCGCGCTCTTTGAACAGGTCGTCGAACGGCCCGCCGATCGAGAGTAACCCGGCGGCGCTGGCCTCGTTCGAGAGCTCCTCTAAGAGGGCGTCCCAGCGCGGGCGACCGTCGCCGAGGTCGCGGGCGCCGAGTTCGGCGGCGTAGTCGACGGGGCCGAACACGAGTGCGGTGAGCCGAGACTGCTCGCCGAACCTCGAGATTTCTCGGAGGTCCGATCGTGCCCGGCCGGTCTCGACGATGATCGAGAGGCCGATCGAGCCGTCGGGATGCCCGTGTTCGGCCTCGGCTTCGGCGACGACCTCGGCGGCGCGTCGCACGTCCTCGACGCGGCCGACCTTCGGGACGACGACGCCCTCGATCTCGTCGCCGATCTCCGCGACGAGGCGATCGGTCTGCTCGCGGCCCCGATCGCGGAACGATGCGTCCTCGTAGCTCCACTCGACGCGAGGCCAGATCTCCCCCGGGAACTCGTGTTCGGGGACGAGGTCGATCGTGTTCTCTAAGCCCTCGTCCTTCATGTTCGGCGCCGTGCCGTCTTCCATGTCGGGGACGAGCCAGTCGGGCGCCTGGAAGCCCTCGGCCTCGAGGCCGGAACGGAGGTACTTCGCCGAGTCGTCTTTCGGAACGGCGGCCGGTGCGGTCTGGAAGGTTCGACAGAGTCGGATGTCGTCGGTCATGTGTTCGTGGTTGCGTTGGCCGGATTCGTTGGGATCGCTGATGTCTGCGGTCGGTCGTGGTGGTCGATCGTCTCGGTTCGGACGGCGCCCGATCGGTTCAATTCGGCCGCTTCTGAATCTCCGCCGTTCGCGTCCCCGAGTAGACGGGATCGTCGTCTTGGTTGAACGCGATGTGTTCGAACCGGACCGTCCCCGCCTCGTCGGTCGAGACGTCGTTCTCGGACGACATCCGAGTGCCAGTCGAGGTGTCCTCGACGCTGTCCGCGGCGGAGAGGACGCGCGTGAACGCGTAGACGGTGTCGCCGGGCGTGACGAAGGTGTGGAACTTCTCATCGTCGAAGCCCACCTCGCGCCAGGTCCGTTCGTCCGATCGGGCGTGGCCGAGCGCCGTCGATCGGGTGACGTCGCCGTAGGTGACGATGTCGCCCGACGGTGAGTCGGCCATCACGTCGACGTTGTGGTGCTGCTTGGCGGTGTTGAGCGTCGCGAGCGGCAACGAGGCGACGGTGACGTTGTCCTGCGTGCGGCCGCGCTCGTGGCGGTAAGCGACGGCGGCGTCGCGACCCTCGGCCGCATCGAGCGCGTCGACGAAGTCCTCGAAGTAGCCGCCCTCCGGCGTGACGAATTCCGCGGGGAGGTCGGGACCGTCGTCGCCGTCTTCTTCGGCGGCTGTGGCACCACCGTCGGAGCTGCGCTCCGACGAGGATCGCGCGCCGTCGGTACCCCCACTGCCTCCGTCGGTCGCCATCGGCTCGCGCCGCGGGATCATGTTCGTCCGTTCGTAAGTGCAAAGCACCTCGCCCGTTTCGGCGTCTTTCCCTCGTGTTCGCCAGGAGACGATGCCGTACTCCGGGCGGGAACTCGAGGTCGCTGTGCTGACCACTTCGCTCTCGACGCGGAGTTCGGTGCCCGCGTAGACGGGCGCGCCGGGGAACCGAACGTCGGTGCGGCCGAGGAAGTAGCCGCCCTTCTCGCTCAGATCCTCCACGGTGATGCCGAGCGTGGCCGCGGTGAGGTAGTCCGGGTGGATCGGCGGTTCGTCGAACCCGCGCGCGTTCGCGGCGTCGGTCCGCCAGTAGGCGGAGTCGTGGTTGAGCGTCTGACTCATCCACGCCTCGTTGCCCCACCTCGTGATGGTGAAACCGGGATCGTGTTCGATGACGTCCCCCTCTTCGAAGTTCTCGAAGTAGTTCCCCTTCTCCTTGGTCTCGACCTGTTCGATCGCCTTTGCGAATGTGTCTGGATCGGTCCAATCAGTCATCTGCGGTGATCTCGTCTGTCTCAGTCGTCGTACAGTCTCGCTTCCGGCGGGCGATCGTCCGCCGCATCTCGTTCTCGACGATCATGTACCCTTCGTCGAAGCCCATGCCGGGCTTCGCGAGCACCTGCGCGGCGTTCGTCGCGAGCGCGACGTGCGCGCAGGCGCGTGCGGAGGTTTCGGTCTCGTTGCAGGTGCCGCCCAGATACGCTTGGGTCTCGGTTCCCTCGCAGTAGCGGACCGCCTGCCCGCTGCGATGGATGCCGCCCAGATCGGGCGTCTTGACCTGCACGAAATCGGCTGCCTCGGCGTCGACGAACGCCCGCACGTCCTCGACGGTGTTACACCACTCGTCGGCGACGATGTCGACGTCGACGCCCGCCGATCGGAGCCCCTCGCGGAGTTCGACCATCGCCGCGATCTGGTCCTCGCGGCCGCCGGCGTCCATCGGCCCCTCGATCTGGATCGGGTACGGCGCGGCGGCCACCTCGATCGCGGCGAAGTAGTCGATCACCTCGTCGCGATCGTAGGGTGCGCCGAAGAGCTCGCCGATCATCCCGTACACGTCGACGTGAAACCGCGGCTCGTAGCCGTCGGGGCCGAGTTCCTGCGATCGGTCGACCAGCCACTCCACGTACTCGATGAGGGTCTCGCCGTCCCTGCCGATCTTCTCGACGCTATTGATCAGCGCGTGCGGGAGGACGGGGACGCCCTTGACGAACATCTTCTCTGCGTTCGTGTACCGATCGTCGCCGGACTGACCGAAGACCGGCACCGGCTCAGTCGCGGGTTCGGCGCCGAGTGCGTCGGCCAGCACGTCCGTTTTCGTCGTCCGCCGGGCCTCCGCGGCAGCGGTCAGCAGCGCCTGCGAGACGCCGTACCGGATCGCCGTGTGGAGCCGATCGCCCTCCACCTGCAACTCCTCGAGCAGTTCGGCGTTGTCGAGGAAGTCGGTCGCGTCGCGGCCGACGAGCGCCTCGGCGACGGGGCCCTCGACGACGGGCGCGTACTCCGCGGCCGTGAACAGCGGATCGCGCCCGCCGGCCCCGGAGTACTGGACCGCGGCGCAGTCGCCGCGGTGGACGGTCCTGTCCGCGAGTTCGACATCGACGACGATCGTCTCGCCCGCCTGGCGGATCTCGTCGAAGCCGTCGGTGACGGGCTCGCCGTCGTAGGTGAATCCGTCCTGCCGTGCACCGTCCTTGATCGCGCGCTGGTCGTCGAAGAAGAACCCCGAATACCCGGGGGTCGCGTGGATTGCTTCGATTTGCATCAGACATCACCCTGGGGTCGACCGATGAGTTTTCCGTCGCTGATCGCATCGACGTCGTCGGCCACCATGCGAAACGACTGGTCGCGACCCTCCGTGGCCGCCCGCTGGGAGAGTCGCGCCTTGTGGATCTCCTTGATCTCGTCGTCCATCGCGAGGTCTGCCCACTCGTAGATGCGGACCCGACCGTCGTCGTCGCGAGCCGGCAGAACGTCGCCTCGCGCGCTGTCGCTCGGCGCGAACGGGACGTCGAGCGCGCCGGAGTCGAACGCCTTGATCGTCCCCTGAACCACGTCGCCGTCGCCGTGCTCGAAGATGGTACCCATCAGGCAGCGCGTCTCGCGCTCGATGAGACCCTGTTCCTCCCCGACGCCGTCGATGTCGATCTCCTGTTCGATCGCCATGTCGATAACTTGTCGGGTCGTGCGCAGGCCGGCGGCGTTGGCCTCCTTGGTCGGAACTCCCTGGAACTCCTGGGGCGACTTGGTGATGACTTTGTCCGGCTTCGCGATCGCAGCGGTCATCCCGCCGAGACCGATCACGCCGTTGGCGCGGGCCTCGTCGGGCGGGAAGCCGCCCATCCACTCGTGGAAGACGGTCGTGACGACGACCTCGTCGGGGAGGTGCTCCTCGCCGAGCGACCGCAGCGCCCGGAGGGCGGCGACGTCCTGGACGACGTTACCGACCTGGCCGTAGCCGAGCGTGATGGAGCGGACGCCCTGGGTCGCCGCGAGTTGCCCCTCGACGATCATGATCGCGATCGCGATCGACGGCGGGACGAGCGTCCCGGTCAGTGGGCCGAACGGCTCGCGGTTGATCCGCACGCCGCGTTCGGTGTACGCGCCCGCGAGCCGGTCGACGAACTGCCACTTCTCGATCGTCTCCTCGAGCCCGTGGCGTTTCGTGTACGGGATGTTGTACGAGATCGGTCCGCCCTCGAAGCTCTGGAAGCCGCCGGCGAAGGTGGTCGCTGCGAGCAGCCGCGCGTCGGGGGTGCCGTGGCGGACCTCGATCGGGGCGTCGATCGAGTCGATCAGTTCGCGACAGCCCTCGACGCCGTGGTTGACGGCGGGGAACCCGTTGAGGGTATCCTCATCGGTTTCGCGGGCTTTCTCGAGTCCCTCCTGGGCCTTCTCGTACTCGTTGTCGCGCGTGTACGAGTCGATCGTCGTGGGTAGCAGGTCGGCCTGCCCCTCCCGGTGGAGGTACTCGAGGAGTTCGATCTGGTCGTCGAGCCGGGGCACCCCGGCTCGGGGCTGTAAGAGCGGCTTGGTCGCCGACTCGAGAACGTCCGCGAACCGCTTGGCGTCGGGCAGCGACTCGTGGTACGCGATCGCGTCCTCGAAGTCGACGTCCGCCCCCGTGGACCAGTCGGACCGGATCTCCTCGTCGATACGCCGTAGCTCGTCGGCGGGTATGCGTTCGTCTCGTATCATTTAGGAGTTGACGGTGACGCGCTTCGACTCCGTCGGAGTGATCTGGAGATCCTGTTTGAGGGCCGCGATCGCGTCCTCCGGATCGGTCTCGGAGTCGAAGACGCGATCGAACCCGAGTTCGCGGAAGGTCTCGCGGGTCCGCTCGAAGTCGTCCTGTCCGACGGCGAGGTTGCCGCCGATGTAGGTGACAGCGTCCACGTCGTGCTCCTCGAGAACCTCGTGGAAGCCCCGGCAGTCCTGCTCGGCGTGGCCGTAGAGCGAGGAGACCAGTACGGCGCCCGCGTCGTGTGCTACCGCTGCCTCGGCGAACTCCTCTTGGGAGGTCTGGACGCCGAGGTTGACGACGTCGAAGCCAGCTGCACTGAAGGCCTGCTCTAATATCGTGATGCCAACGACGTGAGCGTCGGAACCGATCACGCCGAGGACGACCGTTTGGGACATCGTATCCAACCGATTGAGAGACGCGACTATAAACTTAATGATCTTCCATGATAATATTCTTTAAGGACGTTTTCAGCCCTCGTATGGGACACAATCACAAATCTTCATGATCTATAGTAAAGGTTTTGGGGCTGGTTCGGAATGAACGCCTACATGGGAGCACTGTCGAACCTACGCGTCCTCGACCTGACCCAGGTTCTCGCCGGTCCGTACTGTACGATGTTGCTCGCGGACATGGGCGCGGATGTTGTGAAGATCGAACGCCCCGGCGGCGACCTCATTCGATCGAACCCGCCGTTCGTCGACGATCCGGAATACGAGGCCTACGGCGGCTACTTCCAGAGCGTCAACCGCGGCAAGCGAAGCATCGAACTGAACTTCGGCGATGAGGCCGATCGCGAGGACTTCCTCTCGCTCGTCGAGGAGGCCGACGTCGTCGTCGAGAACTACCGATCGGGGACGATGGAGAAGTACGATCTCGGCTACGAGACGCTCAGGAAGTACAATCCGGAGCTCATCTACTCCTCGATCCGCGGCTTCGGCGATCCGCGTACGGGCGAGACGCACAGGCAGGGCCAGCCCTCGTTCGATCTTATCGCGCAGGCGCTCGGCGGCGTGATGGAGATCACGGGCCACGAGGACGGCCCCCCGACGAAGGTCGGTCCCGGAATCGGCGATCTCTTCACGGCGACGCTGAACTGCATCGGGATCCTCGCGGCGGTCAACCACCGCGAGCAAACCGGCGAGGGTCAGTACGTCGACACCGCGATGTACGACGCGATGATCAGCATGACCGAGCGGGCGATCTACCAGCAATCCTACACGGGCGAGCCGCCGTCCCGACGCGGCAACTCCCACCCGACGCTGTTCCCCTACGATGCCTTCGAGACGGCGGACGGGCACGCGGTTATCGCCGCGTTCGGCGACAACCACTGGCGGGCGGTCTGCGAGGCGATGGATCGGCCGGATCTCGCGGCCGACTACCCCGACCCGGCCTCGCGGCTCGAGAACCGCGACGAACTGCGCGAGGAGATCGCCGCGTGGGCGGCCGACCTCGGGAACGAGGAGCTGATCGACGCGCTCGAGGGACGCGTCCCGGTCGCTCCAGTCCAGAACACGGAAGACATCTTCGAGGATCCGCACGTGCACGCACGAGAGATGCTCGTTCCGGTCGAACAGCCCGGCGCCGACGCCGAGGTCGAGATCTCGGGCTCGCCGATCAAGATGACGGCGACGAACCCGAGACCGCGCGGTCGGGCGCCGCTACTGAACGAACACCGCGAGGAGATACTGGGCGAGACGGCGGACGCGGAGCCGACGGCCGACGACTGACGGACGGCTCTCGCCGGAAGCGAGGTCGGTCGGTCCGCGGGCAAGAGTAACCCTTTTGCGCCCCCCACACACACGTCCGGGTATGAGCGCGGACTGGCCACACGATCCCGACGGGGAGGAGGGAAGCGAAGGGATGCGCAAGTACGACATGGCGATCATCGCCAAGAAGATCGACGAGGAGGAGGACTTCACCCTCTCCCGCGACGAGTTCGTCGAGGAGTACGGCGACGATCCGATCCGGATCAACTACCGGACGGTCGTTCCGCTCCGGGAGATCTTCGAGTACGTCGAACCCGAGGAGTTCGAGACGATGGTCGACATGCACAAGGCCGTCGGGAACGCGATGCGCGCCGGCGGCTTCTGGGAGTACCACCCGGAAGGGTCGGATCCGGAGAAGAAACCCGCGTAACCCGGGCGATTCCGTATTCAGTTGTGCGATCGCCCGCCCAGCGCACGATCGCGTCGATCTGTGGCCTCGTCGCGGCCGCATCACGAATCTGGATTACGTATCACTTATACGAGGCCGTTCGAAATTTTCGGGCACCGTGACCAACACGCAGGTAACGCTCGTTCAGATCGACAACTACGGGCCGTGGACGGTGACGCCGGAGCCGCGCCGTGAAGCCGACCTCCAGACCCTCCAGTCTCGGCTCTACGCCGACATCTCCCAGTTCGTCGGGAATCGCTACGGGTACGTGTTCTTCACCCGCTTCGACAATATGATCGCCGTCACGAACGGCCTCTCGCTTTCGGACCACGAACTCCTCCAGGAGTCCGTGGGGAACCGGTATCCCGTGACGCTCAGCCTCGGCGTCGCGACCGGAACGACGCCGGTGCAGGCGCTCGCCGACGCCACCTCGTTGATTCAGAACGCCGGCAGCGCGCAGGACAAGAACCGCCGGGAGTGTCTCGAAGGTCGCGTCGTCGAAGACGAGTACCGGACCGACGGGGACGTCCAGATCGCCCACTTCGACGTGATCAACGCCACGGGCCAGTACACGGACGAACTCAACGCCTTCGACACGTTCATCGAGATCGAACAGGGGTACGCGGAACTGATGCGACACATGCGCTACGCCCACGACAGCCTCTCGTTTTTCGTCGGCGGAGACAACGTCATCGTCGTCTGTCCCGACCTCGAGGCCGCCGACTACGAGGACGCGATCTACCACGTCCAAGCGACAGTCGACGTCGAACTCCAGGTCGGCGTCGGCCGCGGGGCCACCGCACACGAGGCCGGAATGGGTGCGAAACACGCCCTCGAAACCTGTCGAGCCGACGGAACGAGGGTCGAACTCGACTGGTAATCTGTCGGCTCTCTCGGGCGCAAAAACCGCCGGACGACGCCGGAATGTCGAACTTCACTGCGTATTCTCTTAAACGTGCCGGAGGTAGCTTTTAGCCGATGTGTGCGTATTGTTCGCACATGGGATCGGAACTGTCGGTCAGAGAAGTCCTGACGACCGAATTCGTCGGGGCCAGCGAGTCGGATAGCGTCCTCGGCGCCGTCCGGCTGATGCGGGAAGAGCAAACCAGTAGCGTCGTCGTGCTCCGCGGATCGGAACCGATCGGCGTCATGACCGAGTGGGACGTCCTCGGACTCGTCGCCGACGAAGGCGATCCGGCCGAAACGCCGGTCGCGGAGGTCATGACCTCGCCGGTCGTCTCGGTCTCCCCCGATCGCTCCCTCGCCGACGTCGCCACCACGATGGCCCGCGAAAACGTGCGAAACATCGTCGTCGAGGACGAGGACGAACTGCTCGGCGTCGTCACCCAGCGGGACGTCATCACCGCGGCGGGCTCGCTCCAGGCGACACCGTCGCCTGCGCAGGGGATCGATCGCTCGATCGAAGACGAACGGCCCGTCGAGGGGACGAACGCCCGCCCCGCCGTCGAGGAACCGCAACTGCTCCCCAACGGCGGCGACGAGTACTCGACGCAGGGCGTCTGCGAGGCGTGCGGCTCGCTCGCCGACTCGCTGTGGGACGCCAACGGGCAGCTGGTCTGTTCCGACTGTCGATCGGTGTGAGCGTCGCCGCCGTTCTCCGATCCTTGCTTCCCATTCGAAACCCGCCCAGTGCCGAGCAGAAGCCATTTCGGGTTCGCGGTCGAGAAGATGCGTAATGACCGTTCAGCCGACGATCGAGCCGGCGACGCGGGCCGATCTCGACGCGATCGCGGAGCTGTGGGTTCGGCTGGCTCGCAGCCAGCGCGATCACGGCTCGTACGTCCGCGCCGGGGCGAACCGGACGGCGATGCGGGACACACTCGCCGCCCACCTGCATACGGGCGGCCTACTCGTCGCCCGCGCGGACGACGACCTCGTCGGATTCGCCACGTTCTCGATCGAGCGCGGGTCGCTGGAACTCGACGCCACGCGAGGGCTGCTCTCGAACCTCTACGTCGAACCCGACTATCGGGATCGGGGAATCGGCGCCGCGTTGCTCGAGGTCGCCGAGGAGAAACTCGCCGACCGGGGCGCGGAGGTGGTGATCCTCGAAGCGATGGCCGACAACGAGGCCGCGAGACGGTTCTACCGGGATCGCGGGTACGACACCTACCGGATCGGGATGGCCCGATCGATCGACGATTCGTCGGAAAACGACACACACTCAAAGGAGGACGGATAAGGAATCGGTAGCGCCAGGGGAGCATGGGCGGTTCATGCACTCGACTTGTAATCGAGACTTCCGGGGTTCAAATCCCCGCCCTGGCTTCCCTCGATCCGGTATCCGACGCGACCGGGAAAATGACGTACTTCTAGTAGTCCTCTCGATTGATCCGAAATCGATCGAACAGATCGACAGCAGGATATCGAAACTCGTATCAATTCCCCCACCGCGGAATAGTGTCACGCGACGGATGAGTCGGTCACCTGTCCGTACAACCCCTGCTTGCCCGACGAATATTATCCCTTGAAACGTTCAGTAAGTATCGAATATCGATAGATCATTGCGAACTCGACGTCCAAAATATACTGGAGTGTCGGATAGCGGTCATTGAAGGACATATATGTGCTACAAGCACGCGTTGGGGCCAGAGGATTTATATCTGATCGAAGAAAGACTCTGGTCGATGCTACTCTCGCTCGATCGTTCGGATGCCGACGAAGGCATGTCACTTAGTTACAAGGTTATCGCTGCAATCGCCGAGCGCGAAGGTATCGATCCGATCGATCTCGAACCGCCGGAGTACGATGCACTCTACGACGCGGTCAACCCCGAAGCGCTCGATTCACTGTTTGCCCCCCGAGAGAACGGGGCGAGTCGATCGACCGGACGGGTCGAATTCCCCTTTTGCGGGTATCACGTCGCCGTAACGGATTCCGGTGAGGTGGAACTCGCCGAACTCGAACGGAGTTCCTGAGCAGACGTCTTCTGTCGCGTTTCGCGGATACCTCGCCAACCCCAGTGGCGATGCGGTCAGTCCCGATGCGCCTCGATTCGAGACCGCCACGCCGCCGGGATCGGCGCCGATCGGCCCGTTTCCCGGTCGACGATCACCTGAACGGTCCGCGCCGTCGCCGCCCGCTGTCCGTCGGCGCGGATCTCGTACGCCATCGGGACGCTCGAATCGCCGAGTTCGGGAACTCGGAGGGCGACGGAGACGTCCTGGCCGGCCTCGATCGGCCGAGCGTAGTCGATCTCAAGGTTCGCCAGGACCGTCGCCGCGTCGGCGAGTGAGACGCCGACGACGTCGATGAAAAAGCGTTCCCTGGCCTGTTCGAGATAGGTCGCGTAGACGGCGTTGTTGACGTGGCCCATGAAATCGATGTCCCGAAGCCGGACGTCGATATCGGTTTCGTACGTGTATCCGGTCATGTTTCCGGGGCTACGAAGTGAACGACCGTATAAGTACGTGCGAGATCGTGCGGGGCGCCGCCGGCCGGTACAGCCGGCGGAAATTTGCGAGTCGCGCTCATCGGATCGGTGCGTCGGTTACCCGTCAGAACGGGCCGCTTCGAAGACGGTCTCGTGGAGCCGATCGGTGACGAGTTCCATCAGCGGCTCCATGTTCGCCGTGTCGGCCCGGTTGTACTCGATTAGCGTCTCGAGGGCCGCTTCGTCGCCACCCTCGTATTCGTACCAGAGGCGGACGGCGTCGCGACCGCTGATCTCCGGCACATCGCGATCGATCCCCAGCTCGCATTCGATCGCTTTCAACCCGCCGTCGAGACCGAGTTTCTTGCAGGGGTACATGAGATCGACGTGGGGGATGGAGACGTCGATATCGAAACACGTTTCGAGGAAGGGGACGTCGAAGCGCTGCCCGTTGAACGTGGCCAGCAACGCGGCGTCCGCGAGTTCGGATTCGAGTCGACGAGCCGTGAGATCGCGCCCCTTGACGAACGTCGCCGTCTCCCCGTCCCGGTGGAGGCTGACCGTCGTGACGTCGTTGCAACTCGGGTTCAGGCCCGTGGTTTCGATGTCGAGAAAGCACGTCTCCGCCCTGACGTTCTCGTAGAGCCGCCACCGACTCGTGGCGGGGAGCGCGTCGGCGAAGACGGAGACGTCGCCCCGTTCCAGGTGGGTTCGCCCGTCGTCGATGAACGTTTCGATCCGATCGGCGAGGGTGTCGCCGACCACGCTGCCGTCGAACTCGTCCCAGTGAGTGATTCCGTTCTCCCATAGCCGGCGTTCGGTGATCTCGCCGACGCCGCGAACGGGAATGAAACTGTTCTCGATTCGCACACCAGTGCAGGGGCGCCGGGATGTGAAAAACGCTTGGATCGGCCAGTGCGCGGTTCGGAGCAAGCGCGGTTCTCGCTCACTTCGTTCGCTTTGAACCGCGAATCGCGAACGGGGAGCGTAGCGACCCGTGAGCGCGAGTGAGCGAACAATGCGCTTACTCGTCGTCGCCGTTGCCCGAGTGAGAGCGTCCGATCGATGGGATGCAGCTCACCGGCGGGAGAGCGGGAGCCAATCGGTGGTCAGCCCCCGATCGCGGAGGTCCCATTGCTGTTCGTACGAATCGCCGCGCGATCGAACCTCGACGATCGCGTCGAATAGCGGTTCGAAGAGGACGACGGCCTCGTGGGCTCGATCGAGCGGCAGGTGGTAGTGGCCCATCCCCCGAGCGCGATCGACCCGCGAGGTCGTCATCTGAAGCAGTCGAAACACCGTTTCGGCCGCGTGCTCCTCGAGCAACGGGACCAGCGAATCGACGCAGACCCGGAGTTCGGCCGGGTCGAGGCCGTGGGCCACGGCTTCGAGGTCGTCGATCGCTTCGATGATTTCGATCCCGAGCCTCCCGATCGGCGTCCGATCCGAGGCCGTCGGGACGTCGAGCGCGGCGCGTTCGAGCGCGGCGTAGTCGATCATCCGCATCGTCTCCGTCGTCGAGTCCCGTTCGTGAGCTACCCGCCGATCGTCGCCGTTCGTGACGAAGAGCCGGTAGCGCGAACCGTGACTCGTTTCCCCCAGCAACCGGTGACAGATGGCGTGATGAACGTCGGCCGTGTCCGCCCCCACGAGTAGCAGGTTGCTCCCCTCCCGCTTGAGCGTCGTAAGCGCCTGCGCAAACGTCGCCAGATCGGAAGAGCCGCGCCCGGACTCGCGTTCCATTCTTTTATAACTAACAGATAGGTCGCCAATAAATATTGCGACCTGGACCCTCTTTCAACGGGATTTCGAGCGAAACGCCGGCTCGAGATCGCGGCCGCGAAACGATCGGCCGGCTTTTTGCATCGGAGGACGTACGTGACGCATGACCGAACGCGACGACGAACTTACGGAGGCGGTTCGCGAACTCACGCGA
The DNA here is from genome assembly GCF_023028105.1 of Halosolutus gelatinilyticus. Lineage (NCBI taxonomy): Archaea > Methanobacteriati > Methanobacteriota > Halobacteria > Halobacteriales > Natrialbaceae > Halosolutus > Halosolutus gelatinilyticus. The sequence goes on from NZ_CP095491.1 coordinate 3,229,894, forward strand.
ACGGTCGACGAGCTTCGTCGGGAGCTCCGGGCGACGAATCGACGACCGAGCGTTCGCGGCCGACCGCCGCTTCCCCGCCCGCCGTCTCCGACCGAACTGCTTCGGATGACGGACGAGGTCGCCATCCCCGCGCTCCTCGCCGGACTCGAGGCCAGCGTCCGCGCCCTCGAAGCGTTTCAGCGCGGTCTCCGGCTCGTGCGAACCGAGCGTGAGGTCCGCGAACGGACGACGGACGCGGCCGACGACGTGACCGAACGGGCGAGCACGCTCCGGCGGACGACGCTGTCACAGCTCGATACGGTCCTGGAGGAACTCCAGCGGGCTGCCACCGACGGCGCGCTGTCAGCCGACGACGGCGCCCGCGATCTCCTCGCCGAGGCGCGCGAGTTACGCGACGACGTCGATCGACGCCTCGCGCGGGTGACGGACGAACTCGACGCGGGCGAGCGATCGAGCGGCGGGACTCGGGTCGACATCGACATCGACCGCCCGGGCGAGAGCGACGGAGATGACGCGGACGGTGATGACACGGCTACCGAGGAGGATCAGCCCTCGAACGCGGCCGTCGACGTCGACGCCGAACTCGAGACGTTGAAGGATCAATACGCGCCGGAAGACGACGCGGGGGACGGGGACGAGAACGAGCGTGAAGACGATACCGGCGAGAGCCGCGGGGACGACGGGACGAACGGTGAAGACGGATCGAACCGCGACGACGGCGACAGTGACGCCGCCGACGGCACTGACGGGAACGACGACGAAAACGAAAACTAACGGCGCGACTTACACCGGTTCGAACCGGTAGCCGTCCCAGGCCTGGCTCTCGGGTTCTCGGATGCCGGCCCCGGGTTCGCGGAGCTCCTCGACGTGGACCGGGCGGACCTCGTCGCCCGTCTCGATCTCGTCGGTCGTCACCTGCCCGATCGCCCGGACCGGTTCGCCGTCGACGTCGAACTCGACGATCGCGAGCGTGTTGGGTTCGCGGACGCCCGGCGGCGTCGCGGTGCTCGTCGTCCAGGTGACGACCTCGGCGGTGTACTCGCTGAGGTCGATCGTTTCCGCCGGTTCCGCGCCGCCGGGGCCGCGCGGGTGACCGGGGTAGCTGATCGAGCCGTCCTCGTACCGGGTTGCGTCCATCGTCATCGTGCTGCCTCCATGATGGTCGTGATCACGCAGTTGCCGAAGCCACCGACGTTACAGCAGAGGCCGACGTCGGCCTCGACCTGTCGCGGGCCGGCCTCGCCCATCAGCTGTTCGTAGATCTCGACGCCCTGAGCGACGCCGCTGGCGCCCAGCGGGTGCCCCTTCGATTTGAGTCCGCCGGAGGTGTTGATCGGCAACTCGCCGGTGTCGCGCTCCGTGTAGCCCTCTTCGACGAGTTTCCAGGCCTCGCCCTGCTCGGCGAAGCCGAGCCCCTCCATCTGGAGGAACTCGAGAATCGTGAACATGTCGTGAAGTTCCGCGACGTCGATATCCTCGGGTCCGCGCCCGCTCATCTCGTAAGCGCCCGTCCCGCTCTCGACGACGCCGTCCATCACGGTCGGATCCTCGCGCTCGTGGACGACGTGCGTGTCCGTCGCGCCGTCGATACCCGAGATCACGACGTAGTCGTCGGTGTACTCCTTCGCGACGGCTTCGGGACAGAGCATCAGCGCCGCCGATCCGTCGGTGATCGGACAGAAGTCGTACAGCCGCAGCGGGTCGGCGATGATCGGCGACTCGAGCACCGTCTCGAGGTCGACTTCCTTCCGGAACTGCGCCTTCGGGTTGTCGACGCCGTTCTCGTGATTCTTGACGGCGACCTTCGCGAGACTCTCCCGGGGCGCGTCGAACCGCTCCAGATAGTGGCGGGCGGTCAGCCCCGCGAACGAGGGCAGGGTGACGCCGGTCTTGTACTCTACCGGATGGGTCAGCGACGCGATCACGTCCGTCGCCTCCCCGGTCGTCTTGTGGGTCATCTTCTCGCCGCCGACCAGCAGCGTCATGTCGCTGGCCCCGCTGGCGACCGACTGCCAGGCGGCGTAGATGCCCGCACCGCCGCTCGAACTCGTTTGGTCGATCCGCTGGGTGTACGCCGGCATCGCGTCGATGTCGTGCGCCAGCGCGTTCATCACCCCGGTCTGTCCCTCGAACTCCCCGCTGGCCATGTTCGAGACGTACAGGTGCTCGACGTCCGCCGCGTCGACACCCGCGTCGGCGAGGCAGTCGATCCCGGCCTCCGCGAGGAGGTCCAGGATCCACTCGCCCTCGCGCTGCCCGAACTGGGTCATGGAGGCACCGATGATTGCAACACGTTCCATATCCTACTGGACTGGGGTCAGCGATTTATATCGTTGGGGTTGGGGCCAGCGATCGGCTTGGGGGGCGACGCGTGGTCCCCGTCTCGCGCGTCGCCCCGTCGACGGAACCCGGGAACGACGCGACGCTCGTCGGATCGCATCCAGATGCCGTTCGTTCGAGGCCGGTGACGGGCTCTCGGTGGGGGAGCCTGGTTGCGTGTTACGCCTGAACGTTTACCGGATTCCCAGCCGAACCTGTGCTATGGTCGAACACACGAGGACCCTCGGTTTCTGGGTGGCCTTCGCGCTGGGGCTGGGGACGATGATCGCTGCCGGCATCTTCTCGCTCTCGGGGACCGCGGTGGCCGCGATCGGAAGTAGCGCGGTTATCGCGTTCGTCATCGCGGCGCTCATCGCGGGGGTGACGGCGGCCTCGTACTCCGAATTCGCCTCGATTTACGCGGAGAACGGCGGCGGCTACCTGTTCAGCTCGCGAACGTTCGATCGCGATCTCTTGGAATACGCGGTCGGCGTGTCACTATTCTTGGGGTATACGGGGACGACCGCGTTCTATCTCGCGACGATGGACGAGTGGTTCTTCGAGTTCATCTTGCCACACGGGTGGCCGGTCCCTCACGGAACGATCGGCGTGCTGGCAGCTATCCTTCTGGGCTCGCTAAACGCCCGGGGGACCGAGGAGAGCGGGACCTTTCAGGTCCTCGTCAGCGGGGCGAAAGTCGCCGTTCTCATCGCGTTCATCGCCGGTGCCTTCGCGTACAAAGCACCGGCAGAGACGGTCGGAACGTTCACTGCGGCCGTCTCGACCGACGTCACGGGAATCGTCTCGATCGCCGCACTCGCGTTCATCACGTTCTTCGGCTTCTCGGCCATCGCTGCCAGCGCGGGCGAAATCATCGAACCCCGAAAGACGGTTCCCCGCGCCATCGCGGCGAGCATCGTCGCCGTCACGATCCTCTACGCGTTCGTCATCGTCGCGATGGTCAACGCCCCGATCCCGGCCGAAGTCATCGCGGAAGAGGGCGAAACGGCGATGGGAAGCGTCGCGAACGCCTTCCTCGGGAGTATCGGCATGGCGCTGATCGTTGCGGGTGCGATCTTCAGCATGGTGAGTGCGTCAAACGCGAGCGTGCTCGCCGCCAGTAGCATCGGGTCGCTGATGGGGCGACAGGGGCAGGCACCGCGGCGCTTCTCCCGCATTCATCCGGTCTACGGCACGCCGTTCTGGAGCGTTACGACCGTCACTGCGACCATCGTCACCCTCATCGTCGGGTTCATCATGCTGTTTCCCGCCGAGGGTGGACTTGGCGGCATGTCTCTCGGGCTCGAAGCTCTGACCGGGTTCGCGACGTTCAATCTGCTCGCTCCCCTGTCGGTCGTCAACATCGCGCTCATCGTCTCGCGGCGGCGTTTTCCCGACATCGAGCGGCCGATCCGCGTCCCGCTCGTGCCGCTGGTACCGATCATCGGCATTCTGGCGAACCTGGCACTCATTACGAATCTACCGACCATTGGCGTCGTTGTCGGGACGGTACTCGTCGGTGCGTTGCTCGCCGCCTATCTGATCTGGGGCGGGGCTCCGGAGACCGAAGAGCTGTTCGAGCGGGTCGTCTCTCCGTACTCGCCGGACGAGATGGCGGCGCAGTCGGCCGCCAGTGGCGGCGGATCCGCGGCCGAAGCAACGCCGATCGAATCGACCAGCAACGGGACGGCAGCGACGGACGCGGACCGCTTCCGGCTCCTCGTTCCCGTCCGTCGGCCCGACCGCGCGCCGGCACACGTTCGACTGGCGGCAACGATCGGGAGTCTCCACGCGAGTAATCCGCTAATCCGGGTCGTCAACGTGACCCAGATTCCGGACCAGACACCGAGCGAGATGGTCACCGAAACCGCCGAGGAACGCGCGTCGCGAATCGGCGACGTACTCGCCGCTGCCGACATCGACGTCGACTACACCGTCGAGGGGCACATTTCGCGCGACGTCGGGTTCAGCATCGTCCAGGCGGCCAGAAACGAGCAGGCCGACCTGATTCTCATGGGGTATCCGGAGGAAAGCGCCGACGTAACCCAGCGCGTCGAGTTCGACGCCCCCTGCGACGTGCTGTTTTCCAGCGGGTTCATCGAACGAGGGTTGGGGGTGCCGGCCACCGTCAACGTCGGGGCGGGCGGCGGACCGCACCACGAGGCGCTGTTACCCTTCGTCAACGACCTCGCCGAAGACGGATCGAAGATTCACGTCATCAACGTCCGCCCCACCGGCGAGGTCGGCACTGCCGAAAATCCCGGACGTACGCTGAACGCCCTCCCGGCGGCGGGATCGGTCGAGGTTCACAACGTCACCGCCGACTCGGTCGCCGAGGGACTCGTGACGACGGCGGTAGAGAACGGCGGGATACTCGTTATCGGTGCGTCGCGGACGCGTCGCCTCCGGCAGTGGATTCTCGGGAGCACCCCGGATCGCGTCATTGACCTCGCGGATGACGCCGACGTTCCCGTTATCGTCTACGCGAGCGAGCCGAGCGTTCGCGGCGTGGCAGAGGACCTCCTCTTCCCGATCTACAGGTACCTCGCGAAGCTTGGAACACCGGATCGTCCGGTCTTAGAACGGGAGCGATCCGGAGACGTGGAGAGATAACGGAATCGGCCTTCTCGCGGCGACGGCAGTGCGCTACGCCGATTCCGTGGCCGCGGTCGTCCGCAACTCGCTCGCTCGCGATCGAGCCTGCGAGATCACTGCCGGGCGGGCTTCGAAGGAGACGAGGACGTCCTCGTCGCCGTAGGTGACGTCCTCGACGTTCGCGTTGTCGTGGATCCAGGAGACGAGGCTCATCGTGTCGTCGGTCATCGGCAACACGAGCCGTTCGCGCTCCCAGTCGGGGAGTTCCCGATCGACCCGATCGAGAAGTTCGTCGACGTTCGTCCCCTCCCGGGCGCTCACCGCGACCGGGTTCGGAGCGAGCGCCGAGAGCGCGTCCCGCTTCTCCGCAAGTTCGTCCTCGTCGACCGCGTCGATCTTGTTTAGCACCGTCACGATCGGCGCCTCGTTGCGTTCGTAGAGGGTGTCGTGACAGGTGACGAGTTTCTCGTGGATCTCGTCGACGTCCTCGCTGACGTCGACGACGAGCAGGACGAGATCAGCCCGGTAGACCGAATCCAGCGTCGACTTGAACGACTCGACGAGCCAGTGGGGTAGGTCGCTGATGAACCCGACCGTGTCGGTCACGAGCACGTCCCGGGGGTCGATGTCGGCCCGACGAGTCGTCGTGCCGAGCGTCGTGAACAGCTGGTCCTCGGACTCGGCCGTCGGGTCGAGGTCCGGGTGGAGGTCCTCGTTCGCCTCGACGTCGAGGTCGTCGGCGAGCCGTCGCAGCAGCGTCGACTTCCCGGCGTTGGTGTACCCCGCCAGCGCGACGAGGTCGAAGCCGGAGTCGCGGCGGCGTTCCCGCCGCTGCTCTTCGGTCCGCTCGATCCGCTCGAGTTCGTCCCGAATGCGGCTGATCTGGTCTTTGATGTCCTGCTCGCGGCTCTCGTCGTACTCGCCCAGCCCCATGAACCCGGGGTGTTCGTCGCGCTTCGCGAGACTGGTCTTTGCCTCGACGCGCGGCAGTTCGTAGCGGAGTTCGGCGAGTTCCACCTGGAGCTGTGCCTTTCGGGTCTGGGCGCGCTGGCCGAAGATCTCGAGGATCAGCGTGAACCGATCGATCACTTCGACGCCGTCGGGCAGGAGCCGGCCGAGGTTGTACGTCTGGTACGGGCCGAGTCGATTGTCGAAGACGACCGTCGTCGCGCCGGTCTCCGCGACCCGATCGGCGAGTTCCTCGGCTTTCCCTTCGCCGAGCTGGAGCGCGGCATCGGCCGTCCGCGACTGAGTCACTTCGTCGACCACCTCGTATCCGGCGGCCCGAGCGAGGTCGCGAATCTCGCTCGTGTCGGGGGCTCCCGAATCGACCCGCTTCGCGATCACCGCCTTCACGGGCGATCACCCGCGGACAACTCGAACCCCGTCCGGCGGACGCGTCGCTGGTCGACGACGTCTGGTTCGCTGTCGATACGCCTGATCGTCTTCGTGGCACCAGTCACACACCGGCGGCTTCGAGGATCGCGGGGACCTCCAGCGGACTGCGACACGACGTTACGGTCGGTGGAGATGCCGGTCAGTCACCTCCGTTGAACGGCCGACGCTCATACGTCGCCGTACGCGCCCGACCGTCTTGAATCCCGTGCACGGCGCGCTCCGGCGATTCGATCGGAATCCGCCGCCGTCTCGCGTTCGACTGCCGACAGAACTATCACGAGGCGCGATTGTCCGCTAATCACAACAGTCAAGATCCTAGTCGCTAACCTCCGAGCGTGATGATCGACGTCGATCCGACGACGCTCAGCAGCGGGCTACTCGCGGCGGCAGCGCTCGGGGGCTGTCTCGGGTTCGGGACGAAACGACTCGCGAAACCCCTCGCGATCATCCTCGCGATCGAGTTGATGATCGTCCGGTACCTCGAGTCGGTTGGGATCGTCGCCGTCGACTGGCGTCGACTCGCCGCCGCGTTCGTCGGCTCCGGCGGAGACGCGGCGGTCGCGGCCGGATCTTGGGCCGGACCCGTCCTCTCGGTCCTGTCGATCGGCGTCGGCTTCGTCGGCGGCTTCCTGATCGGCTACCACCGCGGCTGAGCGGACCGTCTGCGGTCAAAACGGGCGCGCGATCGCACCGATCCGCGATCGGTGTAGTCCCCGACAGACGAGGCCCCCGATCGACGACCCGACGGTCGCTACCGCGTCTTCAGATCGTCTTTGTCCTTGACGATCTCCGTCTCGGCCTCGCCGCTGGTATGCTCGTTGACCACGTCGTAGAAGTCGTTTTGCATCCCCGCAGGGAACGTGAGCACGCCGATCCAGGAGCCGTCCGGTTGCCACTCCTCGCGCTCGAGCTCGCCGAACTGGCGGATCTGCGCCTGCGCGCTGCCGGCGTACTCGGGCGGAATCTGGACCGCGATCGTCACCTCCTCGAACCGGATCGGAATCACCGGTCGCAGGGCGTCAAGGGCGTCGTCGACCTGCGTCTCCACCGGTTCCATCGGATCGACCGTGAATCCGGCCTCCTCGAGCGCGTTCTCGATCCGTTCGGGCGGGTGCGGCGCGTTGTCCATCTGCGGGTTGATCGCGTTGCGAGCGATCGTGTCGATCAGCTGTTTGCGCTTCTGTTCTTGCATCTCGCGGCGCTGCTCGGCCGTGATCTGGATCTCGCCGCGCTCGATCACCTCGGGGATGATCTCCAGCGGATCGGTGGTGTCGAAGACCGTCTCGAGGTCGTTCTCGGCGGGCCGATCGCCGCGCGCGGCATCCTCGAAGACATCTTCCGCGGCGATCGCGTCTTCGAGGTCGCCCTCGAACTCGCCGCGTTTGATAGCCAGCGCCGCGTCCGGATCGACCAGTACTTCGAAGCGCGCCCCGTGCGATTCGAGTCGCGCCGTCACCGCCTCGTCGAGGGATATCATACCCGGACGTTCCGCCCCCAATTTAAAGAGTGTTTCCCGACGGGGAACCGTTCACGCCGCGATCCGGTCCGGCCTCCGATCCGACCCGGCCTCGGGAACCGATCGACGGGCGACCGTGCGAGCGCCGGTTCGATTCCGATCGAACGCCGAACGACCGCACCCCGGAGGTGTCCCTCGGGCGGAACAGAGCGGTCCCGATGAAAAGACGCCACGACCGCTGGATGGCCGCGCGCGAGTCGCGCGAACCACCCCGGGCCGTCTCGATTACGGTGGTTACTCGTCGGGTTCGTCGTCCGTCGCGAGCAGGTCGTGCTCGTCGAGGTGGCTCTCGATCCGGTCGTAGTCGAAGTGGTCGAACGACTCCGTCTCAACGTCGACGGTCGCCAGCCCGACCTCGTTGGGGAGCAAGGAGCCGTCGTTGACCGACGCCAGCGCGTCGAGCGCGAGCGTGATGCCGCCGTCGAGGTCGGCTTCAGGGTCGTAGTTCTCCTCGAGGTAGTCCTGGAGTTCGCCGCGGTCGGCGCCGACGGCCAGCGCCTTCCACTCGTAGGGGGTCCCCGAAGGATCGGTCTCGAACAGTCGCGGTTCGCCGTTGTCGATGCCGCCGACGATCAGGGCGACGCCGAACGGGCGCGCGCCGCCGACCTGGGTGTACTGCTGGATGTGGTCGGTGACTTCCTTCGTCAGCGTCTCGACGCCGATCGGCTCGCCGTAGCGCAGGTGGTTGACCTGGGCCTGGCGGCGTGCAAAGTCGATCAGCTGGCGCGCGTCGGCGACGTGGCCGGCGCTCGCGATGCCGATGTGGTCGTCCGCCTTGTGGATCTTCTCGACGCTCGAGTCCTCGAGCAGCGGGGAGGGGACTCGTTTGTCGACGGCGAGGACGACGCCGTCGCTCGTTCGGACGCCGATGCTCGCCGTACCTCGCTTGACCGCCTCGCGAGCGTACTCGACCTGGTAGAGTCGGCCGTCTGGCGAGAAGATCGTGATGCCACGGTCGTACGCCTGCTGTTGGGCTTGTCCCTGCATAGTATCACGCTAAATCGTAATCGAGGTCTGTCGCGCCCGCGAACGCCTCATCGAGTCGCACGTCTGCAGATCCAGTTCGCACGACGGCGACTCGCTCCTCGTTCCCGAACACGACGTTTCTCTTGTCCGAATCTTGCCGGCGCCGCCCTAAATACTTTTCATTAGCGGCACGGATCGTGCCACTGATACCGCGGACCCGTATCCCGATCGGTTGGCCGTCGATCTCGTCGATGCAGGCGATCGCCGCCCGGGCCGGCTCCGTCTCACCGCGTCTGACCTTGACGATCGCCTCACCGACGCCGTCTACGAACGCAAACCGGACGACGGTCAGATCGGCGGCCGCGCTCCCCGGATCGCCGAGCAGGTTCTGGCCAGCGTACCAGACCTCGCGCTGGAACGCCCGCCGATCGATCGATGCATCCGGCCAACTCTCGAGTTCGACGGCGAGGTAGCGCCAGCGCGGACGCAGGTGTTTCGGGAGGTGTTTCATTCGTCGGCGCCTTCGTCGGTCACCTCGTCCGCGTCGGTCGGCGTCCGCTCGACGACCAGCACGCCGACCTGGTCGTGGACGCGCTCGACCGCGGTCAGCGAGAAGCCGGCGTCCGTGAAGGCGTCCGCGAGCACGCCGACGGTCGCGGGATCGTCCACCTCGGGATCGTAGAACGGTGCCGAGGGGTCGGGCTCGCCGAAGAACATCACGTCCCCGAGGACGAATTTGCGGGGTTCGAGGTCGGCGATGACCGCGATCGCCTCGCGTTTCTCGTCGTCCGAGAGGTGGTGCATGGCGAAGTTCGAGGTGACGACGTCCACCTGCCCGTCGTACTCCGGTTCCCTGAAGGTTCCCCGATCGAATTCGGCGTTGTCGACTCCCCGTTCGCCGGCTTTCGTTCGCGCTTCGTCCATCATCCCCTCGCTGATGTCGCGGCCGACGACCCGGTCGGCGTCGGGCGCGAGTGCGATCGCGATCGCTCCCGTGCCGGTTCCGAGGTCGAGGACGATATCGTCGCTTGCGGGCGCGGCGTGTTCGATCACGAGGTTCGCGCAGGCGCGGTACTCGTCGGATTTCGACTCGTCGTACTCGCCCGCTTTCTCGTCGAACCGGGCGGCGTGGTCCTCAAGGCTCTTCTTCATACCTGCCTCGTTCGACCCCCGGATCAATGAACGACTCGGACTGGATGCGTCGATTGCGCTCGGCCAGCCGACCCCACTCGGCCAGCCCACGCTCGATGAATTCGGCCGAGAGGCCGATCTGCTCGCCCACCGCTTGCAACTCCCGCGGTGCGCGCAGTTCGAGGTGCGATCGGGGCCCGGCGCTGACGACGTACGGCGCGTCGTAGTGGTCGACGAGCTCCGAGAGCTTGCGCAGCGACTGGATCGATCGCACTCGCCGCCCGCCGGCCGATCGGAGCACGTCGGAGAGGTCGAACTCCAGTCGGACGCCGTTCTCCGTGGCGGCCTTCACGATGACGTGATTGACGTCTCCCTGCCCGGCCATCGGCCGGGCGAGCACGTCCACCTTCTCGTTCTCGACGGCGAACCGGTTCAACGCGTTCGACCCCCCCTCGACCGCGACGATCGTCTCGGAACTGCGGTGGTTTCCGACCGCGCCGCTCGCCTGCCGGGGGTCGTCGGCCCGGATCTCGACGCCCTCGACGACGTCGATCCCGTACTCGTTGGCGATCCGATCGGAATCGTACGCCGCGGGCGAACCCCCGCGATTTCGCGCGATCACGCCCTCGAACCCGTACTCGGCCGCCGCCTTTGCGACTCTGGCGACCGTACTGTCCCCGTCGGGATAGGCGCGGATCGCTTCGTACATACTCGCGTCGAGGCGCGCGCCGGACTTGGACGTTGTGTCTTTTCGACCGGGAATCGGGGCGCGCGATCGACCTCGAGATGACCGGCGGCGGCGTCTACTCCTTCGGGACGCCGGGCGGGCTCGAGGGAACCCTGGCGGAGGCGTTCGACGACTTCGACGGCGCGATCTACCGATACGACGCCGACGCGGGGACGTGGGCTCTCGCCGACGGCGCCGACCGACTTGAAGCACTCGAGGCGGTCGTCGTCATACCCGAAACCGACGCGCGGGCGGTGGTCGACTTCCGCGACGAGACGCCGGCGCGGCCGACCCAGCGGACGCTCGAACCCGGCTGGCAGTTCGTGGCGCCCCGCAGTTACAATTCCGCGGAGGCCGCCTTCGACGCGCGGCGGACCCTTTCGGCGATCGATCTGCTCAACCTCTACGAACTCCCGAGGGGCAGCCCGCACTTCCCAACCATCCGAACGAGTTTCGGTTTAGCAGCTACGAATTCCAGGAGACCGAAGACGATCGGTTCGTCGGCGACGACTACGTCACCGAACAGCCCGTCAGCCCCTACGGCGGGTACTTCGTCTACGTGACCGAAGAGAGTACGGTCCCCGCTCGGGTCCCGAACGGCGTCACGTACGACGAACTCGCCGAAATGCTGGACCTGGATCAGCACGAGTGGTTCGGCGGTTTCGCCAGCTAATCGACGATGACCGGATACACGACACCACGGCGACGATGGGTTCGATTCGCCCTCGCGGGCGTCGTCTTCGTCCTCGCGTTCGCGGTCGCGCCTCCCGTCGCGGGGACGCCGCCGCCACCGCCGGCGGCCTACTACGGCGAGTTGACTGCCGACGGGGAACCGATTCCGGCGGGCGTAACCGTCACCGCGACGGTCGGCGGCGAGGTCCGCGGCGAACTCACGACCGCGGACGCGGGCCGCTACGGCGGCGCCGGCGCGTTCGATCCGAAACTGCAGGTCGACGGAACGACCGACGACGAGGGCGCGATCGTCCGGTTCTACGTCGACGGCGTCGAGGCAGATCCCACCGTCCAGTGGCACGCCGGCGACGTGCGGACGGTCGATCTCGACGTCAACGGGTACGAGATCGACGACGGGACGGGATCTCCGGGCGGTCCGGGCGGGTTCCACGGCGGCGATTTCGGCGGGGGAACGATCGGCGACGGTGACGACTCGAACGGATCCGCCACACCCCTGTCGGTCAGCGTCGCTCCGACGCCCGACAGCGGCGTCGACGTCGTCGTCCACGGCGCTCGAGCGGGCGTCTCCGCGTCGATTGCGGTCGACGGGGATGATGCCGACGGCCTCGCGCTCGACGGCCTGGACGTCACGCCGACCGTCGACGGGAACTTTTCGCTCTCCATCTCGGAGAGCCGGACCGCTCCCGCCGCCGGCGAGACGTTCTCGTCGATCGCGGCGGGCGAGCCGCTCGGCTACGTGGTCGTCGATCACACGATCGCCGACGGGGATATCGACGATGTCACCTTCCGGTTCCGCGTCGCCGACGCGCAACTCGTCGAGCGAGACCTCAGACCGGATGCGGTCTCGCTCTATCGGCTTCACGACGGGACGTGGACCGAGCTCCCGACGCGACACGTCGGAACGTCGCGGACGTTTCACGCGTTCGAGGCGGAGTCGCCCGGCCTCTCTGTCTTCGCGATCGCGCCTCGAGCGACCGACCGGACCGGCGAGTCGCCGTCGGAATCCGAGACCGAGCCTCCGTCCGAAGCGGACGACTCGCGGGGCGATCGAGCGTCCGACGGTGCGACGTTCCGTCGGTTCGCGGCCGCCGCGGGAGTCGGCGCGGTGATCGTCGTGACCGTGGCGATATACTGGTTCAAGCGCCGCCGCTGACGGCGTTCGCAGCCGCGATCGAACGGTTCCGAAAAACGAGCGATCGACCGAACGTACGGACCGCCCCTCGTCGAAAACTGTCGTCGACTAGTTGAGGATGCTCTGGGCGACCGTCGCGAGCTGGCCGTTGTCGGCCTCACGCAGTCGGTCGTCGCCGATTTTCAGTCGCAGGCGCGGACGGCCGACATCGATCGGGACCTTCTCGGTGTCGATCAGACCCATGTCTTCGAGCTTGGTCTTGGTGCGGGAGAACGTCGCCTTCGAGGCGATGCCGACGTCTTCGCCCCACTTGCTGATGTCGTACAGCAGGGCCTCGTTCTTCGCGGCGACCAGCAGCGAGATGGTAACTTCGTCGAGGCCATCGCCGTCGCCGCGGGCGGTCTCGAGCGAGTTGAGAATGGCGGTGAAGTCCTCTTCGGCGTCGGGGCTGATCTCCTCGGAGAGCGTATCGCGAACGCTCGAAATCGGCGGCGTTCGGAGGTTGAACGTGTCGGCGTCCTCCCAGCGGGCCGCGTACGTCTCGTAGGTATCCTCGACGAAGCTCTCGTCGTCGGTGACGAGGCCGCCGACGCGATCGCCGGCGTGCACGACGGCGATGACGCGATCTCCCGTGACCAGAAGCGAATTCTCCGGCGCCTCCTTGAGCGTGCGCAGCGCGAGCGCGTCCTCGACGATGAGATCGGCGGCGTTGGAAGCGACGATGAAGTCGTCCATAACCTCCTTCAGGGTGCGCTCGTCGGCGAGCATGTGGACTGCCGGAAGCGTGCCGTCGAACTCCGTTGCGACGGTCACGAACTCTTCGATAGCTTCTCGCGACGGGTTGACCATGTACACGTCTCCGCTCGCGTCCTCGAGCACGGACGCGAGGATATCGTCAATCTGATGATTGAGTAAATTCGAGGTCATGCCTATGCAGAAGTAAACGAACCCATATTACTTAATTTTGGTGGCCGTTTGCACAGGACAACTTCTCGTCTGGCCGACAAACCGGAAATTTTTGTCTCAAAAATCGTCAGACAACCAACGGGCCGGCGGATCTCGTGCAAACACATTGGAATAGTTACACGGTCGGTCGGGGTCGATTCGACCCGTTTCTTCCACACCGAGAAGCGTCATTCAAATGATGACAATAGATATATACTATCCGTTTGTTATTACACGATTGTATGGGTGTAACACGCAATCGGCTGTGGTGGGCCGTCCGTGATGCCGCCAACTACCATCGAATCGACCAACGACGAATCCCTGCGATGCGAGCAAAACGAGTCAGCACGTACGGCGGGCCGTGAGCGGCCGCTCACGGGTCGAAGTGAGACGACAGTTCTTTTGACCAGTAGACGTCCCCGTTGTAGATCACCGACGACTCCGATTCCGCGAGCAGGGACGCCAGTTCCGATTCGGAGAGCGTGAAGTTGGACTCGTTGCCACAGAGGTAGGCGTACTCGTTGTCCTCGGTGTGCGGGAAGTAGTACGAACCGGTCACCCGCGTCGAGTAGCAGTCGAACGTCACCAGGTACTCGTCGTCGCCGTCGTCGAGTTCGGCAATTCGCACGGTCGTCGGCTCTCCCTGAGTGAGCGAGTGCGTGCCGTCGCCGACCACCGCGTAGTCTTTGCCCATCATGATGCGCCGACGGGCGAGACACATCGCGCGTTCGATGCTGAATCCGTGAACGAGGAGTTTGGCGAACGTCGATCCCACCTTGACCGCGTGGTCGTTGAGCACCTTCGTAAACGTCACTGCGCCCGCGACGCTGCCCTTCTCGATCAGGGTCATCCCCTCGTAGAACGAGCCGCAGGCGTTCAGGAAGAACGTCTGGACGCCACACCGATCGAGGCTCGTCGTCGAGAGGTAGCCGTCGGGACAGCGGAGGCCGTCGGTTTCGCAATGGCCGATGTAGTGGACGAAATCGTAGTCGCTCTCGAAGACCCGGGCGAGCTCGCTCGTCCTGAGCGACTCCGTGACGGTGACGTCCATCGTCAGCTCCGTGGACCGCTGGCGGTAGATCTCCGCGACGTGGTCGTGCTCGCCGACCATCTCCGGATCGTTCAGGACGACGCAGATCGACGTGGCGTCGCTCGTTCGCTCGAGGTAGGACAGCCGGTTGCGGTAGGCTTCGGGCGCCGACTTGAAGACGTCGATCGGGACGCCGTCCGCGAGCCAGCCGTGGACCCGGCCGTTGCGGAGTTCAGGTTTGACGATATCGACCGACGCGACCTGGCCGGCGCTGGCGCGGCCGACCCTCGTCGGGGTGTTGCGGTAGAAATCTTCGAGCGAGCGCTCGACCAGCTCTCGACCCTGCAGCTCCGATGTTCGGGGCAGGTAAATCATGCTCATGCGATCGAGGAGGAACGGGAGCGTATCGACGTTGTCGCGGCTCGGCGTGACGTACGTCGAGAGGTGCCACTCCGGAAGCCGGTGTTCGATCGCCGCGTACGGAACGTCGAGGTACCTGTCGAGTCGCTCCTGCGGGGACGCGTCGTAGAGCTCGGCGGCGTCGAGTTCGAGCGCCTCGAGGAGATTCACTTCCGCGAGCGTGGTTCCGTACGGCCCCGCGTTGCGTGCCAGGCAGTCGAGGAAGAACGTCTTCCGGAGCAGCCGTTCGACGTCGTGCTCGAGGTCGGGAAGCGAAGCGAGTTCCGACTCGCGGCCGACGTCGGCGAGGCGGAGTCGCGGTCGCTCGCCGTCGTCGAGCCGCACCGCCGCCTGCAGGTAGTACGCGAGCGGCGCCGTAACGAACAGCGACTCGTACTCCGGCGGCACGTGCAGTTCGATTCCGGTATCCGGCGTGTCCGATCGGATGCAATCGGCGACCGCTAGGTCGTCGTTGCGTTCGATCAGCGGCGGGTGGCCCCTGAGGGTCGGATACGTTCGATCCGGGCCGGTGGTCTTGTGCGAGGAGGCGAGGTGAGAGATCGCGGTCGCGAGTCCGTCGGGCGTGTCGGGAACCGCGATCGTCCCGGCCGGAAGTTCGTGGCGACTCCGGAATCCGAGGATCGTCCGGGTCCGCTCGGGAAACGTGACGACGGTCGACTCGAAGTCGTCGGTCTTCTCGACCGTTGCGGCGCCCGAGAAGCGCAGGTACGCCTTGATCTCGGTGTCGATATCGAGGATGTACTCGCCGGGCGGCAACGAGAGCGGTGCGCCCGCAGGATCGAGTTCGTACCGATCGGACGAGCCGAGCGAGAAGGCGTAGACGACGGCGTGGGGGAACCGAAGCTCTTCCGCCGTCACCACGACCGTGTCGTCGACGGGTCGCGGAACGTCGGGACCCGATCCGTCGACGAGGAGGTTCGTCCCGCGAACCGACAGCTCGGCGTTGTCCGCGTCGGTCACGTGGAGGGTTCCGTCGCCAACCTCCCACTCTATCATTCGATGTGCTACATCTCACTCCGACAAGTTAGATGTATCGGGTGAACAGAAAAAACAAATCACAACAGAGGACCAGTTGCTGGGGCGATCGACCCGGGTGCGGCGCGCTGTGACGGAGCGTGGAATCGGACGCTTCCGCCGTCGATGTAGTGGCTCGACTTGCCGGGGAAGGCTACACTTATACGGTCGGCAGACCGCATTTCGCGCATGGAACACGAGCACGTCCGGAACGTCGATCCCGCCGTCGCCGACGCTCTCGAAGGTGAGGTCGATCGCCAGCGAAACGGCTTGCAGATGATCGCGAGCGAGAACCACGTCAGCGAGGCGGTCCTCGACGCGCAGGGCAGCGTCCTCACGAACAAGTACGCGGAGGGCTATCCCGGGTCGCGCTACTACGGCGGCTGCGAGTACGCCGACGAGATCGAACAACTGGCGATCGATCGCGCCACGGAGCTGTTCGGCGCCGAACACGTCAACGTCCAGCCCCACTCGGGCACGCAGGCCAACCAGGCCGTCTACTTCGCGATGCTCGAACCGGGCGACAAGATCCTCTCGCTCGATCTGACCCACGGCGGCCACCTCAGCCACGGCCACCCGGCGAACTTCGTCGGGCAGCTCTACGACGTCGAGCAGTACGAGGTCGACCCCGGGACGGGATACCTCGACTACGAGGGCCTCGCCGATCTCGCCGAGGAGTTCGAACCCGACGTCATCGTCTCGGGCTACTCCGCCTACCCGCGCGAAATCGACTTCGAGCGCGTCCAGGAGACGGCCGACGAGGTCGGCGCGTACCACCTCGCGGACATCGCGCACATCACCGGCCTCGTCGCCGCCGGCGTCCATGAGTCGCCGGTCGGCGTCGCCGACTTCGTCACCGGGTCGACCCACAAGACCATCCGGGCCGGCCGCGGCGGCATCGTCATGACGACCGAGGAGTTCGCAGACGACATCGATTCGGCGGTCTTCCCCGGCGGTCAGGGCGGCCCGCTCATGCACAACGTCGCCGGCAAGGCCGTCGGCTTCAAGGAGGCCCTCCAACCCGAGTTCGAGGACTACGCCGAGCAGACCGTCACGAATGCGAAGGCCCTCGGCGAGCGCCTCTCCGAGAACGGCTTCTCGCTGGTCTCCGGCGGGACCGACAACCACCTCGTGCTCGTCGACCTGCGGGAGAGCCACCCCGAGACGTCCGGCGGCGACGCCGAAGAAGCCCTCGAAGCGGCCGGTATCGTCCTCAACGGGAACACCGTCCCCGGCGAGACCCGATCGGCGTTCGACCCAAGCGGCATCCGCGCCGGCACCCCCGCCCTGACGACCCGCGGCTTCGACGAGGACGACTGCCGCCGCGTCGCCGATCTGATTACCCGGGTCGTCGACGCCCCCGAAGACGAGTCCGTCATCGAGGAGGTCCGCGAAGAAGTGCGGGCGCTCTGCGACGAGAACCCGCTGTACGAGTAAGACTGGCACAACGATCGGCGGTTTCTGCGTTTTTTGTCCTCCAAGTAGCGGACGCTGTCACTCGCCGGCACGCGTCTTATCAGACGACTCCCTGTACGATCGTCCATGTCCAAGCGTCCGATAGGCACGACGACCGACGACGATCGGCTTCACGAACTCCGGGAGACGGCGGAGACGGCCGCGTCGACGTTCGCGATCGACGTCTCCGCGCTCGCGGATCGAATGCGGGCCAGGCCCGGCGATCCGATCGATTGGGCGGTCGACGACGACGCGCGCGAGAAGTTCCCGATGCTCGTGACGAGCGCGATCGATGAACGCGCGACGGGCGACGCGCCGCACGCGCGGCGACTCCGGGAAGAGGGCGAGGCCGTCGTCGCACCAGTTCCGGACCCGCTGCTCGACGCCGATCCGCCGGACGGAATCGGCCTCGACCTCGACACCTACGAGCCGGATCGGGGGCTCCTGTTCGAAGCGATCACGACCGACGAGACGATCGGGTTCGTCCCGGTTCGGTTCCGCGACGGCGAGCCGTTCGCCGCCGAACCGCTTCCGGGGGTCGCCGAGGACAGCGATCCGGTCGCGGAGGAGACGATCAGACACGAGTCGGACCGCGATCCCGCGCCACAAGCCAAAACGCTGGACGCGCCGATCGACCCCGACCTTCTCGAGGAGACGATCGCCGAACTCGACGCCGATCGGTCGACGGTTACGGCCGCCCTCGAAGCGATCGAGCGACAGGAGTTGGCAGGGACGGGCGATCACGTCGCCGACAGGCCGCCGTTGTCGGTGGACGATCGAGCCGTCTGCTTGCTGCCCGACGACGCGTGGACGGATCGGCTGGCGGAAGAACTCGAAGCGGCGTCCGTCGACCTCACCGACGACGCGCTCCGGGCGGCCCGCGAGATCCACGAGCGAGAGGCGATGCGGCTAGCCGAGGCGGCCGGCAAACGCGACTACTACACTCCCTCGACCGAGTACGCCGCCGTCGTCACCGCGGAACGCGAGACGGCGGAGTGGGAGGTCTCGGAGCCGGGAACCAGTCGGTGAGTCGGCGATCCGCGGGACGAGGCGATCGGAACCATCAGCGCGTCTCGCGGTCGCGGACGGGACGAGGATTCTCGCAGAGTATGGTCGATCGCGTCTGTCCATTGGTTTACCCACGTACGTGGATATTCTACCGACATCCGGAGCGGAAGTGAGCACGAATCCGAGGGTTGATTAGCCTCGCGACCACCCTCTCGAGTGATGACCGAGATCATCGACGGCAACGCCGTCGCGAGCGAGATTCGCGACGACCTGACCGACGCGATCGAGACGCTCGCCGCCGCGGGCGCGCGACCGGGCCTAGCGACGGTGTTGATGGGCGACGACCCCGCCAGCCAGACCTACGTGAACATGAAACGGCGGGACTGCGAGGAGGTCGGCATCGAGAGCCACCACGTCGACGTCGCCGGCGACGCGCCGGCCGAGGACCTGTACGGCGCCATCGCCGACCTCAACGAGGACCCCGACGTTCACGGCTACATCGCCCAGGCGCCCGTTCCGGACCACGTCGACTACCGCGAGGTCATCCGCCGGGTCGATCCCGCGAAGGACGTGGACGGCTTCCACCCCGAGAACGTCGGCCGCCTCGTCGCCGGTGACGCCCGCTTTCGTCCCTGCACGCCTCACGGCATCCAGAAGCTCCTCGAGTCGGCCGGTGTCGACCTCGAGGGGGCAGACGTGACGATCGTCGGCCGATCGGACATCGTCGGCAAGCCGCTCGCCAACCTCTTGATCCAGAAAGCCGACGACGGCAACGCGACCGTGACGGTCTGTCACTCGCGAACCGACGATCTCACCGCGAAGACCCGGAACGCCGACGTCGTCGTCGCCGCGGTCGGCGTCCCAGAACTCATCGACGGCTCGATGATCGCCGAGGGAACGATCGTGATCGACGTCGGCGTCAACCGCATCGAGGCCGACACAGAGAAGGGGTACGAACTCGTCGGCGACGTCGAGTTCGAGAGCGCGGCGGAGAAGGCCGGCGCCATCACGCCCGTTCCCGGCGGCGTCGGTCCGATGACCCGGGCGATGTTGCTCTACAACACCGTTAAGGCGGCGAGCCTACAGGAAGACGTGCCGGTCGAGCTCCCCTGAGGACGGCGCGATCCGATCGAGTTTCCGGTCCGGACCGGCGATCGCGACGCTCAGCGGCCGACCTCGAGGCCGTCCAACCGTTCTTGCGCGCGGGTGAACGCGAACTCGTCACCGCGGAGGCCGTTCGTCAGATCGCGCGTCGCCTCGACGAGCCGTTCGGCCAGTCGCGGCTCGACGTCGCCGTCCAGCATGCGGATTCGGGTGACGTGCTCGCCGAGCGTCTCGAGCGCGCTCCGTTCGGCGGTCGTCAGCGATCGGTCCTCGGCCCAGGTTCGGACGTCGCGGCGGTACTCGCGGATGGCGTTCGCGTACGCGAGTCCGCGCGGCCCGCGTAGGGCGGGTGGGACCTCGTCCGTGGCGGGGCGTCCGCCGTCGTCAGCGTCGCGCAGCAGCGAGAGGAAGTACAGTTCTTCGGTTTCGTCGAGGCGCATCTCGCGACCGACGACGTCGGCGACGTGAAGCAGTTCGCTCGCCGCGAGGTAAGTATCGTCGAGATCGCGGAGGTTGCCGGCGTTGACGAAGCCCCGACGACGGATGTACTCGCGGCACGCCTCGCGGGCCTGCGCCGCGAGGTCCTCGGTCGACTGCTCGTCGATCGCGTTCCGGACGGGCGTGAGGTCGAACGCGACCTGCAGATCGGTGTGTTCGGTCCGGTCGTCGATCCCGACGCTGCGGAGGCTTCCGCAGGCCGGACAGCCGACGCTGCCGGTCTCGTAGTAGGACCACCTCGTCCCGCACTCGGTACACTCCCGCTCGCCCCTAATTTTCATATGCGCGTGTAGGGGCCGATCGCCAAAAGGCCCACCGCACCGCCGCACACAACCGCGGGTAGAGATGTCGGGGAACGCCGTCGGTGACCCGACCGTCCCGGAATCGTACGATCGAACTGAACTGTTTCGACCGTTTCAGCCGAGATGATCGGTTTGGTTACCGTCACGGACGGTGACACGCTGTGCAATAGGTGATTAACAGGTAGCATCTGCAAGCCACAGTCAGACCAAACGGACCGTACAACGAGGATATATGTCCCATCGAAGACTGGACAGACGGACGTTCGTTGCAGCAGCGGGTAGCGCAAGTGTGCTCGTTCTCGCTGGCTGTACCGACGGTGCAACCAATGGCGATGGCTCGGGAGGATCCGGCGACGACGGGTCGGGTGACAACGAGAGTGACGGTAACGAGACGGGAGGCGGAACGGGTGACGAGACGTACACGCTCACGGTGACCGTCGAGACCGAAAACGGCGAGCCGGTCGAAGGTGCGACCGTTCGACTCATGGAAGCCAATGCGGCCGAGACGGGTGACGGTGGAGCCGGGAACGAAACCGACGCCGGCAACGAGACGGAGGGTGGAAACGAGACCGGAGACGGAATGGGCGGGAACGAAACCGAAGACGGAATGGGTGAGGGCGGAAACGAGACCGGAAACGAGACCGGAAACGAGACCGGGAACGAGACCGGAAATGAGACCGGAGGCGGAGGCGCCGGCGCCGGCGAACTGACCGAAGAGGAAGACGAAACCGACCAGGAAGGCCAGGTCGAGTTCGACGACCTCGAGAACGGCGAATACACTGTCACCGCGGAACACGAAGAGGGAGAAGCGGAGGACAACGCCGAGATCGATGGCGGCGACGAGGAAGTCACCCTGACGCTCGGTGCCGGAGGGGCGGGCGGAACCGGCAACGAAACGGAGAACGAGACGGAGAACGCAACCGAGGTCTGAGAACCGACGCTCCCCGCCGAGCGACTGACCGAGCGCGATCGGTTCGCGCGCCGCGTCGAAACCCGACCTCCGAATCGGGGCCGCCGGTGCGACCCGATCGCCGTCTGGTCATGGTTTTGCGAGCTGCCGTCAGATTTTTCGAGCGATCGATCGAACCGTTCCGAACGCGGACAGGTCGTCGTTCGAGCGCGATTCGTGTCAATTGGCGAATTGTTTTCGGGAAAAAGTCGCACTTACGATCGAAACGTTACGCGCCGTATCGAGCGATCGGACGCCTTCGATTCCAATGCGCGACTAGCGATTTCGACGGGGGACGTTTTTTGCCTCGGCGGGACGAATGACCGCGCATATGCGCGACGAAGAAGAAATCCGCGAGCAGTACGAGTTCCTCACGGAGCACCTCGAGAGTGACGAGATGCGCCACGACGGTGTCAGGGAGATGTTCACGTACTACAAGCGGGCGATCGGCTGGGTACTCGAAGAGGAACACATCTGAGTACGTGTAAGGGAACGGGAATTATCCCCGGCGGTGTCGACACATTTAAGTACTGTCAGCAAAATCTAACACGTGACGCTTCGCTTGGAGGGCCGAAGCGTCAGCGGGGACCAATTCAGGGCGGCAAGCGATCGCGTGACACTTTTCCCGTCACGCGATCTGCTTTCCTGTTTACTCTACTCGACACGGAGCGACGGCACCGATCGTTTCACCGGATTCTCTCCGGTTACGGACGATTCTCACCGTCGCCGTTTCCGTTGATAAGTATCCAAAGAGGTATTCTCTGTACTGTAAACATGAATCTGGGGTTATGTATATGCGCGCGTCGTATCCGTCACTGACGTTATCATTTGAAAGCGGTCGAAACGACTCTCCCGCGATAGTAATAGCCCTGTTTCGATCGAAACAACCCGATAGCCTTATTAAAATTCGACAGTAAGTTCAGGTGGTACTTTCCCAATGTACGACCTGACAGGATTCCAGCGTGACTTGCTCTACGTCATCGCTGGCGAGGAGGAGCCCCACGGACTGGCGATCAAAGAAGAACTCGAGCAGTACTACGAGAAGGAGATTCACCACGGTCGACTGTACCCGAACCTCGACACCCTCGTCGACAAGGGACTGGTCGAGAAGGGACGACGCGACCGCCGGACGAACTTCTACACCCTCACTCGGCGCGGTCGCCGAGAACTCGAAGCACGCAGGGAGTGGGAGTCCCAGTACGTCGACCTGTAAGGCGCGGTCGCGTCGCGATCGATTATCACGCCGGTGGGCCGGTAGCCGGACTCCTCGTGAGCGTCGCTACCTGGGTGTGCTTCGAGACGCTACGGCGACTCGACGTCGCTATTGCTGTTCCGTTTCTCCCTATCGTCCCCGCCGTCGGCTGAAGCGCCGAATCGCGCGATCGTCGAGGAGACCGTCGCGGGTGCGCCGTGGGTTCTCGGACTCGGACGATCGACTCCGAGTGCGAGTTCCGTCCGCGGAAGCGGCGATCGGAGTCGGCGTCGGTGGATCGCCGATAGTCTCTCGCGCCGATGAGCCGCCGCCTCGCCGTCGCGGTGCGCACCGTCGCGATGGTCGCGACGAAGCGGAACTTGCAAGCTAGCCGGCTATCGGTTCAGCGCGACTCCGAGCCGGTATGTCCGCCGAGAGCCACGGTGCGGTACAGTTCGCGAAGGGAGTCGTGAGCGGAATTCGAGAGAAGAACGTACCGTTCATGGCCGCCAGCATCGCCTATCAGGCGTTCATTTCGCTGATTCCGATGCTCGTTCTCGTGTTCTTCCTCGTCACGGTCGTCGGCGACGAGGGCTTGGCCACCCAGGTCACCGCCGCGACCGAGGGGTTTCTCCCCGAGAGCGGGCAACTCCTGCTCGAGAGCGCGATCGAGGACTCGCCGGCGACCGCCGGGTCGTCGATCATCGGCCTGGTCGTGGTCCTGTGGGGATCGCTGAAGATCTTCCGCGGGCTCGACACCGCGTTCTCGGAGATCTATAACTCGGCGACCGAGAACTCGTTCGTCGAACAGCTTACGGATGCGATCGTCGCGCTCGGCGCGATCGGGCTGGCGCTGCTCGCCGCGGGCGCGGCGAGCGTCGTGTTCGCCTTCTTCCCCGACAGCCTCTTTATCGGACTGCTGAATCCGATTCTGCTCGTCGTCGGCCTCACCGTCGCCTTCCTGCCGATGTACTACCTCTTTCCCGACGTCGACGTGTCGATCCGGGACGTGGTGCCGGGCGTCGTCGTCGCGGCGATCGGCTGGGCGATCCTCCAGTCGCTGTTCCAAGTGTACGTGGCGATCGCGAGCGGCTCCGAATCCGCGGGTCCGGTCGGCGCGATCCTGCTGGTGCTCACGTGGCTGTACTTCGGGGGCCTGGTCCTGCTCACCGGCGCGGTCGTCAACGCGACCTACACCGGTCACATCGATCGCGACGACGCGGTCACCGGGAGCGCGACCGGCGTGGGGGACTCGTCCGAACGGGGCGCTCTCCCGACCTCGGTCAAACGGGAGCGCGACCGACTCGCCGAGCGAGCGTCGGCGCTCGCTCGCGAACGAGACAAACTCCAGCAGGATCTGGCGGTCCAGCGGGAGCGTCGATACGAACTCGAAGACCGCGTCGATCGCCTCGAACGGCGGACCAGGGAACTCGAACGCGAGAACGAGGCGCTCCGGGATCAGGTCGAATCCCGCCGCAAACCCCCGTGGAATCGGGCGCTTCGGAGGCTCCTGGCGCGGGTCGACCGCCTGCGGGTCGGAACGGTCCAGAGTCGGAGCGAGTAAGCCGGCGACGACCCGGCCGGAGAGGCGGGACACATTAGTACGTCGGCGTTCCAGCACAAGCCGTGTCGCATCCGGTACGGGACGCGCGCCGTCGGATTCAGGAGGAACACGCCGCGATCGTCGACGCGATCGATCGCTGCGCGGATCAGGTCGCGGCACCGTGGGATACCTCGCGGACGACCGACTCCGAGCGGGTGGTCCGATCGCTTCGGGCGGGCCTCGAATCGAGCGGCGCCCTCGAGCGGCTGCCGATCGTGCTCGCGGATGCGGTCGCCGCGGCGGGCGCCGAGCTCCCGGCACCCCCCGTCTCGGCGCCGCCGTACGTCGTCGTCACGAGTCGCGGGCCCGTCCTCCGGGCGACGATCGGCGCCGGGCGGCTGGTGATCAGGTTCGACGTCTTCGACGTCGTCCGCGATCCGGGACCGGCTTACCGGCGGCGCAACGGCGTCAAAATCGAGGTCTCACTCGAGTAGTCGGATGCGATCGACCCGTCACGTCCGGAACCGGTCATCAGTACGATTTTTCTCCGCGGAGCGAACAGTGGGTGACGATGCATCCGCGCGCAGCCACTTTCGCCGAGCGAGCACGGGAGTGCTACGGGTTCGACCCCGCCGTCGAGGAGTTTCCCGAAGGAACGAAGACCGCGGCCGACGCCGCCGCGGCGGTCGGCTGTGACGTCGCCCAGATCGCCAGTTCGCTGGCGTTCGACGTCGACGGGACCCTCGTCGTCTCGGTCACGAGCGGGGCGAACCGCGTGAGCGAAGCCGCGCTCGCCGAGGCGTTCGACGCCCGGGCCGACGCGGTCTCGATGGCCGACGCCGATCGGATCAAGGAGACGCTGGGATGGTCGATCGGGGGCGTCCCGCCCTTCTGTCACGACGAGTCGGTTCCGATCGTGATGGACGAGACCCTCCTCGGCCACGAGACCGTCTGGGCGGCCGCCGGGACGCCGGAAGCCGTCTTCCCGATCGTCCCAGACGAACTTCGGCGGTACGCCAACGCGCGTCCGGCGCCGGTCACCGAGTGACCCGCTCGCCGTTCGAGTCGCGGCGAGCGGTTCGGGGTCCGCGATCGGACGGTGTTAACAACGACACCCTGTCACTGCGCCAGTTGTTGTTAACCGAAGGCGCCTTGGCAGACACGAGTTAATAATAATATCGAATAAGATAATAACTCTTTTAGCCAGTGGCTCGTATGGACGAGTATGAAGCTGACACGACGATCGGTGCTACAGGGCAGTGCGGGGGCGCTCGCGGCGGGCAGCCTCGCGGGCTGTCTCGACGACGTTGCGAGCGGGGCGGACGGCGTCGAGACCGGGTACGCCGCCTTCTTCTCGCTGTGGGACTGGACCCGGGAGGTGGCCGGGGACGAAGCCGACTTCGAGAACCCGGTTCCGATCGGCGAGATGGGCCACGGCTGGGAACCCGAGGGGGACCTCGTTCGAGATATCGCCTCGAACGACGCGTTCGTCTATCTCGATACGCCCGAGTTCTCCTGGGCGCAGGACGCGGCGGAGACGCTCGAGGCCGACTACGATACCGTCGCCGTGATCGACGTTCTCGCGGGGCTCGAGGGCGAACTGCTCGCCTGGAATCACGACGGCGCGGGCGAGCGCGACGAGCACGGGGAAGGCGGCCATGGCGATCACAATCACGAGCACGACGAGGGGGGCGAACACGATCACGGGAACATCGATCCGCACGTCTGGGTCGATCCGGTGCTCGCACAGGACCTCGTGACCAATATCGCCGACGGTCTCGCCGACGCCGATTCGGACGCCGCCGACGCGTTTGCGGACAACGCCGCTACCTACAACGATCGACTCGCCGGGATCGACGAGGAGTTCAGCACGCTGATCGACGACGCCGATCGCGACGTGGGCGTCCTCGCGGGCCACAACTCCTACCAGTACCTCCAGGTCCGCTACGGGTTCGAACTTCACTCGCCGATCGGCGTCTCGCCCCAGGACGAGCCGAGCCACGACGAGATCTCCGGCACGATCGAGCTCATCGAGCAGGAGGGGATCGACACGATCCTCTACGATCGGTTCGCGGCGCCCGGCGAGGGCGATCTGCCGCCGCTCGCGGCGACGCTCGTCGAGGACAGCGCGGCGACCGACGCCGTCCCGGTCACGCCGATCGAGGGGACGCTCCGGAAGTGGGCCGACCAGGGGTGGGGATACGTCGAGCAAATGCAAGAGATAAATCTCCCCGCGTTCAGAGACGCACTTGGAGCACAGTGACTTCCGTCGTCTCACTCGAAAACGTGACGTTCGCCTACAGCGACCAGCCGGCCGTACGAGACGTCTCGCTGACCGTCGAGGAGGGTGACTTCCTCGGGCTGATCGGCCCTAACGGCTCGGGGAAGACGACCCTCCTGCACCTCATGCTCGGCCTCCGCAGCCCCGACGAGGGCTCGATCGAACTGTTCGGCCGGCCCGTCGACGAGTTCGACGCGGGCGAGCGCATCGGCTACGTCTCCCAGCAGGCGACGAACCGGGGCGGAACGATGCCCGTCACCGTCCGCGAGGCGGTGACGATGGGCCGGTTCGCCCACGCGGGGCTGTCGCGGCTGACCGACGACGATCGCGAGGTCGTCGACGAGGCGCTCGAGACGGTGAACATCGCCGAGCTGGCCGATCGGCGGATCACCGACCTCTCGGGCGGACAGCGCCAACGCGTGTACATTGCCCGGGCGCTCGCCTCCGAGGCCGACCTGCTCGCGCTCGACGAGCCGACGGTCGGCGTCGACGCCGAGTCTCGGGACGCGTTCTACCGGCTGCTCGACTCGCTCAACGCGTCCGGGATCACGATCATCCTGATCGAACACGACATCGGCGTCGTCACCGATCGCGCCGATCGGATCGCCTGCATCAACACGGAACTGTACCACCACGGCGACACCGAGTCGTTCGTCGACAGCGACGCGCTCGCCGAAGCGTACGGCTCGACCGGACAGGTCGTCCACCACCACCACTAATGACTTCGACGGCCGCACTCTCCGGATCCACGAGATACCGACTCGAACTCGCCGGCGTCGCGCTCACTGGGCTGCTGGCAGTCGCGATGGCCGCGCTGCTCGTCGTCGACTGGCTGCGGGCGTACCCGCTCGTCGCGCCGGTCTACGAGCAGCTCCGGTTAGCCGGCTGGCTGCTCGACGACGTCCTCGGGACGAACGTCTTCTACCACCCGTTCATGTGGCGATCGTTCGCGACCGGCGTCTTCGTCGGCGTCGTCGCCCCGCTGGTCGGCACCTACCTCGTCCACCGCGAGATGGCGTTGATCGGCGAGACGCTCGCCCACACGGCGTTCGCCGGCGTCGCGATCGGCCTCCTGTTCAGCGCGACGACCAGCTGGAGCGGGTCGCTATTGCTCGTTGCTCTCGTCGTCGGCGTCCTCGGCGCGCTCGGCGTCCAGTGGCTGGCCGAACGAACTGACACCTACGGCGACGTCCCGATCGCGATCATGCTCACCGGGAGCTTCGCCGTGGGCACGCTCATCATCAGCTACGGCCGGGGCCTGACGGGGATCAGCATCGACAACTTCCTGTTCGGGAACCTCTCGATCGTCACCCCCTCCGGCGCCCGGATGATGGCCGTTCTCAGCCTCATCGTCGTCG
Source organism: Halosolutus gelatinilyticus (assembly GCF_023028105.1). Classification (NCBI taxonomy): domain Archaea; kingdom Methanobacteriati; phylum Methanobacteriota; class Halobacteria; order Halobacteriales; family Natrialbaceae; genus Halosolutus; species Halosolutus gelatinilyticus. The sequence continues at coordinate 3,257,470 of NZ_CP095491.1, forward strand.
TCGCGGTGCTGGCAACCTACAAGCAACTGCTCTTCATCACGTTCGACGAGCAGGCCGCCCGCGTCGCCCGACTCAACGTGACGTGGTACAACACCCTCCTGGTCGTGATGACGGCCATCGTCGTCGTCGGCGCGATGCAGATCCTCGGCGTCATCCTCGTCGCCGCAATGCTCGTCGTGCCCGTCGCGGCCGCGACGCAGGTCTCGAACAGCTTCCGCGAGACGCTGTACCTCTCGATCCTGTTCGGCCAGCTCTCGATCGTCGGCGGCTTCGCGTTCTCGATCTCACAGAGCCTCCCCGCCGGCGGCTCGATCGTCGTCGTCGCGATCGCGATCTACCTGCTCGCCGTCCTCGCATCCGGCCGATCGGCGACGGCGCTGTCGATGCACTGATCGGCCGACGCCGTCCGGACGACGTTCCGTTCCGGTATCACCGCCTTCTGGGAGTAAGCTATACGCTTAACCGGAGCCTCCGACAAGGTTCACTCGATGGGACGGTTATCCGAACTATTCGACCCCGAGACCGTCGGCGTGGTCGGCGCGACCGACCGCGAGGGGGCCGTCGGTCGGGCGATCGTCGAGAACCTGCGCGATGAGTTCGCAGGGACGGTCGTCCCGATCAACCCAAACCGGGAGGTGGTCCTCGGGCTCGAGTGCTATCCGGACGTGACGAGCGCGCCGGCGATCGACCTCGCGGTGGTCGTCGTCCCGCCCGACGCCGTGATCGAGACACTCCGCGAGATCGGCGAGGCGGGGACGCGACACGTCGTCGTGATCACCGCGGGGTTCTCCGAGACGGGCGGCGAGGGAGCGGACCGCGAGCGCCGGCTCCGCGAGGTCGCCGAGGAGTACGATCTCGCGGTCGTCGGGCCTAACAGCCTGGGCGTGATGGCGACCGACGTCGGCATGAACGCGACGTTCGGTCCCGAGAGCGCGCTCGACGGCTCGATCTCCTTTATGAGCCAGTCGGGGGCGTTCATCACCGCGGTCTTAGACTGGGCCAACGAGCAGGGGATCGGCTTTCAGGACGTCGTCTCGCTGGGCAACAAGACCGTACTCGACGAGACGGACTTCGTCCGCGAGTGGGGTGACGACCCCGACACGGACGTCATCATCGGCTACCTGGAGGGGATCGACGACGGCGGTGAGTTCGTTCGGACGGCCCGCGAGGTCGCCAACGACACGCCGATCGTCCTCGTCAAATCCGGCCGGACGGACGCGGGCGCGCAGGCCGCGTCGTCGCACACGGGCGCGATCGCCGGCAGCGAGCGGGCCTACGAGGCCGGCCTCGAACAGGCCGGCGTCATCCGCGCTCGATCGGTCCAGGAGCTGTTCGACTACGCGCGCGCGCTGTCGGGACTTCCCGAACCCGAGACCGACGGCGTCGCGGTCGTCACGAACGCGGGCGGTCCCGGCGTGCTGACGACCGACGCGGTCGGCGACTCGACCCTGAAGATGGCCGAGTTCACCGACGAAACGATCGACGCGCTGACCGAGGCGATGCCCGAGGAGGCCAACGTCTACAACCCGATCGACGCGATCGGCGACGCCGACGTCGATCGGTTCGGCGAGGCCCTCGATCTCGCGCTGGCCGATCCGAACGTGGGCAGCGCCGTCGTCGTCAGCGCGCCGACCGCGGTGCTCGAGTACGACGTTCTGGCCGAGACGATCGTCGAGAAGCGCGACGACCACGACAAACCCGTCGTCACCTGCCTGATGGGCGGCACACGCGCCCGCGCCGCCGAGGAAGCGCTCCGGGAGGTCGGCGTCCCGAACTACTTTGACCCCGCGCGCGCTGTGGCCGGCCTGGACGCGCTCGCTCGCTATCGAACCGTCCGCGAGCGAACGGCCGACGCCCCCACCGAGTTCGACGTCGATCGGGAGCGAGCCCGCGGGATCTTAGAGCGCGCGGCCGAGCGAGGTACCAATCGACTCGGCGTCGAATCGATGGCGCTGCTCGACGCCTACGGCATCCCGACGCCCGAGGGCGAGATCGTCGACGATCCCGATCGCGCCCGCGAGGTCGCGAAAGCGATCGACGGCGAGGTGGTGATGAAGATCGTCAGCCCCGACATCACCCACAAGTCCGACATCGGGGGCGTGAAGGTCGGCGTCGAGGACGAAAACGTGTACGACGCCTACGAGGATCTCGTCTCCCGGGCGCGCAACTACCAGCCCGACGCGACGATCCTGGGGGTACAGGTCCAGGAGATGCTGGATCTCGACGCCTCGACTGAAACCATCGTCGGGATGAACCGCGACCCGCAGTTCGGGCCGCTGTTGCTGTTCGGCCTCGGCGGTATCTTCGTCGAGATCTTGGAGGATACGTCGGTTCGAGTGGCCCCGATCGGCGAGACCGAGGCCCGAGAGATGGTCGACGAGATCCAGGCCGCGCCGCTGCTGCGCGGCGCCCGGGGCCGGGATCCGGCGGACGTCGACGCGGTCGTCGAGACGCTCCAGCGGCTCTCGCAACTGGTGACGGACTTCCCGGCGATCCTCGAACTCGACGTCAACCCGCTCGTCGCGGGGCCGGATGGCGTACGGGCGATCGACCTCAGACTCACCCTTGATACGGAGGAACTATGACCGACGCAGATACGACCCACGACACCCACGACACCCACGACAGTACGAGCGACGCGAGCGACGGCGTCGAGACCGTCCTCGTCGGTTCGCTCGAGGAGAGCACGGGCAAGACGGCCGTCACGCTGGCGCTGGCCGGACTCGCCGCGAGCGAGGGTGACAGCGTGGGCTACATGAAACCGAAGGGGACCCGGCTGCAGAGCAACGTCGGCAAGACGCTGGACGAGGATCCGATGCTCGCGCGCGAACTGCTCGACCTCGACGCCGAACTCCACGACCTCGAACCGATCGTCTACTCGCCGACGTTCATCGAGCAGGCGATCCGCGGCCGCGAGGATCGCGACGAACTCCGCGATCGCGTCCGCGAAGCGTTCGAGTCGCTCGCCGACGGCCGCGATCGGATGTTCCTCGAGGGCGGCGGCGATTACGAGGTGGGCGGCATCGTCGACCTCACCGACGCGGACATCGCGGAGCTGCTCGACGCGCGCGTGGCACTCGTCGCTCCCTACGAGGTTCCCGGAGATATCGACGCCGTCCTCGCCGCGGCCGACGCCTTCGGCGATCGACTCGACGGTGTCCTCTTCAACGACGTCCCCGACGCGGCCTACGATCGACTCGAGACCGATGTCGTTCCGTTCCTCGAAGACCGGGACGTCACCGTCTTCGGCGTGCTGCCGAGCGAACGACAGCTGTCCGGCGTAACCGTGGCCGAGCTCGCGGACGAACTCGGCGCAACGCGACTCGTCGATGACGGGGACGACGTCTACGTCGAACGGTTCACCGTCGGGGCGATGGGGGCCGACAGCGCGCTGCGTCACTTCCGACGGACGAAAGACGCCGCGGTCATCACCGGCGGCGACCGCGCGGAGATCCACACGGCCGCCCTCGAAGCGCCCGGCGTCAAGTGTCTCATCCTGACCGGCGGCCACCGCCCGTCGGGCGCGGTCCTCGGTCAGGCGGCCGAGAAGGACGTTCCCGTCCTGGCCGTCCGGACGGATACGCTCACGACCGTCGAACGGGCCGAAGACGTCGTCCGGAGCGGGCGAACGCGGAATGCGGCGACGGTCGATCGCATGCAGACGCTGTTGACCGACCACGCCGACGTCGACGCGATCCTTCGGTAACGACCGCCGTTCGGCGGCCGTCGCGCTCTCGAAGGATTCCGCGCCGAAACGCGTCCGCCGATCGGCGGACGAATCGCAGGCTGGTCGGAATATCGATATTCGTCGCACGAAATAGTTCCCAGGGAGCCAATCCGGGCAAATCGGCCGCCCCGGAACCGAGCCGGTTGTCAGAGGCACCCCGGCAGCAGGTACTTCACTCTCTATACCTATACACTCATTCGTCGGTCCACATCCCAGTTCCTGAAACTACTAATTAAACATTTCCCTTTTTTAAATACTCGGGCCGCTCTCTCGACGGGTGATCCACCCCGGCCGACGCTGTTCCGTCGTGCGCGAACGCCGCCGTCGCTTCGTGCGGTCTCCCCGTTCAAGAGCGTTTCGACAGGAAGTATTTCGGGATATCCCCGTTCGAAGGCACCGCGGCAAGAATTATTTTGTGTATCCGTCGCGTGCGTGTTACCGATGGGTGGGGAAGCGGTCGAACCGACGGTGCTCGGCGTCTTGCTTCGACGAGCGCCGGTACTGCGAGGCCTCGCAGCGAAATCCGCGACCCCCGCGACCCTCACCGAGCGGCTCGAGGCGTCTCGATCGACGGTCGACAGGGGGCTCTCGGAACTCGAAGCCGCCGGACTCATCGAGCGAATCGACGGGCAGTATCGGACGACGATCGCCGGCACGCTCGCGCTCGCGGAGTTCGATCGGCTCGCCGACCGGATCGACGATTTCGCCGCCGCGGGTGCGCTCCTCGGAGCGCTTCCGGCCGACGCGTCGATCGATCCGCGACTCCTCGCCGGTGCGGACCTCCTGTTCGCCGGTCGGGAGATCGATCGAGAGGCCGTCGATCACGCGGTTCTCGAGGCCGACACCGGCGAGCCGGTCGCGGCTCTCGAGGCGCTCCTCGAGACGCGATCCGAGGCGCACCACCGCGCGTTCGTTCCGTGTCTCGACTCGCACCTCGTGGGCGCGTACACCCGCGCGATCCGCGACGGCGTTTCCGTCGAGGTCGCGCTCCCCGGCGATGCGATCGGCGAGTTGCTCACCGGGTTCCGGCGGCCGACCGCCGACGCGCTCGAGTCCGGACGGCTCGCGCTGTACGAGACGGCTCGATCGTTGCCCTACGCCCTCCTGATCGTCGAAAACGGCGAGGCGAGCGATCGCTCGCGATCCGATCGTTCACCCGGCGATCGGGCGTCCGAATCGCTCGTCGTCCTCGTCGTCTGCGAGGGCGGCGAGCCGCTGGGGCTGCTGGCCAACGACGGTCCCGCGGCGCTGGAGTGGGCGCGGACGAAGTTCGCGTCGGTCCGCGCGAACGCGCGGCCGCTCACCCTCGCGGACAACCGGTGATCGTCGCAGGCGAATCGAATTCGGGTTCGCGCGACTGTCACGTCTGACCAAGAATTAAGAGCCAGCCACGCATGGGCCCTGACATGGACGACACTCCTCAAGAGATAACCTCCCTCGTCGGTCGCGAAGTGTACTCCAACAACGGCATTTTCGTCGGCGAAGTCGAAGACCTCCAGTTGAACGTCGACGGTCAAGCGGTGACCGGGCTCGCGCTCGGCAACCTCAACAGCGAACTGTTCGCGGACGAGGCGCGAGGCGGACAGGGCGTCATCGTTCCCTACCGCTGGGTCCGCGCCGTCGGCGACGTCATCCTGATCAACGACGTCGTCGAACGCGTTCGCGAACCGGACGAGGAAGAGAACGAACTCGTCGCCTAGCTGCCGTTCGATCCTTCGCTCCCTTCGACACCCATCGCGTCGAACAGCGTTCGTTTGACCGCCTCCTCGGTCAACTCGAGGAGCGTGTCCCGCGTGTCCTCCGAGATCTCGATGCCGGTGAAGATCCCCAACGGAATCTCCGCGCTGGCCTGCGTCGAGTGGCCCGCCGTCTCGCCGATCTCGCCGTAGGCGTCGTCGAGCACCTTGCCGATGTTGATCCGGATGTCCTTCGACCGACCCGCGAGGAAGATCGTCTCGTCGGCGATGCCGAAGACGGCGGTCGTCGTCACGCCTTCGAGGTTGAGCAGGTGACTCGCGGCCTGCGTGAGCGCCTCGCGATCGCGGACGAAGCCGGCGTTGGAGACGAGGTGGCTCCCCTGGACGTCCCGGTTGGCGATCGCCTCGGCGAGGACGTCTAAGGTTTCGGGGGACATCGACGGCGACTCGACCTGTTCGAGCGTGTCGTGGTTCGCGAACGGGTAGAGGTACGCGGCCGCGGTGAGGTCGGCGGGGGTGGTGTCGCGTTTGAAATCCAGCGTCTCCGCGCGGATACCGTACAGGAGCGCGGTGGCGACCTCCTCGGAGACGTTCATGTCGAACTCCTGGATGTACTTCGTCATGATCGTCGACGTCGAGGACATGTTCGGCCGGATGTCGACGAACTCGGGTTCGTACTCGCGCTCGGGTTCGTGGTGGTCGATGACGATGTCGACCGGGAGGTCCATCTCCGACTCCGCGGAGGTCGCGTGATCGACGAGCGCGACGGTGTCGTAGATCGATCGATCTCCGACCTCGTCCCACTGGACCAGATCGATTCCGAGCAGGTTGACGAACGCGCGGTTCTCCTGGTGGCCGACGTCGCCGAGGTAGATGATGTCCGACTCGATGCCGAGGTGGTCGGCGATCGCCTGCAGCGCCGCCGCGCTGGCGATCGAGTCCGGGTCCGGGCTGTCCTGGGTGACGATCGCCAGTCGCGTCCCCGTCTGTTCGAGCAACGCGGCGAGTTTCCCGGCGTTGTACTCGAGTTCGCCGGATTCCAGCGCCCGGAGCGCGGACTCGGCGATGACCGAGGACGGGTTGATGACGATGTCGGCGCCGAGCGCTTCGAGTTCATCGCCCGAAACGGGATCACTTGCGCGCACGACGACGAACTGGCCGTCGTTGAGTTCGCGGATGTTCTCGACGGCGTGTTTGTTCGCTTCCACGTCGGACGCGAGGATCAACACGACGTCCCGATCGGCGACGAGGTCAGCGGCCTCGGCTTCCACGATGTCGGCAGTGCGCGCGTCTAAGTCCTGATCACGGAGCGATTCGACGCGGCTCTCGTCCCGATCGATGATCAGGACGTCCTTCCCCTGCTCGACGAGCTCCTCCGCGACGGCGTAGCCGACGCTCCCGCAGCCCAGAATAGCGTAATCAGAGATCGACGAGATGGTAACCCCCGTGCTCATTTGACCGTTTGGTCGGACCCACAGCACTTAACGCTCCCGAAGATCAGTACGAATTTTGATCGATCAGCGCGGTTCAAGGAACGCTTGCCCCGCTCTGACACGCCGTCTGCCAAAGGAAACGTATTTTAGTCCGTGGGCGAAAGTCGGAGGTGTAGGGCCGGTAGCTCAGTTAGGCAGAGCGTCTGACTCTTAATCAGACGGTCGCGTGTTCAAATCGCGCCCGGCCCGCTAACCGTTCTTCCGCGTGTAGACGATCGATCCGCGAGCGTTGCTACCTTTTCGGAGATGAACAGGGACGAGAGCGAAAAATCGATCGGAGCGGCGTCACTCCGGCGGGAAGTCGACGACGCCGAGTTGGTGGAGGAGACTCAGGTTGTCCGGGAGGAACCATCGTTCGGCGATTTGCCCGTCCTCGATGCGGGTGAACGCCATCTGCTGTACCTCGATCTCTGTTCCGGTCGGTTCGATTCCCCAGAGGTCGCCTTCGTGCGTTCCTCGGCTCGTGATGAACATCGCGACTCGGTCGCCGTCCACGACGACGTCCTCGACGGTCTGGGAGACGTCCGGAAACGCCCGGAGAAAGGCTTCGTACGACTCTCGAATCGCCTCGCGGCCCTGCTGGTCCCCGAAAGCGTTGTGATCGACGGCGTCCTCCGCGTACAGTTCGTCGAGCAGGTCGAGATCGCCGTCTCCGAAGACCGTCTCCGGAATACGCCGGGCGATTCGCTCGTGTTCTTCCTCTTGCGGTGATAGTGACGTATCGGACATGGGTGATGGCCTCGATTTCGGGTCGCGCGCCGAACTGCCGATTCGTCGCAACCCGATCGATAGAAGGAAACGAATCGGCGTGAGTTCGCGTAGAAACATGGTACTGTCTTTAAGTCATCCGGGCGCTACCGTCGCGATACGATGCCGAAACTGCGAGTGAAACTCGACGGGATGGCGGTCGACGGATGGTTAGCGACGATCTCCGCTGCGTTTCCCGACGCCGAATTCCGGATCCTGGCGACCCAGTTACGCGACGAGGGCGCGCTCGTGATCCTCGAAGTGCGGACGTCGGACGGGGATGCGCTGGTCCAGCGGTTCGAAAACGCGCCCGAAGTCAGCTCTCTCGAAGTCGTTCACACCGACGAGCAGATGGTGCTGCTGCGATTCGTGACCCGGCGCTCGAAGTCGTATAACCCGCTGCGCAGATCGAAGAACGTCTCGCTCTATCCGACGATCCTCCGAGACGGGTGGTTTACCGTGATGCTAGTAGCCCCGCACGAACGGCTGTCGAAATACACGGACGAGTTAGCCGCGGCCGGCATTCCGTACCGAATCCTGTCATTGACCCAATCCGCCGATTCGAGAGCGCTCTTGACGGATCGCCAGTGGGAAGTCATCGACGAGGCGATCGAGCGCGGGTACTACGAGACTCCTCGGGAGTGTACGGTCGCCGAGTTGGCGACGGCGCTGAACGTCCGGAGATCGTCGGCGAGTAGGCTGCTACATCGCGCCGAGAGCCGGATCATCAACGAATTCGTCGCCAACACGTCCGGTGATTCCGATCGGTAGTCGTACTCCGAGAGCAGTTACCGATCGTCCCGCACGCCCGCGGGGAAGTCGTTGTCCGCGAGCGAAACGGAGCCCGAGTCGCTGATAATTCGAAGGGAGTGCGGTCCCTCGATTGTCCGCGCGGTGCAGTTCTCGATCCGGACCCCGTCGGCGCCGTTGATGACGATCGGAACGTGGGTCGTCTCGAACTCGCTGTCGGCGACGAGGTAGTCCTCGCCGCGGAGTTCGAGTCCGCGGCGTTTGTCGTCCCCGGGTTGGTGAACGTCGAGGTCGGTGAACCGGGACTCGTTCCGCTCGCAGTAGATCGCGTGCCGGAGCCGGGTCCCCGGGGCGTCACCGGTGATCCGCACGTCGTCCAGTTCGACCGCTCCGGCGTCCTGGCCGAGGATCCGGACCGCGTTGGCGCTCCCGTTGACCTCGACGTCGACGTCTTCGATGGTGGTCGGCCCCGCTCCGGCACCGATCATGATCCCGTTGTTCGGCGCCTCGCCGACGGTGATCTCCGCGTTCGAGATCGTCGTTTCGTCGACGGCGTTCATGATCTTGATCGCGTCGCCGTTCGGCTGCGGAGCGTCGACGGTGACGCCGTCGAGCTCGAACCGATCGCCGCCGTCGAGGCGAATCGGGTGCTGGCCGACCGAGCCGTGCGGATCCGCGTTGACGACGGCAACGGCGTCGGTGATCGTTCCGCGGCGACCGCTCAGACGGATCGAGGCGGTGCCGCTGTTTTGATACCAGCCGCGCTCGACGTCGACCCGGCCGGTCTCGCTGGAGACGTACAGCCCGTTGTCCGGGAAGCCGCCGAGGCTGCAGTTCCGGAAGACGAGCGTGCCGCGATGGTGCTGGTTGACGCTGATTCCGGTCGGGCCGCGCCACATGCCGTCGTTCGGTGCGTCATCGACGTGGAGTGCGCCGTCGGTCGCGCGGAAGCAATAGACGAGACCGCTCCCGTCGGGATCGAGCACGTTGAACAGCCCCGGGCCCCACGTCCCGCTGTCGTGGACGCCGTGGATCGTGACGCGGCGGACGGACAATCCGTCCTCGACTTCGGCGCTGATGACGCGAATTCCCGTGTCCGAAGCCGTCTGGTCGACGTCGAAGTTCTCGAACCGGAGGTCGCGTCCCGGTCTATCGCTGGTCCCCAGCCGGAACAGGCGGTACTGCGGTCCGTCGAACTCGTGGTAGCTCGCCGGCACGAGCGTCGCCCCGTCCCCGACGAAGCCGAGGTTCTCGAAGCCGGTTACCCGAAGCTGTTCGTCCATGTAGTACCGTCCCGACGGGAACTTGAGGAGCGTATCGTCGCCGGCGTGCTCCTGAAGCACGGGCGTGACGGACTCTTCGCCCTCGTCGTCCGCGCCGGCATCGACCACGTCGACCACGGTTGCGTAGTGATCTTCGAGACTGTGCGCGGACGCGACGCCGGCGATCGAGACCATCGATCCGAGACCGACGAGACTGCCCTGCAGGTACGATCGTCGACTACACGTCAGATTGCGTTCGCGGTTCGATGTCACGACTCCCCCTCGAGAGCGAGGGGTGTTACGTATACTCGTCGTAAGTTCCGCTCGAAACTGTCGCGGTATTCGAACGAGTTGGCGCGGAACCATTTTCCGGCGCAAAACGGGTCGGCTCGACGGCGGGGCGATCGGCCACTCCGCCGCGGCGTTCGGCGATCGAGCCCGGCGACGCGGCGGCGAACGAAACAGTTGCACTGGCTCGAAGTGCGTGGGACGGTCCCACGATTACCCACCCACGGGGATTCCGACGAAACACCTCGGACGGCATCGAGATCGAGCGGACGATCGTTTCGGGGAACCGCCTCGTCGAGGCCGTGGTCCTAGCGGCAATCGTCGGGTACCGGTCGTGGCCGTCGTCGGTCGGCACGCGCCGATCAGCGCGGTAGCCGCGGCCGTCGGCGCGTCGCTGCTGGCGGTCGAAGTGGTAAGCGATCGTGAAAGTCGGGAATATCAGTGCTAATCCTTTTGGAAACGGGGTTATTGTGCTCCCTGTTGTAGCAAGGAGTGAGACACATGACATCCATCGCAGACATCGAGATTCCGGCGGACGGCACCGGTCTGAGCGAGCTCTTCGAGGCGGTCCCCTCACTGAGCTGTGAGATGGAGCGCGTCATCGCCTCCAACGGGCACGGGCTGTGGCTGTCCGGCGCTGCCCAGGAGGAACTCGAGGAGGCACTGGCGGACGCATCCGCGATCGGCGAGTACTCGCTGATCAGTTCGGAGGGCGACCGCTGGCTGTACGACATCCAGTTCGACCCCGACACGCTCGACGTCTTCGAGGTCGTCCTCGAAGAGAGCGGCACCGTACTGAGCGCGTCCGCGTCGAACCGGTCGTGGCTGCTCAGCATTCGATTCGTCGATCGCGAGAGCGTCAGCACCCTCTACGATCGACTCGTGGACAACGACGTCTCGCCGACGATCGTTCGACTGTTCGACGTCACCGAGGAGACCCACTCGCAGTGCGGGCTCACGGCCCGCCAGTACGAGACCCTCGTTGCGGCGATCGACCACGGCTACTTCGAGATTCCGCGCGAGGTCTCGATGCAGGAGCTCTCCGAGGAGCTCGACATCTCGCACCAGGCGCTGTCCGAGCGGCTCCGCCGCGCGTACCGGGCGCTCGTGACCTCCGAACTCAACGTCTCCGAGGAGGAGACGACGGCACCGCCCATCCCCACGAACTGATCCGGCCCCGGACGTCTCACGGGACCGTTTCCGCCAGAATCACGCTGTTCGGCCGATCGCACCGTTTTATTCGATCGACGTCGACCAGTCGAATCGCCGCCGATCGGATCGCCGCGAGCCGATTCGCCGCGGGTCGGACCGCGACCGACGCGCACGTTCCGTTCGAACGAGCATCATTATTACGCCGGCCCGTCACGATCGGGGTATGAACGTCGACAGCGCGGACGGCGTACTGCGGCTCACGTTCGATCGACCGGGCGTCCTCAACGCGATCACGACGGAGACTGCGGCCAGGCTGGCCGACGCGATCGAAGATGCGTCACCCGAGGAGTACCACGCGATCCTCATCACGGGCGAGGGCGACGCCTTCAGCGCCGGGGGCGACATCGAGGCGATGGCCGAAGGACCGGCCGGGCCCCAGGCGGCGTACGACGAGGTCACCGAGACGTTCGGTCGCGTCGTCGAAGCCATGCTCGAGTGTCCCGTTCCGATCGTCGCGAAGGTAAACGGCGACGCGGTCGGCGCGGGGCTGGCGATCGTCGCGCTCTCCGATATCGCCTACGCCGCCGAGGACGCGACGTTCTCCTGTGCGTTCGTACGCGTCGGCCTCATTCCGGACACCGGCGGGACGTTCATGCTGCCACGCGTCGTCGGCCTGCGGGCGGCGAAGAAGCTCGCGTTCACCGGGGAATTCTTCGACGCCGATCGGGCGGCCGACCTCGATCTGGTTAACGAGGCGGTCCCCGCCGACGCCCTCGACGAACGGGTCGACGAGACCATAGACCAGTTGCGCGAGCGGCCGACCGAGATCGTCGGCATGATGAAACAGGCGATGCACGAGAACATGGCCCGCCACTGGTCGGAGGCCCTAGACTACGAAAACCTGCTGCAGGTTCAGGCCCGCACCTCGGAGGCCCACGCGGAGGGCGTCAGCGCCTTCCTCGAGGACCGGGGGCGCGAATTCGACCCGTGAACCACCCCGAGCGTGGCTCCGAGGCACGCAAGCCGCTATCTCCGTAGGACTGGCCCGTCGCTGGCCGGCGAATTGTAGGCTCGCCACCACTCGAACCGCAAGCCAGCGCAAGCACCACCATCATCCTATTCTTCGCCGTCTAGTTTACTGCAATGTCACCCCAATTTACCGACGACGACGTCGGCAAAAGCGTCGTCAACGCAAACGGCGACGAGGTCGGTATCATCGCGGACGTCGAGCACGGTACAGCGCACGTCGAACCGGACCCGGGGATCACGGACACCATCAAGGCCAAACTCGGCTGGGGCGGATCCGACGAGGACACCTATCCGCTCCAGGAGGGATCGGTGGCTCGAGTGACGAACGACGAGGTCCACCTCGAGCACGATCTCTCCGGGGGCGGCGTGACTGGCACCGGGAGGACGACGGACATGGACAGGGAGGCGACCGGTTCCGATACCGGAACCGGAACGACCGACACCGGAACCGACCGCCGCTCAGACGACGATCTCCTCGGCGACGATGACGACGACCTCCTCGGCGACGACACCCGTAACAGGTAGGCCTGGGTTCCGCGATCGCGTGCGAAATTCGTCATTTCTTTCCGCACTCGGCGGACGTGCCGAGATATTCGTGCAGCGTCGACTGAGGCGGTCCCATCGCGAACACTGCGCCGACGATGCCATTGGAGTCAGAGGAGCGTCTGTACGCGCGATTCAGAGTCGAGGCGATCGGGTGATGGGAACGGCCTAGCAGTCCGACGAAGACGAACTGGACGGCTGGGACATCGCGACACGAGCGGACTGCCCCGTAGCAGTGCGACGGATCCGTTACTCCGATCGCTCTCCCCCGCACGCGTTAGCTTCAGTGTTGCCGCATTCCTGCCGGCTCCGGTCGGCCGAGACCTCCGTGCCGTCCCGTGGCAGCTCCTCGGTATCATAGTTGCGTCGGGCGTCTCCGTCGTCCCGATTTAACGATTCGGACTCCTGAGCGGCGGCGTCACCGCCTCGAACCCGCTCCCGTGGGATCAGCTAGGCGGTCCCGGCCCCGACCGGACTCGCGTCGGTCGGTATCGATTCGCTCGGTGGGCCGGTCTCCCGATTACCGTCGCTCGGACCGCGGCTGTTCGGTTCGGCCGCGCCGGGTCGTCTGCTCGAACTCGCGGCCGCGACCCCGCTGTTGGTCGCGTCGGCCCTGTTGTTCCCCTCCGTACTGCTCTCGCTGAGTTTCGCGGCCGTACCGCCGTTGGTTCGTCTCGCGTTCGAACGGTTCCTGGTGGGACTGGCGCTCGGTTCCGATCCCGTCCTCTGGTCGGGTGTCGTATCCCGTCTGGGACTGCGTTTCGTACTCGGTCTGCGACGGCGATCGCCGTCCGGGCTGGCCGCCGGTCATCCGCTGTTCGAGACGTCGCTGCCCCATTTCCCCGGACGATTCGCCGCCGTAGGGCCCCTCCCGTGGGATCCATTCGCCGGTCTGGGAGTACTGCTGGGATCGCCCGCCCGTTCCCTGGCTCGAGCGATCCGGTTGTCCGCTCCCCATTCCACGGGTCGACTGGTCGGCCGGTTGTCGGCCCGTCTGTTCGCCGGTCAGCCGATCGCCGGTCTGCTGGCTTCCCCTGTCCGGCGTCTCCATTCCGCCGATGGTCCCCTGGTCGGTGTGGCCCATCTGCTGTCCCGTCCGCTCCGGTTGCTGGCCCGCGTCTTCCAGCTGCTGACCCATCTCCATCCCGGGCTGGGCGGCGGCCCGCATGCCCTTCTCCATCGCTCGCTCCATCTCGGGCATCACGGCCTCGAGTCCCTGCAGGTAACTCTCCATCATCGCCTCCGTGAACTGCTGGCCCGGGAACCCCTGCATCATCGACTGTGTGATCTCGAGGCCCTGTCGCTGCGCCGTGTCTCCCCACTTCATCGCGCTCAGGGCGGTCCGCGCCATGTTTCGCTGGAGGTCGATCGTCTGCTCGATGGCTTCCTGGCCTCGGTTCATCGTCGCCTGTTGCACCTTCGCGGTCGATTCCTCTCGGGGCTGCTGGAAGTGGTGTTGCTCGGTCATCGGACACACGAGAGTCGGTCGACCCTCGCTCGTCACGGGCGAGAGTGAGCGCAATAAAGGGCGTCGTCAGTTCCGCTCGGAAGAACCGGATCAACTGTTGAAACGACGTCGCACGCTCGAACCGCCGCGAGAAGCGATCCGCACCGGCCGTCGCCGCGCCAGTAATCGGAGCAACTAGCGTCGCCCGGCCAGTAATACTCGATTGGAAACGGCCCGCGAGACCAGTTTCAGGACCCAGAACCCGGATCGCCGTGCGTCACGCCGTCGCGTTCGTCCGCCCGCATCCGACGCAGGGCTCCGCGAGCGTTGCCCGCCTCGTAGCCGAAGAAGACGCCCGTTCCGTACTCCTCGGCGACCTCGGTCGCGTGGATCAGGTTGTCGATATCGACGTTTACCGCGTACAACTCGATATTGAACGGCGTCTCGAGCGCGCTCTCGAACCCCCTGGCGATCGTCTCGAGCCAGTAGGTCGTCCCGTAAGCCGTGTCGTACAACGGCACGACGAACTCGTCGACGTGCTCTTCCAGCGCGGCGAGGTCGATGCCGGCGCGTTCGTAGAGATGGCCCGGGTAGGGATCCGGATAGAGCGTCATGTAGACGGTCCCGGGGATTCGGTCGACGGCCTCGGCGACGAAGTCCGTGATGACGCTCGCGCGCCACTCGAACCGATCGTCGTACTCGCTCTCCTCGAACCGTCGCTCGCAGACGCCGCAGCGACAGTACTCGGCGCGGGGGAAGCCGATGTCGTCGAGGCGAACGTCCTCGTTGGCCGCGGCGCAGTCGTCGATGATCTCCAGGAGGCCCTCGCGATAGTCCTCGCGGGACGGACAGATGTAGGCCCAGTCGAAGTACGTCCGATCGCGCGTGGCCGGCCGGCCGAGGTCGTCGACCGTCGCGAGCGACGGATCGGCGTCGACGGCCGCGTTGTCGCCGAAACAGGAGACCATGTTCACGGCGTCCTCGATCGGCTCTTCGGACCGGCCGGTCACGTCTTTGACTTCGTAGAAGCCGCGATCGAACTCCGGCCACCGTACTTCTTCGGCGTTTCGCGTGACGACGCCGTACATACTGGAGGGTACGGCGCCGTGCGGGTAAGCCGTTCGGAATCGGGCGGGGTTACTCGGTCGGTTCGTACTCGACGTCGACCTCGGACGGGCCGCTGAGGACGACTTTGTAGAGGACGGCGATGGCGATCAGGGCGAGCAGGATCTTGACTGTCCGGGACATGTACCGACGGTACGACCGCGAACTACTTAGATATTCTGAATAACGTCATAATCGGAATACGACGGCTCCGCGTCGTCACCTCGATGCCGGTCGATCGGTGTCCGCGCGTCGGATTCGTCTGTCGATCGACGGTCCGTCCGTTTCGATCGAAGTCGACGATCGGCGATCGGCGATTTGGGTCGCGCGGCGATCAGGATTCGATCAGCGAGGGGATGTCGTCGCGAACGATCCGTCCGCAGTACCCACAGCGGACGCCGTCGTCGAGGACGTCGAACCGGGAGGTGACCGGTTCGTCGCCCGTCGTGATACAGCCGCTGTTCGGACAGGAGAGGACGCCCGTGACGACGTCCGGCCGTTCGACGCGGTGTTTCTCGATCACGTCGTAGTCGCGGACGATGTTGATCGACGCGTCCGGCGCGATCAGCGAGAGCACGTCGACTTCGTCCTGGCTCAGCTCTCGCCCCTCGACCTTGACGATGTCCTTGCGCGCGAGCCGATCGGAGGGGACGTTCATCCCGATCGAGACCTCCTCGCCCTCGCTGCCGTCGATGCCGAGAATCGCGAGGACGTTCAGCGCCTGCCCGGCGCGAACGTGGTCGATAACGGTCCCGTCCTGGATCTTGCTGACCCGGAGTTTGTGATCGTCGACGGTGTCGGAGTTGTCGTCTCGGTCAGTCATCGGTCTCACCTCGGGCGTTTCGCAGGAGGAGATCGAGCAGCGCCATCCGAACCGGAACGCCGTTGTGCGCCTGTTCGAAGTAGGCCGCGTGGTCGGTCTCGTCGACGTCGGGCGCGATTTCGTCCACGCGAGGGAGCGGATGCATCACGGTGAGGTCGTCCGAAGCGGCGTCGAGCGTCGCCGCGTCGATCTGGTACTCGCCGGCGACCTTCTGGTACTCGTTCTCGTCCGGGAACCGTTCGCGCTGGATCCGGGTGACGTAGAGGACGTCGAGCGACGGGAGGATCTCGTCGAGCGACTCGTGCTCGCGGATCCGCGCCCCCTCCCGCTGGTGAAGGTCGTAGACGACCTCGCGGGGCAGTTGCAGGCTCTCCGGACTGATGAAGTGCTGGCGCGCGTCGAAGTTCGTCAGCGCGTAGGCGAGCGAGTGGACGGTTCGGCCGTACTTCAGATCGCCCATGATGCCGATCGTCAGGTCGTCGAGTCCGGCGTTCTCTCGGATCGTGTAGAGATCCAGCAGCGTCTGGGTCGGGTGGTGGCCCGCGCCGTCGCCGGCGTTCAGCAGCGGGACGTCGACGAACTCGCAGGCCATCGTCGCCGCGCCCTGCTTCGGGTGGCGGAGGACGAGCGCGTCGGCGTACCCCTCGATGACCCGGACCGTATCCGCGAGCGTCTCGCCCTTCTTAACGCTCGACGATTCGACCGAGCCCATGTCGACGACGTCGCCCCCGAGGCGTTTCATCGCGGTCTCGAAGCTCATCTTCGTCCGCGTGCTGGGCTCGAAAAAGAGCAGTCCGAGCAGTGCGTCCGCGTGGCGATCGCCGACGATCGAGGGATCGGCGTCGATCTCGGCCGCGCGGTCGAGCACCGTCTCGATGTCCGCCCGCGACAGTTGTTTACTCGTGATGAGGTGATCGTGGCGCATCCGTTCGTGTAGGCAGTTGCGTTCCCCTTGAATCTCTCCATTCGACGCCGGGCCGACCGAGCATTTATCCCGGATGCCGCGGCCATCTGTCGTGGACTCGTGAATCGAAACGTGACGGACGGCGCGCACGCGTCGTCGAAAATTGATGATTCGTTGAATGTACTTCAAGGCAAAGAGTTATACAGACACTACAGCAATTGGTCATAATCGTATGGTTGGTCGGCTGGAGACGGGAATCGACGTACTGGATCGGAAGCTCGACGGCGGGCTGCCACCGGGTTCGATCGTCGCCTACGCCGCCGACGCGGCCAGCCAGTCCGAGCTCCTCCTGTACGAGCTAACGGCCGCACGCGGAACGCTGTACCTCTCGACCGAGCGGTCCGACGAGGCCGTTCGCCACGCGATCGAAACCTCGCCGTCGGCAGTCGGGAGCCCGACGATCAGACGCGTCACCAGCGACACCCCGCTCGAGGAATCGACGCGACTTATCAACGCGCTTCCCGACGGCGCGAACCTGATCATCGACACGATGGACGTCCTCGAGCGAACCGAGGCCGGCGACTACATGGCGTTTCTCAACGATCTGAAGCGGCAGATGCTCGAGACGAACAGCATCGCCGTCCTCCACTGCCTGAAGGGAGAGCCCATACCGCCGAACAGAACGCGAACGGAACACGCCGCCGACGCCGTCTTCGATCTGCGCACGGAGCTCTCCGGAACGGAGATCGAGAACCACCTGTCGGTACCGAAGTTCCGCGGCGGCGATCAGCCGACCGAGACGATCAAACTGGAACTCGTCGAGGAAGTCGCGATCGACACCAGTCGGGACATCGCCTGAGTCGGCGCTCGAAACGCGCTCGTCGCGTCGGCCGTCCGCGAGCCGTCCGCGCTAGACTTCCTGGTCTCCGAGATCTCAGATTCGAGTTCGCCCGGCGACTGCAACTCCCGAGAGAGCAGCAGCTGGTTGATCGACACGACGACGGTGATTAGTGTGAAGTTGCCCGCGATCATCCCGCTGAACGCGTAAAACAACGATTGCATGTCGGTCAGTGGAGCGAGGCCGGAAACCGAGAGCGCCAGGTACGTCAGCCCGAACGCGATCGCGACGAACGCGGCGATCGCGGACCGATCCCCGTCGAGCAGGAGCCACTGTTTGATCCGGTCGGTTGCGGACTCCGACGGCGGTTTCGCCGCCTCTTCGCTCGTCGTATCGAGCACCGCAGCCGATCCCGGTCTTCGACGCGGGGGCCGAAAAATCCGATCCGCGAACGTTCGTGGACCGCTACCGATCGACGGTCGCCGAGCGTTACTCCTCGGCGCCTTCGAGTTCGTCGACGATCTCGTCGGCGTCGACGTCAGCGTCCTCGAGCGCCGCTTCGATGTCGCCGCCGCCCATGCCGCCCATCATACCGCCGAGTCCGCCCATGCCCATGCCTTCGATGACTTCCTGGACGACGATGCGATCGACGTCGATCTGGTCGATGATCTGCTGGCCGATCTGCTGTTTGCCCATCATCCACTGCTGGTTCATCGTCATCTGGGGCGTGGCCTCGAGGTAGAGCGACTCCTTTTCGACGACCTCCGTCTCGAACTCGGGTTCGGCATCTTCGCCCGCTTCTTCGTCCTCATCTGCATCGGGCTCGACGGGGACCTCCTCCTCGACCTCGTCCGTCTCGATCCAGAGTTCGGGCTCGAAGCCGAGGTACATCTCGAACAGGCCGGCGGCCTGCGCTTCGCGGTCCTCGACGACGTCGACGATCTCGTACTCGTACTCGACGTCCTCGCCGGCGAGCGGGTGGTTGAAGTCGACGCGGGCGCGGCCGCCGATGATCGTGCTGATGTAGCCCTGCTGGCCGTCGATCTGCACGTTCGCGCCGGGGTAGCGATCGTCCTCGTCGATCTTCTCCGCGCTGACGGTCTGGACGTCGTCGGGGTCGTACTCGCCGAAGGCGTCCGCGGCGTCGATCGTCACGGTGCCGGAGTCGCCGGCCTCGCTCCCGGTGATGGCCTCCTCGACGTCCTCGAAGATGTGGCCCTCGCCCAGAACGATCGTTCGCGGTTTGAACTCCTGTCCCTGCGTGTCGACGCCTTCGTCCTCGGCGACTTCGGGGTCGGTCGTGTCGACCAGCTGGTCGTCCTCGACGGTGTAGGCGGTGTATTCGAGCTCGACGAAGTCGCCGTGCTGGAGCCCTTCGGCGTCCTCGGCGTCCTCGGCTTCTTCCTCGGCGTCATCGGCCTGCTCCTCGAGTTCGGCCTCCTGATCCTCGGTCATACGTTGTACCTCCCGCCGTCTACATTTAAGGTCGACGTTTTCACCTGAGGTCGTCCGTCGCGAGAACGACCGATACTTACGATCGGTCGCCCTTCCCACGAGCATGTACGAGGTCGAAGTGAAGGTACCCGCCGATCTCGAGGCCGTCCGGGCGAGACTGGACGATCGCGGGGCGACCTCTCGCGGCGCGGTCGTGCAGAAGGACACCTACTACGACGCGCCCCACCGATCGTTCGCGGACACCGACGAAGCACTGCGGATTCGGAGCGAACGACCGAAGACTGGAGACGACAAGACCCGGATCACGTACAAGGGGCCGCTGATCGACGACGAGTCGAAGACTCGCGAGGAGATCGAAACGGACGTGGGAGACGGGGAGAAGCTGGACGCCATCCTCCGGAATCTCGGCTTCGAGCCCGCGGCGACCGTCCGCAAAGAGCGCGATCGCTACGCGCTCGAGGGGTACGCGATCACGCTGGACTCCGTCGACGACGTCGGCGAATACGTCGAAGTCGAGACCGAGGTCGAATCCGAGAACGAACTCGAATCGGCGCGCGAGGGCGCCTACGCGATCCTCGAGGGGGTAGGGCTCGATCCGGACGACCAGGTTCGAACCTCGTATCTCGGCCTCCTGCTCGGGCCCTGATCGTTCGGTTCTCGCCGGCGCGTCGACCCGATTACCCGAGAGAATATTCCGGCCCGTACCTGTTTCCGCAAGTTATAGAACCTCGCTCCGATTATGACCGCCAATGAGCGAGCGGAACATTCGGGTCGAGCCGATCGACCGCCAGGCGGTCGAAGACCAAGAAGTCGAAATCGTCGAGCGAAAGGGGATCGGACACCCCGATTCCATCTGCGACGGGGTCGCCGAAAACGTCGCCGGGGCGCTCGCCCGCGAGTACCTCGATCGCGTCGGCGAGGTGTTGCACTTCAACACCGACGAGACGCAACTCGTCGCCGGCGAAGCCGCGCCCGCGTTCGGGGGCGGCGAGGTCGTCGATCCGATCTATCTGCTGATCGTCGGCCGCGCGACCAAACACTACGAGGGGCTGACGATCCCGACCGAGCGGATCGCGCTCACGGCCGCTCGCGAGTACCTTGAGGAGAACATTCCACAACTGGAGTACGGCGAGGACATCGTCGTCGACGTCAAACTCGGCGAGGGGAGCGGTGATCTGCAGGAGGTCTTCGGCGAAGACGAGGTGAGCGTCCCCATGGCCAACGACACCAGTTTCGGCGTCGGACACGCGCCGCTGACCGAAACCGAGCGGATCGTACTGAACGCCGAACGGCGTCTGAACGGCGACTTTGCGCGCGAAAACCCCTACCTCGGCCCCGACGTGAAGCTGATGGGCAAACGCGAGGGCGATCGGATCGACGTCACGGTCGCGGCCGCGATGATCGACGAGCACATCGCCGACCTGGACGCCTACGCCGACGCCGTCGAGTCGGTCCGCGAGTTCGTCGCGGGCGTCGCCCGCGAGCACACCGACCGCGAGGTCGAGGTCCACGTCAACACGGCCGACGACTACGAGGAGGGTTCGATCTACCTCACCGTCACCGGCACCTCCGCCGAGCAGGGCGACGACGGCTCGGTCGGACGGGGCAACCGCGCGAACGGGCTCATCACTCCGAACCGCTCGATGTCGATGGAGGCCACCAGCGGGAAGAACCCGGTCAACCACATCGGGAAGATCTACAACCTCCTGTCGACCGAGATCGCCGAGGAGGTTGTGAACGAGGTCGACGGCATCCGCGACCTGCGCGTGCGCCTCCTTTCCCAGATCGGCCGCCCGATCGACCGGCCCCACGTCGCCGACGTCCACGTCGTCACCGAGGAGGGCGTCGAACTCGAGGACGTCCGCGGAGACGTCGAGGCGATCGTCGACGCGGAGCTCGCCGGCGTGACCGAGATCACCCGCCGCGTGATCGACGGCGAACTGACGACGTTCTGACGCGTCGAAACCGAACTACTACCGTCTTTTCTCCGTCGACTCGACTCGCGATCGGTTCGACGATCGAACCGCCGGATTCGACAAACCCTTTATCGGGCTCACAGTGCTAGTCGAGTAGCGGGTTACGAATCGAAATACGCTCGCGAGCGATCGTCCGTGTCACTCCCGTCCGCCAGTTCCAACCGAATCGTCCTCGCCGTCGTCGCGAGCACCTTCTTCGTCGGTTTCGGCGGCGGCGTCATCTTCCCTATCCTGCCGAATCTCGGCGAGGTGCTCGGCATCTCGGCGTTTACGGTCGGCCTCATCCTGAGCGCGAACCGGTTTACGCGGCTGGTCAGCAACGCTCCCGCGGGGGCGCTGGTCGATCGAATCGGCACCCGCAAGCCGTTCATCGCGGGGCTGGCGATCGAGGGCCTCGCGACGTTCATGTACGTCGTCGCGCTCCTTTCGGCGGAGCCGGTGTTGTGGTTTCTCCCGTCGACACCGGCGGCGTGGTTCGTCGTCGCCCGCGTCCTGTGGGGACTCGGGAGCGCGCTCGTCTTCGCGACGGCGTACACGATCACCGCGGACGTGAGCGAGGCCGACTCCCGCGGGACGAGCATGGGAATCGTCCGCGCGGGGATCACGTTCGGCTTCCCCGCGGGGCTCGTCCTCGGGGGCGTCGTCAGCGACCTCTGGGGGAACGTCGAGGCGTTCGTCCTCGCGGCGTCGTTCGCCGCGCTCGCGAGCGGCGTCGCGTACTTGATCGTCCCGGAGACGCACGTCGAGGGCGAACGGGGGAGCGTGAAACCCTGGGAAATCGATCGGAGCCTCCCGGCGCTGACGATCGGGTTCGTCAACTTCGGGCTCTACTTCGCGTACATCGGGATCCTGTTCTCGACGCTCGTGCTCCTGCTGGGCGATCGCGGAATCGCGCTCTTCGGGCTCGACGCGCAGGGCTCGTCGGGGATGTTGATGGCCGTCACGGTGCTCGCGGGCTCGGTGTTCACGCTCGCCGGCGGCGCCCTGAGCGACTCGGTCGGCGCCCGCGTCCCCGTGATGCTCGCCTTTCTGCTCACCGCCTGCGTTGGATTCGCGACACTGGCCTACGGCACGACCGTCGAGGGGCTCGTCCTCGCGTGCGTCCTGATCGGCGCCGGACAGGGCGGCGTCGGCGGCCCGCTGACGGCGCTGCTCGCCGACCTCACGCCCGAGGATCGCATGGGACGAGCGATGGGAACGAACAACGTCCTCGGCGACGTCGGCGGCGGCCTCGGTCCGATGGTCGCGCTTCCGTTCGCCGAGACGATCGGCTTCGAGGTGCTGTACGCGCTCAGCGCGATCGTCCCGCTCATCGCCGGTGTGATTCTGCTGGCGGGCGTCTACAGCCACACCGGCCACCTGAGCCCGACCGTCGAGGAATCGTCCCTTTGATCGAGGCCGATCGGTATTTTCGACTGTCTCGCACAGCAGTTTTTCCGACCCAGCGCAGATCGATCGATGCGAATCGTTTTCAGGAAACGCGGACATCGTCCCGTATGGACATTCGCAACGTGTTACGGGGGATCACGTCCCCGCTGGTGACGCCGTTCGACGGCGGATCGGTCGACGAGGCGGCGCTCGTCGACCTGCTGGACCACGTGCAGGCGGGCGGCGTCGACGCCGTCTTCCCCTGCGGGACCACCGGCGAGTTTCCGAGCCTCGCCCCCGCCGAACGACTGGCGGTGATCGAGCGCACCGTCGAGCACGCGGACGTTCCGGTCGTCGCCGGTGCTGCGGCGACCAGCGTTTCGGAAACCGTCGACGCCATCGAGACGGCCGCGGCGGTCGGTGCCGACGCCGCCGCGATCGTCGCGCCGTACTTCACGAACGCGAACGATCCGGCCGGAAACCGGCGGTTCTTCGAGGCGGTCCTCGAATCGGTCTCGCTCCCGATCCTGCTGTACAACATTCCCCAGTGCGTCGGCCGACGGATCGAACCCGAGACGGTCGCCGCGATCGCCGAGCACGATCGGGCGCTCGGCCTCAAGGACTCGAGCGGCGACCTCGCGTACTTCCTCTCCGTCATGGAACGGACGCCCGACGATTTCCTCTGCCTGCAGGGGTACGACGCGATCCTGGTCCCGTCTCTCAGGATGGGTGCCGATGGCGGCATCAACGCACTATCGAACGTCGTTCCGGAGGTCTTCCGCGAGGTCGTCGACGATCCCCGCGCCGATCGGAGTCGAGACCTGCAGGCCGACGTCATCGCACCACTGTTCGAAACGTGTACGACGTACGACTTCGCCCCGGCGACGAAGACGGCGCTCGTCGGACGGAACGTGATCCCCTCCGACGAGGTCCGACCGCCGCTGGTGTCGGTCGACGACCCCGGGGCGATCGAGTCGGCGATCGACAACGCGCTCGCGGCCGCCGATCGCTGATCGCGACGCGATCGGTCCGTCCTCGTCGCGGCACCACGGATCGTCTCCGCCGTCGGCACCGCCCTCGTAATCCCCTTATAGCCGCGGCCGACTATCCCCGTCCATGCACCCGCCGGGAGCCGATACCGTCCTCGTCCGCCACGGGGACGTCAACACCAAGAGTAACACCGTCAAGCGGTACATGGAGGGGATTCTCGTCGAGAATCTCGAGGCGCTCCTGGCCGATCGATCGATCCCGGGCGACGTCGAGAACCGCTGGAACCGCCCGCTGATCCACACCACCGAAGCGGCCGTCGAGGACGCGACAAACGCGGCGGCTGACGCCTTCGGCGTCGTTTCCGCGAGTCCGGCGCTGACGATCGGCACGGAGAAGGAGGCGATCCTCGACGCGCTCGTCGAGACCGCACGGGCCCGTTACGACGGCGGCGCGTTCGCCGTCGACGCCCGACGGGCGGACAAGAGCCTACCCTACGGCAGCGAGGAGCTCGCCCGCGAGGGCGGCACCGCCGTCTGGGAGGCCGTCGAGGGCGAGTTCGACCCTGAAGTCGATCTCGACGATCCCGATATCACGTTTGGCGTCGAGGTACGCGAGGACGTCGCTTTCGTCTACCTCGAGAAACGACCGGGTCCCGGCGGCCTGCCGCTGGGCGCCCAGGGGGCCGTGATCGCGATGATCAGCGGCGGGATCGACTCGCCCGTCGCCGCCTACGAGATGATGAAACGTGGCTGTCCCGTCGTTCCGGTGTACGTCGACCTGGGCCCGTTCGGCGGGATCGACCACGAGGCGCGGGCGATGGAAACCGTCCGCACCCTCTCGCGGTACGCGCCCAATTTCGGCATGCAGGTGTACAAGATCCCCGGCGGCGAGACGCTCTCAGTCCTCGTCGAGACCATGGAAGAAGGCCGGATGCTCTCGATGCGGCGCTTTTTCTACCGCGCCGCGGAGCACCTGGCCGATCGGGTCGACGCACACGGGATCGTCACCGGCGAGGCCGTCGGCCAGAAGTCGAGCCAGACGGTCCAGAACCTCGCCGTCACCAGCCGCGCCACGACGCTCCCGATCCACCGCCCGCTGCTCACCATGGACAAACAGGACATCGTCGCGAAGGCCCGCGAGATCGGCACCTTCATCGATTCGACGATCGACGCCGGCTGTAACCGGGTCGCGCCCGATCGGGCCGAGACCAACGCCCGCCTCGAACCGCTGCTCGAAGTCGAACCCGACGATCTGTTCGAACGCGCGGAAGAGGCGGCGGCAAACGCGGAACTGGTCGAGCCCTGATCGGCGACGATTATAATCGGCCCACCTCAGCGCCTATTCGTCCGTCCACCGCCGGGTGGGACTGAAAGGGGCTGGCCCGTTCGAGGAAGGCGGGCGAAGTAAGCACCGATCCGAACGGAGTGAGGGAGGCGCGCAGCGAGGCCCCCGACTCGAACAGGCCAGGGGCTTTCGGAGTGTTCCTAACAGCGAACGATCCAGTATCTACGTTCAAGCTACGATCCATCGAGAGACGAAACCCCCAATACGGCGCCGTGCCCACGTTCTCACAGTGACCCGGGTCTGTCTCATCGGCAAGACCGATGTGAATCTGCAGTACGAACTGCTCTCCCGCGAGACGGCGCGCGAGGCGCTCGCGACGTACGACCTCCGGCGGCCGTTCGAGAATTCGATCGCGGTTCGGACGGTAAGCGTCGGCGCCGCCGTCTCGCTGTTGAACGATCTCAACTGGTACCTGATCCGCTTCGTCGACGAGGCGCTCGTGCAGGAGCCGAGCGTCAGCGACGAGGAGTGGCTCTCGCGATCGCTGGCCCGACGGCTGCGAAACGGCGAGGTTGAACCGCGAGAAACCGGGGAGTTCTGCAAGATCTATGGGCTCGAACGCGTCGGTCCCGAATCGGACGCCGAGACGAATCCGGATTCGGATTCGGACGCGGACACGAACGCGAACGCGAACGCGGACCAGGACGCAGAGTCGAATCCGGCGAACGAATCGGACCGATCCCCGGCTGCCGTCACCGGCAGACGGCTCGTCGAACCGCTGTACGTGCGTCGGACCGACGGCGATCTCCCCGAGTACGATCTCCGGGACGTCGAGGAGACGCTCGTCGTCCGACTGACGGAAAACGAGTACGCGCCCTGACCGGCTGCCCGATCGGGCGGGGAGCGCCGCCGACTTACCTAGTCGTCGGTATCGGACTCGTTCGACTCGTCGCGGTCCGACCCCGCCTCATTGCTCGCGCTGTCGACGCCGACACCGAACCCGTGTTCGGTCCCGTTCCGATCGACGATCGTCGCAGAGAGTTCGTTCACCGGTCCCCCGGGCGGCGTCGCGCGGACGAGTAGCCCGACGGTCGTTTCCTGCTGTGCGCACATCTCGTCGTCGGCGGATTCGTCGCGTACCGCCGCGTCGATCGTCAACGTTTCGTCCTCGAGTGCGATCCCGTCGAGCACCAGTGCGTAACACGGCGTGGGGGCGTCGGCCTCGAGCGCGACCAGCATCGACTCGTCGAACGAGGTTTCGGTTACGAACTCGGTGAGCGACTCTTCGTCGAGGTCTCGCTCGGCGAGCCACGCCTCGGCGTCCTCGCGATCGAGGTGCATCGCGACGTCGGGCTCGGTCGGCACGTCGGGGCTGGAGAACTGTTGCGTCTCGTAGGCGTCGAATTCGGACTCGCTACCGTCCTCGCTCTCGCCGTCGCCGCCGTCGCCGGACTCCGATTGCCCGTCGCCGTCCTTCGACCCGTTGTCGGTATCGTCGGACGCCTGTGGATCGTTTTCGGCGAGACAACCCGCGGTGAGCGCCAGTACGCCGGTCGTCGCACAGAGGACGTCGCGTCTCGATCGTCTGGATGGCCGCATCATCGTGACGCGAACTACACCACCGCTGGTAAAAGGAGTTGGCCAAGGTAAAAGATCCATTTCGGTGACTGAATGCGATCCCAGAACCGGCCCGGAGGCTGGCCTCGGTCGGACGAACAACCGTCTCCGATCGGACGGGGAGCGATCGCGTCCCGACCCGCTCAGTCGAACAGACCGGTCGAGAGATACCGCTCGCCGCTGTCCCAGAAGACGGTCACCACGAGCGGGCAGTCGTCGACCCGTTCGCCACCGTCGGGTTCGGGCGCCGCGACCGGTTCGTCGAACGCGTCCGGCACCTCCGGACAGTCGAGTGCCGGGTCCGCGATCTCGCGGGCGATCCGCTGGGAGACGAGGCTCGTCGCGCCGCTGGACTGGCCGACGAGGATCCCCTCATCGCGGGCGAGCCGGCGACACTCCGCTTCCGCGTCCTCGAGCGTCACCGTCTCGATCCGATCGATCAGGTCCCGGTCGAGATTCTCGCTGACGAAACCGGGCCCCATCCCCTGGAAGTCGTCGTCGCCGGGCTCGCCGGTCGAGAGGACGGCGTTGCGCGCCGGCTCGACCGCGATGACGTCCATCTCCGGGAACTCCTCGCGGAGCCGCGTTCCAGTGCCGGAGATCGTGCCGCCCGTGCCGACGCCAGCGACGAAGGCGTCGATCTCCCGATCGCCGACCTGCGCCAGGATCTCCTCGCCGGTCGTCTTGTAGTGGGCTGCGGGGTTCGCGGGGTTCTCGAACTGGCCGAGCTGGACCGCGCCCTGGGCTTCGAGTTCGTCGGCGCGAGCGCGGGCGTCTTCCATGTTCCCGTCGACGAGCTCGAGTTCCGCTCCGTAGGCGGCCATGATCCGGCGGCGCTCCGCGGACTTGTCGGCCGGCATGACGATCGTCAGGTCGTACCCGCGCGCGGCGCAGACGAGCGCGAGGCCGATGCCGGTGTTCCCGCTGGTCGGTTCGACGAGCCAGTCGCCGGGTTCGATCGCCCCCTCGCGTTCGGCCGTCCGGACCATCTCGAGGGCCGGCCGATCCTTGGCCGAGCCGCCGGGGTTGAAGGATTCGATCTTGGCGGCGACGGTCACCCCCTCCGGCGAGTCGACCTGGACGAGCGGAGAGCCGATCGTGTCCAGGATGCTGCCTCTCATTGGCGGCCCGTAGGGAGCGGAGACATAAACCCGTACTGGACAGAGGCAGGTCGTGCCGGTGTATCGGAGCCGGCCGAGAATCGACCCGGCGGCGTCGGTCGAACGTGCTACCGCGTCACCGCCCCGGAATCGCCGGCGTCTTCCGATCGCCCTCCGCGATCCGCTCCTCGGCGTACGCTTCGGCCGCCTCGAGCACCGTCGTCCCGCGGTCGTCGGCGCGGTCGATCAGCTCCAGCAGTCGGTCGCCGATCGCGGCGGCCTCCGCGTACGCCTCGTCCCTGTCGCCGCCGAGGTACTCCTTCGCCACCGTGATCAGCCCGCCGGCGTTGAGCACGTAATCCGGCGCGTAGAGGATTCCCCGATCCCGAAGGTCGCGGGCGTGGCGGCGATCGGCGAGGACGTTGTTCGCGCCGCCGGCGACGACGTCGCACTCGAGTCGCGGGACCGTCTCGTCGTTGACGACGCCGCCGATCGCACAGGGGGCGAAGACGTCGCACGGCCGGTCGTAGACCGCGTCCGGCGGGACGACCTCGACGTCGCGTTCCCGCGCGAACGCCTCGACCGCTTCGGTATCGACGTCCGAGACGGCGACGGACGCGCCGCGGTCGAGCAGGTCGTCGGCGAGCGACCTGCCGACCTTGCCCAGCCCCTGAACGACGACCTCGAGGCCGTCAACCGAGCCGGTTCCGTAGACCGACTCGGCGCAGGCGCGGATGCCGCGGAACACGCCGTGGGCCGTGATCGGCGACGGATCGTCCAGGCCGCCGCTGGTACCGACGACGTGGTCGGTTTCCCGAGCGACGACGTCCATGTCCGCGACGCCGGAGTTGACGTCGACGGACGTGACGTACCGACCGCCGAGGCAGTCGACGGCTCGGCCGTACGCCTCGAACAGCGCCTCGGACTTGATCTCGTCCGGATCGCCCACGATGACCGCCTTCCCACCGCCCAGCGGGAGATCCGCCGCGGCCGCCTTGTAGGTCATCGCCCGCGAGAGCCGGAGCACGTCCTCCAGCGCCTCGTCCTCCGAGCCATAGTCGAGAATCCGCGTCCCGCCCAGACTGGGGCCGAGCGTCGTGTCGTGGATCGCCATGATCGCTCGCAGTCCGGTCTCCGAATCGGCGAAGTACGATACCTGTTCGTGGCCGCCGTCACTGATCGACGCGAATACCATACTAGATAATTCTTTTGTTTGACGTAAAAATTGTATCGACACGAGCCGCAGACGGCCGCCGACCCGATCGGCTCCCTTCGATCGTCGTCGAAGACGATGTCGGTTGGCAGCCGATCCGCCGGGGTCGCGGAAAACACGGCTGTTAAGCCCGTCGCCGCGCAAGCCGCTGGCATGAGTCTCGAAACCATGCGGCCGACCCCGACGTGGGACGCCGCCTCGTACGAGGATACCGTCGACACGCTCGCGGCCCACCGCGACGAACTGACCTACAAGGTCTGGGGTGGCGACTGGTGCAAGGACTGCCGCGCGCTCCTCCCGGACTTCGGCGCCGCCCTCGACGCGGCCGACGTCCCCGACGATCGAATCGAAGAGATCCCCCTCGATCGGGACAAGCAGGGTCCGGGCGTCGACGAGTACGATATCGAGTACATCCCTACGATCGTCGTCGAGGACGATGACGGGACGGAGATCGTTCGATTCGTCGAGTCGGAGGACCTGCCGCCGGCGATCTGGCTGGCCCAACAACTCGAGGAGGAACTGTAATCGGATCGCACTCGGCACCGTTGCTGTTTTCTCGATCGACGACTCGAGCGTCCCGCTTTTCCGGTAGTTGGTAACCGCTCTCGTTATTCGGAATGATGTCTGAAACTAAGCCGTTCGATTCGGCGAGTGCGTGCGCTCTCATAACATATTTATCAGGAGCTGCCGTCCCGTTAGAACGTGCATACTGTGAAACGTCTCTACAACCGCAGCGATGAGTGGGTTCGGGGACTCTCTCGCGGACCGTATGCGATCTTCTTAGGAGCGTCGGCAGGTGTCGGCGTTCTCGTAGTCGGACTACTGTTGAGTGAGGAACTCCTCCTCGTTCAGGCGCTCACGATGGCTCTCGTCATGTCCGGCCTGGAGTACACGTTCGGACTCTACCAGACGACCGAAGAGTGACCGAGACGACTGCTTCTCGCGAGTTTCACGGGGTACTTCCGAACAAGGAACTCGTGCTCCTCTCCGCCGTTTCGAATCGGCGGTGCGATCGCCCGCGTTCAGAACGGGCTTCCGTCCGGTGACGTGTCGGTATCGCCGTCGAGACCGCCGTCGTCGATCGCCGCGTCGTCGCCCAGCCACTCGAGCGCGTCCTCGATATCGTGCGTCGGCGGCGAACACGTCCGGCCCCGGCAGACGTACAGCGTCGGCTCGCCGTCGCGGGCCTCGCGGCCGGCCCAGATCACCGGCGCGTCCTCGAGGGCGAGCTGGGCGAGCCACGCCTGGAGTCCGTCCTCGGTCGGCGGCCGGAGCGCGAACAGCCGGTCAGGGTGGTACGTCTCCGCGAAGCGGCCGCGCCACTCGTTAGGCAGCTCCTCGGCGGCGACGGTAATCTCGAGGGCGCCCGCCTCGAGTCGGTCCGCGGCGAGACAGAGCGTCGCGTGCTGGAGCGGATTCGCCTCGATCCGGTTCGCGTGGGTCTCGAGGACGGACGACGCGATATGTTCGAAGTCCTCCGCCGCGAAGCCGTCCAGCGCGAGCAGCGTCTCGACCGCGACCCCCGCGGCAGAGGGCGTCGACTGGTCATCGAGTTCCTGCGGCCGGGTGACCAGCGACTCGCCGCTCTCTGGGGTGAAGTACAGCGTGCGGCGATCGGCGTCCCAGAACTCGACTTCGATCGCGCGAGCGAGGTCGAGCGCGAACGCGAGGTGGTCGACATCGCCGGTCGCCTCGTAGCAGTGCAGGGCGCCGCGCGCGAGGAACGCGTAGTCTTCGAGATACCCCTGGATTGCGACGTCGTCGTCCTTGAATCGGCGCGAGAGCCGCCCTTCGTCCTCGCTCCAGAGCCGATCGCGGACGAATTCGAGGGCATCGACGGCCATCTCGGCGTCGTCGTCGTCGCCCAGCACGAGGGCGGCTTCGGCGCAAGTCGAGATCATCAACCCGTTCCAGCCCGCGAGCACCTTCTCATCGCGGTTCGGTCGAGGACGCTCCTCGCGGGCCTCGAAGACCGCTTCTCGCGCGAGTTCGAGTCGCTCTTCCACCTCGTCTTCGTCGAGGTCGAACCGATCGGCCAGGTCCTCGATCGACGTCACGACGTTCGGCTGGTTCCGGCCCTCGAAGTTGCCCGATTCGGTGATATCGAACCGCGCGCAGAACAGCTCGGCGTCGCTCTCGTCGTCGACGATATCGCGAATCTCGTCGGGCGTCCAGACGTAGAAGGCGCCCTCCTCGCGCTCGCCATCTTCGTCCAGATCATCAGAACGCGACGCGTTCTGATTGCTCGTCGAGCTTTGCTCGACGGCGCTCTGCGCGTCGAGGGTGCTGAAGAAACCGCCCTCGTCGTGGGTCAGCTCCCGATCGACGAATTCGAGCGTCTCGCGGGTGACCTCAGCGTAGCGCTCCTCGCCGGTGAGCTGGTAGCCCGAAAGCATCGCTCGCGGAATCTCCGCGTTGTCGTAGAGCATCTTCTCGAAGTGGGGCACCGTCCAGTCCCGATCGACGCAGTAACGGTGGAAGCCGCCGCCGACGTGGTCGTAGAGGCCGCCGTCGGCCATCGCGTCGAGTGTCTCCTCGATCACCTCGAGATACTGCTCTCGTCCCGTTCGATCGTACGCCCGCGCGAGAGCGCGAAGGCGAGCGGGCTGGGGAAACTTCGGTCCGCCGGAGCCGAAGCCGCCGTGCTGCCGATCGGCGCTCCGGAGCGCGGCGTCGGCGGCCGACTCCAGCACCGCGTTCGACGGGGGTTCCGCGGCGCCCACGGATTCGGGGGTCTCTTCGAGTCGATCCTTCGCCGCGTCGGTCCACTGATTCGCCCGGTTCTCGATCTCCCCGCGATCGTCGCTCGTCCAGGAGTCGCTGATCCGCTCGCAGAGGTCGAGAAAGCCCGGTCGCCCCTGCTGGCCCTCCTTCGGGAAGTACGTCCCGACGAAGAAGGGCTTTCCCTCGGGGGTGAGCCACGCCGAGAGCGGCCAGCCGCCGCCCCCGGTGACCAGCTGGCAGACGGTCATGTAGATCGAGTCGACGTCCGGGCGCTCCTCCCGATCGACCTTGATCGGGACGAAGTGTTCGTTCAGTACCTCGGCGACCGCCTCGTCGGCGAAGCTCTCCTCCTCCATGACGTGACACCAGTGACACGCCGAATAGCCGATCGAGAGGAAGATCGGGACGTCGTGCTCGCGGGCAGCCTCCAGGGCCCGCTCGTCCCACGGCTGCCAGTTGACGGGGTTGTCCGCGTGCTGGCGCAGGTACGGGCTCTCCTCCTCGTCGAGCCGATTGCGCGCGGTGGGCGTGGTCATATCGTGGCGTACGGTTGTCAGTCGTAAAAGGCCGACGTACGGTGGCCGGATCCGTCCGTATCACCCGATCGGCGTCAGATTGGGACGCTAGTATCCCCAACCATCAAGCCCGCGCCGCCCTAGCTATCGACTGTTCGACCGTGACTCCCTCCGATCGCGATCAGACGACGACCCGCCGAGCCCTCCTTGCGAGCGGCGCGGCCGGCACCCTCGCGACGATCGCGGGCTGTCAGGACGCGCTCGCGGGGATCCAAGGGGAACAGGAGTGGGAGCGCCCGCCCGACGACGAGGACCAGTACGAGGTCGAGACCGTCGCCGAGGGGCTCACCCACCCCTGGGGGCTGGCGTTCGTCCCCGACGGCGATCGCCTGCTGGTGACCGAACGCGAGGGACGCCTGCTCACCGTCGATCTCGAGACCGGCGATCGCCAGCCGGTCGACAAAGTCCCCGACGTGTACGCCCGTGGCCAGGGCGGCCTGCTCGACGTGGCGCTCCACCCCGACTACCCCGAGGAGGACTGGGTGTACCTGACCTACGCCGCGGAGACCGACGGCGGTGAGTCCACGACCCACCTCGGCAGGGGCCGACTAGACCCCGACGGAGACGAACTCGAGGAGTTCGAAGAACTCCGGGCCGCCAGGCCGACCGCGGAGGGCGACGCTCACTTCGGCTCGCGGATCGTCTTCGGTCCCGACGAGCTGCTGTATATGACCGTCGGGGATCGCCAGTTCAAGGACTTCGGCCCGGGACACACCGCACAGGATACGCGGACCGAACTCGGAGCGGTGCTCCGACTGGAACCGGACGGCTCGATTCCCGCCGACAACCCGTTCGTCGACGACTCCGACGCGATCGACTCGCTGTTCAGTTTCGGCCACCGCAACCCGCAGGGGCTCGCCGTCCGGCCCGAGACGGGCGACGTCTGGGAAAGCGAGCACGGGGAAGGAGACGGCGACGAGATCAACGTCCTCGAAGCCGGGGAAAACTACGGCTGGCCCGTCGCAACCAGCGCCTGCGAGTACGGCACCGACGAGCCGGTGGGCGACGATCCGGACGATCGGGACGACGTGATCGCGCCGGTCTACGACTGGCCCTGCTCGACCGGCGGCTTCCCGCCCGGCGGGATCGCGTTCTACGACGGCGACGCCTTCGCTGACTGGCAGGGGGACCTTCTCGTCTGTAACCTGGCCGCCGGCTACCTCTGCCGATTCGCCGTCGACGGCACCGATATCGAGGCAGTCGGAACGATGCTCACCGCGGAGGGATGGCGACTTCGGGACGTCGCGATCGCTCCCGAGTCCGGGGCGATCTACGTCGCCGTCGACGAAGATGACGCGCCGCTGGTTAGGCTGGTTCCCGACGCGGCGTAGCGTCCCTGACTTTGCTCGGTGTGGGCACCCGATATGACGCCGAACCCGGCGAGTCGTACGATAGTAGATATCGGATATACAGAATTTTTATATCCGATCCTGATGGATTTTGGTCGTGGAACGTACACGGACCGCGCCGCGACTACGGACGGCGATCGAGAGCTATCTCGTCGGAGCGATCGTTCCCGCGGGCCTCGCGTACGGGTTCTCGCGCCTGGTTTCGGTCGCGCCGGCGATCTTCGACGACTGGTTCATCGTCGCCTGGTGCGTGGCGATCGGCGTCACCTTCACCGCCGTCGGCGTCCGGCGACCGATTTCGACGGGGCGCTGCTGAGCGGCGGCTTGCTCGGCTGGGCGAGTGCGCTATTCGCCTACGGCTGGCGGATCGGGTTCGATCGGACCTCGATCGCGGTCCTGTTTCTGGTCATGGGATCGGTGCCGATACTCGTCGGTTCGTGGTTGGCGTACGAGAGCCGCCGTCGCCGCGGAGCCGCCGCGGAACCGCCGATCGGAACCTGGCGGTACGCGTTCCCGCTCGTCCTTCTCGGATTGTTCGCGGGATCGTCGCCCTGGCTCTGGTGATCGCACGACCGGTCGCGATCGTCGAACAGAGAATCAGCTCACCGGTCGCCGCGTCCGAAAGAGAAGGTGAATCCGAAAGAGCCGTCGCGTCGATCGTCCCGATCAGACCGCTTCCTGCTGGAGCAGGCGGCGGAGCACGAGGTGGAGGACACCGCCGTTCTCGACGTACTCGACCGCGGCCGGGGTGTCGACCTGGGCCGTCACGGTGAACTCGGTGACCTCGCCGTCGTCGGCTTCGGCGGTGACGGTCAGTTCAGCGTTGGGTTCGAGGCCGTCCTCCAGCCCCGAGATCGTGTAGTGCTCGGTGCCGTCGAGGCCGAGTTCCTCCCAGCCCTCGCCGTCTTCGAACTGCAGCGGCAGCACGCCCATGCCGATCAGGTTGTCGCGGTAGATCCGCTCGTAGCTCTTGCCGATCGTCGCGCGGATGCCGAGGAGGTCGGTCCCCTTGGCGGCCCAGTCGCGGCTGGAACCGGTGCCGAGTTCCTCGCCGGCCATGACGACCAGCGGGGTGCCGTCCTCGCGGTAGCGCTCGCTGGCCTCGAAGACGGTCGTCACTCGCGGGTCGCTTCGCTCTCCGCTCGAGTCATCCGAGGCGCGTTGCGCCTCGCTCTCCTCGCCGGTCGGGTGGTGGATCGTGTAGCCGCCTTCCGTGCCGTCGAGCAGCTCGTTTTTGATGCGGACGTTCGCGAAGGTGCCGCGCATCATGACCTCGTGGTTGCCGCGGCGCGAGCCGTAGGTGTTGAACTCGTGGGGTTCGACGCCGCGCTCTGTGAGCCACTGGCCCGCGGGCAGGTCCTCGCTGAACGGCCCGGCGGGGCTGATGTGGTCGGTCGTGACCGTGTCGCCGAGCGTGAGCAGGGCGCGGGCATCGTCGACGTTCTCGACGCCGGGGGCCTCGAGCGGGAAGTCCTGGAAGAACGGCGGTTCGCGGATGTAGGTCGACTCCGGATCCCAGTCGTAGACCTCGCCCTCGGGGGCGTCCAGCGCCTCCCAGCGCTCGTCGCCCTCGTAGACGCTCGCGTACTTCTCCTCGAACATCTCGGGGGAGACGCTCTCGTGGATCGTCCGGCGGACCTCCTCGCTGTCCGGCCAGACGTCCGCGAGGTAAACCGCCTCGCCCTCGTCGTTCGTGCCGATCGGCTCGTTCTCGAGGTCGATGTCCATCCGACCCGCGAGGCCGTAGGCGACGACCAGTGGCGGGGACGCGAGGTAGTTGGCCTTGATCTTCGGGTGGATGCGGGCTTCGAAGTTGCGGTTGCCCGAGAGGACGCTCGTGGTCCAGAGATCGTACTCGTCGATCGCCTGCTCGATCGGCTCCTGAAGCGGGCCAGCGTTGCCGATGCAGGTCGTACAGCCGTAGCCGACGACGTGGTAGCCCAGTTCCTCTAAGTCGTCGAGCAGGTCGGCCTGCTCTAAGTACTCGGTGACGACGCGGCTGCCGGGCGCGAGGCTGGTCTTGACGTACTCCGGCACTTCGAGCCCCTGTTCGGCCGCGTTACGGGCGAGCAGCCCGGCGGCGACCATCACGGACGGATTCGAGGTGTTCGTACAGGACGTGATCGCGCTGACGAGCACGTCGCCGTGACCGATCTCGACCTCGGTGCCGTCCTCGAGTTCGACGGGGACCTTCTCGTCTAACGCGAGGCCGGGACCCGAGGCGGTCGAGTCGCCTGCGGCCGCACCACTGCCGTCGCCGATCGCGGGTTCACCGCCCGGACCGAGGACACCCTGCTCGAGGAGCAGGGTCGGGAAGTGCTCGTCGAGGTCGCCCATCGGGATGCGGGCGTGGGGTTTCTTGTGGCCCGCCAGGCTCGGTTCGACCTCGCCGAGGTCGAACTCGACGACCTCCGTGAACTCGGGGTCCTGCTCGCCGAACAGGCCCTGGGCCTTCAGGTACTCGCGGATGAGTTCGATGTGCTCCTCGTCGCGGCCCGTGAGTTCGAGGTACTCGAGGGTCTTCTCGTCGACGGGGAAGATGCTGATCGTCGAGCCCTGTTCGGGCGCCATGTTCGAGATCGTGGCGCGATCGGCGACCGAAAGCTGGGAGACGCCGGGACCGAAGAACTCGACGAACTTGTCGACGACGCCGACCTCGCGGAGCTTCTCGGTGACGTGGAGCACGAGGTCGGTCGCCGTGGCGCCGTCGGGGAGTTCGCCCGAGAGGCGAACGCCGACGACTTCCGGCAGCGACATGTTGATCGGCTGGCCGAGCAGCGCGGCCTCGGCCTCGATCCCGCCGACGCCCCAGCCGACGACGCCGATGCCGTTGATCATCGGGGTGTGGCTGTCGGTGCCGACGAGCGTGTCGGGCAGCAGCCACTGCTCGCCGTCGATCTCGCGGTCGTGGACGACCCGACCGAGGTGTTCGAGGTTGACCTGGTGGACGATCCCTGTTCCCGGCGGGACGACGTTGAACTCGTCGAACGCCTGCTGGGCCCACTTGATCGCGCGGTAGCGCTCCTCGTTGCGCTCGTACTCGATCTCGACGTTCTTCTCGTAGGCGTCCTCGCTGCCGAAGTAGTCGACCTGAACGCTGTGGTCGATCACGAGGTCGCAGGGGACCTCGGGTTCGACGACCGTCGGATCGACGCCCTTGCGATCGGCGGCCGATCGCAACGCGGCGAGATCGACGACCGCCGGCACGCCGGTCAGGTCCTGCAGAACGACCCGCGAGACCGTAAACGGAACCTCGGCGTCCGGCACGTCGGGCTGCCACGAGGCGACGTTGCGGACGTCGTCCGCCGTGACGCGGTCCCCGTCCACGTTCCGCAGCACCGATTCGAGCAGAATGCGGACGCTCACCGGAAGCTTCTCGAGATCGCAGAGCCCCTGCTCCTCCAAGACCGTGAGATCGGCCATTTTGTACGTCTCACCGCCGTGTTCGAACTCTCGGATGGCATCCGAGACGTCGGTAGTTGCCATTGCCGAACCAGAGACACTCATGGCATTTGAATCCCCCGAGAATCGTCTGTAGAATCCTTATATTCCCCGTATTTATCGGTATGGTCTTCGGTAGCACTGGACTTAGAAAGGCGGGACAAATACCAATGTACGAACGCTAACGCAGTTATTTGCGCCGATCGTACGTCACGAACGCGAACCCGTCGCGATTGTCCCGATCGACCTCGCGCCACGCGTCGCGATCCCGCTCCGGAAACCGCGTGTCGCCGTCGGGGTCGTCGTGGACCTCCGTCACGACCAGTCGGTCGATCGCGGGCAGGAACTGCTCGTACACCGTCGCGCCCCCGGCGACGAAGGCTCGATCGGTCCCGCCGTGGCGCTCCGCGGCCGCGGTTTTGGCCGCCTCTATCGCGGCGTCGAGGCCGTCCGCGACGATCACGTTTTCCGGCGTTTCGAGGTCCCGACTCGTCAAGACGATCGTCGTCCGGCCGGGAAGCGGTTCCCCGATCGCTTCCAGGATTCCGTCGTAGGTGACCCGGCCCATAACGACCGGGTGGTCCATCGTCGTCTCCTTGAAGTGCCGAAGGTCCTCGGGGATGTGCCACGGCATCTCGCCGTCCTTCCCGATGACGCCGTTTTCCGCGACGGCGACGATCGCGACGAGTTCGAGGTCGGTGTCGCGAACGGCGGCCGGGAGGTCGTCGCCGCCGCCGGTCATTCGGCCACCGAGAATTTGAGACCGGGGTGGGAGTCGTAGTCGCGCAACCGGACGTCCTCGTAGGTGAGATCGTCGATCGACGTCGCGTCGATCTCGAGGGTCGGTCGGTCGAGGGGCTCGCGGGACAGTTGTTCGAGCAGGCCGGGCACGTGATCGAGGCGTTCGCCGCCCGCGGTCTCGGCGGGCGCTTCGGATTCGAGCCACGCCCTGACGTCGAGGTACTCTTCGCGATCGGCGACTGCGGCCAGCCGGGACTGCAACGCGTCGAGGTTCTCGCCGTACCACTCGCCGCGATCGCCGCGGCCGCAGTAGACGTGCGCGTCGACGACGCTGTGGGCGAAGGTACCGGGTTCGAAGCCCGTCTGCTTCGCGATCACCTTGGTCAGGATCGCGTAGGCGGCGATGTTGAACGGGATGCCGAGCGCGACGTCGCCCGATCGCTGGGTGAGGTGGCAGTTGAGCCGATCGCCCTGGACGTTGAAGACGAACGAGTAGTGACACGGCGGCAGGGTCGAGACGGCCGCGTTCGCGGGGTGCCAGGCGTTGACGACGAGCCGTCGCGAGTTCGGCGACTCCAAGAGCGTGTCGATCACGTACTGCAGTTGGTCGAACGTGCGCCGGCCGTCGGCCTCGACGGTGACCCACCGGTGGGCGTCGTCGGGCCAGGACTCGCCGTCGAGTTGCGCCTCGTCCTCAGGGATCGGATAGCGCCGCCAGAACCGTCCGTAGGCGGTGTCGAGCACCCCCTCGTCGTCGGCCCAGGCGTCCCAGATTCCCGTCTCCTTTCGGAGGGTGCGGATGTGCTCCTCGCCCGAGAGGTACCAGCAGAGCTCGTGAATCATCGAGTTCCACCGGAAGCCGTCCATCGACTTGGTCGTCAGCAGCGGATACCCCTCCCGGAGGTCGACCTCGTAGTGCTCGCTGAACGACGAAATCGTGTCGACGCCGGTGCGATTGGGCTTGTACGTCCCCTCCGAGAGCACCGCGTCGACGAGGTCGAGGTACTGTTGCATCAGTGGGTCATTTGGAGCGCCCCTACATATGCGTTTGAGTTCTCGACACCATCGATCGACCCACGATGGAAAGCCCCGATGACGCCCGTCGTTAGCGTGCTCCGTCGTCCGACCCTTCGCCGTCGCAGACCGTCGCCGTTCGCCCTTCCAGTGCGGTCGGCTCTCCGTCGAGACGGTACGTGAAGTCGTACGCGGCGCTCCCGCTGGAGCCGTGCACGATCGCGACCTTCCCCCGGCGTTCGTCGCCGGCGCAATCGTCCGCGTCGGCACCGTCGGGGAACGCGAACGGCGCGTAGGTCGTTTCGAACGACCGCGTCTTTTTCGGCGGGATGACGAGGTCTGTTCGCGACGGCGAGAGCGGCCGGTTCGCTCCGACGCCGACGACGCCCGGATCGACACCGAGTGACGATCGATCGAACGACTCGCCCTGGGGGTCGATCGTCGGGTTCGGAACGTCGCCGTAGATCGCGACGAACCGGACGAGCAGCGGCGCCTCGGCCTGATTCTCGATCTCGAGTCGAGCGCGCCCGTCCGGGAGGGGTTCGACGGTTTGTGCGTAGCCGTGAACGAGTCCCAGGAACCAGTGACGCGCCCAGCCGTCCGGCGTCTCGGCTTTCACGTGAAGCGACCGCGAGACGCGCGTCCCGAGGCGTTCCGGCGTCGGTCGGTTACGACGATCGGACGAAGACGACGAGTGCAACCGCGCCGACCGCGATCGCGAGCGCCGCGCCCACGAGGAACGTGGCGGACCAGCCGATTCGCAGGACGAGGAGGCTCGTCGCGGTGCCGCCGAACACGCCGCCCCAGAGCTTCGCCGTGAGCATCACGCCGTAGTTCTCTCCGGAGTAGGTCCGGCCGAAGCGCTCGCTGACGACCCCCGGAAGGATGCCGAATGCCGGGCTTCGGAAGAACATCGTGACCCCCGCGAGTGCGACGAACGCCCATTCGAACCCCATTCTGCCGGCCGCGACGACCCCGACGATCGCGAACCCGGTGAGGAACAGGGAGGCCGCGACCGTCCGCTCGGCGCCCAGTTTGTCGGACGCGGCGCCCCCGGCCAGCACCCCGGAGCCCTGCCCCAGCGCGACGATCGACGCCGCGGCGGTCGCCTCCGCCGTCGAGAGCCCCAGCTCCCCGGCGTAGGTGACCACTTTCTCGATGACCATGAGTCCGACCCCGTTGACGACGACGAACACGGTGTACAGCAGCCAGAACCCCCGCGTCTCGATCATCGACCGCCAGGACATCGCCGTCGCCGCGTCCGCCGTGGCCTCCCCGCCGTCGCTCGCCGCCCCGCTCGACGGCGCCGCGCTCGCGGGCCGCGGATCCCTGATGACGAACGCGGCGACCAGCGAGGCGGCGCCCGCGGCCGCGGCGAGCGCGAGCATCGTCGTCGCGAACGCGGCGTCGACGGCGCGGTGGACGAACGGGATGAGCGCGAAACTCGTTAGGCTGAACGCCATGCTCACCGCGCCTGTCGCCAGCCCGCGCCTGGTTCGAAACCACCGTGACGGAGTGTTGATCGCGACGTCGTAGGCGATTCCGACGCCTGCGCCGCCGACCGCGAACCAGAGGTAGAGTTCGGGCGTAGTCGGCGCGATCGCGGTTCCCGCGTAGCCGATCACGACGAACAGCGTCGCGACGAGCATCGGGAGTCGCGGTCCGTACCGGTCGCGGATCCACCCCGCCGGAAACGCCGCGAGCGTCTGTGCGACGATCATCCCCGTGAACACCGTTCCCAGCGCGGGGCCCGATGCGCCTGACTGCGCGCCGATCGGACCGCGGAGCACCGGCCAGGCGAACTGGTAGGTCCCCGCCAACCCGACGGCGAGCGCCGCAGAGGCGACAAATCGCCATCGGCGGTCGCGAAGACCGTCGAACATGCCCCGACGTATACCGAGCAGCGTAATAGTCGCCGGGGGGTCGTATCGCCGGTTGAACCGGACGGGGGGTCGGCGTTGGCGTCCTGAGCAGCTAACGGCGTAGCAGCCGGACGGCAACGCGCGAGCCGTCATCCCCTAACTGCCCAAACTGATATGCACGATTGCGCATATTTCCGCCGGTAGAAAGAGCAACGCTTACAGGTTCGTGCGCTCCGCTAGCGACCATGCGAGAACACGTCCTGCTGATCGGCGGTGGCGGCCGCGAGCACGCCATCGCTCGCGCGCTCGAGGACAGCGAGGCAACGCTTTACGCCTGCGCGGGGAACCGCAACCCCGGCATCGCCCGGATCGCGAACGAGTTCGAGACGCTCGAGACGACCGATCCCGAGGCGGTCGTCGAGTACGCGAAAGCAGTCGACGCGACGATCGCCGTCGTCGGCCCCGAGGCGCCGCTCGCGGCCGGCGTCGCGGACGCCCTCGAGGAGGCCGGCGTCTACGCGTTCGGGCCGAAGGAGGCCGACGCCCGCATCGAGACGGACAAGGCGTTTCAGCGGCGGTTCATGGCGGAAAACGACATCCCCGGCTGCCCGGACTTCGAAACCTTCGACGACTCTGAGGCCGCTTGCGACTTCATCGACGAGTACGACGGCGACCTCGCGATCAAGCCCGCCGGCCTCACGGGCGGGAAGGGCGTGAAGGTCATCGGCGATCAGGTCACCGCCGAGGAGGGCAAGGCGTACATCCGGGAGTCGGATTACGATCGGATCGTCCTCGAAGAGCGGCTGGTCGGCGAGGAGGTCACGATCCAGGCGATCGTCGCGAACGGCGGATTCGAGACCGCGCCCGCGGTCCAGGACCACAAGCGCGCCTACGAGGGCGACGAGGGGCCGAACACCGGCGGGATGGGCAGCTACTCCGACGCGACGTTCGAACTGCCGTTCATGACTGAGGACGACTACGAGCGGGCAGTCGAGATCATCGAGGCGACCGTCGACGCCCTCGACGACTATCGCGGCATCCTCTACGGCCAGTTCATGCTCACGGCCGAGGGGCCGAAGGTCGTCGAGTTCAACGCCCGTTTCGGCGACCCCGAGGCGATGAACACGCTGCCGGTCCTCGAGATCGACTTCCTCGACGTGCTCGTCGCCGCCCGCGACGGCGAGGCACCGCCGGAACTCGAATTTGCAGACCAGGCGACGGTGTGCAAGTACGCCGTGCCGGAGGGGTACCCGACCGACCCGAAGGCCGGCGCGGAGGTTCAGGTGGACGAAGAGAGCGTGGCGCGGTCGGTCCGCGCCACGGAGAAATCGAGCGGGGAGCAAGACGACCCGCGAGAGAGCGCGGACGACGCCGTGCTCTTCTACGCCAGCGTGGACGAGCGCGACGACGGAATCTACACGACAACCTCCCGATCGTTCGCCGTCGTCGGGCTCGCGGATACGATCGACGAGGCCGAGGCGATCGCCGAGGACGCCCTCGAAGTGGCCGGCGAGGAGGGGCTACACATGCGCCACGACATCGGGAAAGCTGATCTCGTCCAGCGGCGGATCGATCACATGACCGAGCTCCGCGGCGAGTAGCGCGGAAAATAGTGCGGCGAGTACCGCGAGACGGTCCGGACCTCCGATTCAGATCGTCGCCTATCCGTCCGCGCTCGATTCTTCGTCCGTCCCGTCCGTGATCTCGTCCGTCTCGTCCGACACCGTCGAGCTGAGATCCGCCGTATCGACGTCCGAGCCCAGTTCGTCCGGATCGATCGCCTCGTCGAGCGTCTGCGGATCCGTCACGGCCTCCAGCCCACGGGCTTCGACCGCGTTCTTGATCGTCGAGGCGTCGAGCGCGGCGTCGATCGAGTCGCCGTCGGACGCCGAGGCCGATCGCAGGGCGCGCCGGACCGCGACGTAGCCGACCAGCGCCAGGCCGCCGGAGGCGATCGCTCCCGGAATACCGTAGCGTTTGTAGCCGAACGTGACCGCTTTCTTGCCGAGCGTGAACGCGCCGATCATGAACGTCACTTGGCTCGATAGTCGGAAGAGGGTAGGGCTTTCAGTGTGAGGCCCGTCCGCAGCGCAGTCCTCGCGGTGCTCACCCCCCGTCTCGGCGTGATCGGTCGTTCGGCGGCCGTCGACCTGATTGTCTCCGATCGACGACTGTGATCGAACCTACCAATCCCGTGGAACAAAGTGCTCGCGGGTCGCACACTACGACAGAGACCGATCTCGAGTTTTCAGGATCCAGAAATGACGTCGATGCAGATTATCGAACCGCTCGGACACCACGAACTGTTCCTCGTCATCGCCCAGCTTACGGTGTTGCTGTTCGTCGCCCGGACGCTGGGCGAAGCCTTCCGGTCGATCGGCCAGCCGGCGGTCGTCGGCGAACTGCTCGCGGGCG
The DNA here is from genome assembly GCF_023028105.1 of Halosolutus gelatinilyticus. Classification (NCBI taxonomy): domain Archaea; kingdom Methanobacteriati; phylum Methanobacteriota; class Halobacteria; order Halobacteriales; family Natrialbaceae; genus Halosolutus; species Halosolutus gelatinilyticus. The sequence goes on from NZ_CP095491.1 coordinate 3,300,398, forward strand.
TCCTCCTCGGCCCGTCGGTGCTCGGACTGATCGCGCCGGGGATCTACGAGGCGCTGTTCGTCGTGCCGGCGGATCAGTTCCACCTGCTCGAAGTGATCTCCTGGCTCGGGCTCATCATGCTGTTGATCGTCACCGGGCTCGAGACGGACATCGACCTCATCCTCAACAAGGGCCGAACGGCGATCGTCCTCTCGCTCGGGGGGATCCTCGTTCCGTTCGCGACCGGGTTCGGCCTGGGATGGGTTATGCCAACGGAGTTCATCGCGGCGCCCGAGCAGCGGGTCGTCTTCAGCCTCTTTCTCGCGACCGCGATGAGCATCTCCGCGATCCCGGTCATCGCCAAGGTGCTCATCGAACTCGACGTGATCCGTCGCGACATCGGCCAGTTGATCCTCGCGGCGGGAATGGTCGACGACACGATCGGGTGGATCCTCCTGGCGACGGTCGCGGGGCTCGCTCGAACGGGCGTCTTCGACGTTAGATCCGCGCTCACGACGATCCTCTCGGTGATCGTCTTCCTCGGTCTCGCCTTCACGATCGGCCGACGGATCACGTTCGAACTCATCCGCTGGGTCGACAACGTCTTCGGCAGCGACGCCGCGATGCTATCGACGCTCATGCTGCTCGCGCTCGCCGCGGGGGCGCTGACCCAGTACATGGGTCTCGAGGCGATTCTCGGCGCGTTCGTCGTCGGCGTCCTGGTCGGGCAGGTCAAGCGGTTCGACTACGACCTCCGGCACACGTTCGAGGTGATCACCCTCTCGATCTTCGCGCCTATCTTCTTCGCGATCGCCGGCCTCCGGATGGACGTCGTCGCGCTGCTCGACCCGACGGTGTTCGGCGTCGGCCTCGTCGTCCTCGGGGTGGCCTGCGTCGGCAAGTTCGGCGGCATCATGGGCGTCTCCCCCTTCGCCGGCCTCTCGCGGTGGGAGGGGATCACGATCGGCGGCGGGATGAACGCCCGCGGGGCGATGGAGATCGTCGTTGCGACGATCGGCCTCGCCGCCGGCATCCTGACGACCGAGATGTACAGCATCATCGTCGCCGTCGCAATCGCGACGTCGCTGATGGCGCCCGCGATCATGCGGTGGTCGATTCCGAAGATCGAGATGAGTCCCGACGAGCGCGAGCGCATCGATCGGGAGGCGTACCTCCAGGGGAGTTTCGTCGAGAACATTACCCGGGTCCTGCTCCCGACCCGCGGCGGCGTCGACACCCGGTACGCGGCACGCCTGCTGTCCCCGCTGCTCCGTGATCGAGAGATCGAACTCGACGTCCTCTGCGTGAGCGAGTCGCGCGACGCCGGCGGCGGACGAGCGGCGGAGATCGGAACCCGAATTCAACGCGGCCTCGTCGCGTGGCTGCGACCGACCGTCCGGGAGTCCAACACCGCCGTCGACTCCACCGAGGCCGATCGGATCTTCGACTCCGTCGAGGCTCGCCTGGGCGACCAGACGCGACAGCCGAGACGGATCACGCGGGAACGGGACGACAGCGTCGCCGAGACGATCCTCGACGAGGCCTCGGTCGGCTACGATCTGGTCGTTCTCGGCGAGGCGGGTACCGGGCGAGATCCCGACGAGCCGCTGTTCAGCGAGACGGTCGATCGGGTCATCCAGGAGGCGCCGTGTCCCGCGATGATCGTCAGCGCGCAGGCCGCAACGGACGACGTCCCCGACGATCCGATCGATCGAATACTGCTGCCGACGATCGGGACGATGTCGAGTCGGTACGCCGCCGAACTCGCCTTCGCGATCGCCGCGAGGGAGGACGCGCTCGTCGAAATCGTCTACGTGGTCGACGAGCCCCGAGCCGACGAGCAGTTCGCCGGCGACCCCGACCTCGCCCAGCAGGTGGGGATCGGCGAGCAGATCGTCGAGCGCGAGGCGGCGTTCGGTAGACAGCTCGGCGCCTCGGTGCTGACGACGGTGACGACCGCGAAGACTCCCGAAGTCGAACTCGTCGAACACGCCGTCCGGACCGACGCCGACGCGATCGTCATGGGATCGGATCTGCGGTCGATCTCGCGACGGGCGTTCCTCGGGCAGCGGGTCGAGCACGTCGTCCGAAACGCGCCGTGTCCAGTCGCGGTGCTCAGTGCGGACTGAGTCGAGGAGCCGGAGCCCGAGCGGGCGACGATCCGAGCGATCCGGGCGCTTGTTCCGGATCGGACGCGATCGTCACCTCGAATCGTCCGCGTCGTCGATCGCCTCGAAGAGGAGCCGGGCGCCGAGGTCGATCTCGCGTTCGGTCACGTCCAGCGGCGGCAGCAGTCGGAGCGTCTTGTAGCCGCAGCCGAGGGTGAGCAAGCCGCGCTCGAACGCCGCCTCGACGACGGCCTCGCGGCGCGCTTTGGTGTCGAACTCGACGGCGACCATCAGCCCGCGACCGCGGACGTCGACCACCGCCTCGCGATCCCGTTCCTCGACGACGGCTCTGAGCTGCTCGCCGCGCTCGCGGACGTTCTCGAGGAGGTTCTCCTCGTGAATCGCGTCGATCGTCAGCACGCCCTGCATCGCGGCGATGAGGTCGCCGGCGCCCCAGGTGGAGGAGAGTCGCCCGGTCCGCTCGGGAAACACGTCCGATCGGGAGACGGTCGCGCCGACGCGCAGCCCCTTCGCGCTGGTGATGACGTCCGGCGTGAGGTCGAGGTGGTCGACGGCCCAGAGTTCGCCGGTGCGACCGAGCCCGGACTGGATCTCGTCCGCGATGATCTTGACGCTGTAGCGGTCCCGGATCGCTTCGAGGTCGCGGGCGAACTCGGGGTGGGCGGCCCGGTAGCCGCCCTCTCCCTGGATCGGTTCGAGGATCACGAACGCGAGTTCGTCGGGATCGATGATCCCTCGGTCGGGGTCGAGTTTGTCCGCGAGGACGTTGCCGCCGGGGCCGTCGGTTCGCCAGCGGGTTTCGTACGCTTCGTCCGACGCCGGGTAAGGGACGCTGACGACGCCGGGAACCTCGGGATAGCCGGTTCGGTGGACGGCTTTCGATCGGTTGAGCGAGAGCGCGCCGAGGGTGCGACCGTGGAACGCCCCGTCGAAGGTGACCGCGCGGTGACCGCCCGACGCGTAGCAGATCTTGATGGCGTTCTCGACCGCCTCGGCCCCCGAGTTCGAGAGGAAGACCCGATCCATATCGTAGTGGTCGGTCATCGCGATCAGTCGATCCATCAGCTGCGTCGGGCCGGGGAAGTCGGGATCCTCGGGCGGCCCGCCGCCGCTGACGTAGAAATCTTGGCCGGCGATCTTCAGCGGATCGACGAGGTCGAACGCGTCGAGTCGGTCCCGGACCGCGGGGTTGTTGTAGCCGAGCGGCGCGGCGGCGACGTGGCTCGTAAAGTCCATGAGAACGTTGCCGTCCACGTCGGTGCAGAAGGGGCCGATCGCGTCGGCCTGGGCGTCCCAGACGAATTCGTAGACGTAGGTGCTCGGGGCGGCGAACTCGTGGTGGTAGTCGACCCACCGCTTCGCTCGCTCGCCGGGTATCCGCTCGACCTGCGGCTCGACCGTGTCTCGGTCCATGGATCCATTTGGAGCGCCGGTGAGTAAAAATACCCGATGTTTTTCATCGAATACCGACGCTGGAACCAGATCTGTCCAGTTCCGTCGCAAATGATCGCACGATCGCTCTCGAACCGACACCGGTGATCGGATCTGCGTGACGAACGCCCCTCCCACGGTGAAGACGTGTCCGACGTCGTCACGTCGGCGCGATGCCGCCGTCGTTTCTCGACACCAGGTACAACGCGAACGAGGACAGCCAGTGGGCCCCGGCGTAATCGTCGGTGAACGCCCGCGCCAGGCCGCGTTCGGCGTGTCGCTTCGCGCTGCGTTCGAGCGGGTCGGCGTACCGGTGCCCGTCGAGAACAGCCGCGACGTCGGCCAGACACCACGCCTTCGAGAGGTTCAACCCGACGAGGTGGAGTTCGATACCACCGTCGTCCTTCGACTCCACCGATACGGGTTCGAGAAGCGAATCGTACGGTGCGGTCGTCACGTCGGGGAGGAAGCCGTCGATCCAGGCCGAGAACTCGTCGCGATCGAGGACGCGCCGCATCAGATCCGCCTCGACCAGCGCCGGCGACAGGAAGTCCCAGCCGAGGGGCTCGTACTCGATCGGATAGTCCTTGTCGTCGAGGAACATCTCCCGCGACGCGTCGACGGTCTCGGCCGCGAGCGAGTCGGCGCCGATCACCCGCGCGTAATCGAGGACGCACTGCAGCGCGAACGCGGTGTTCTGGTGGGTGCCAACCCTGAACGGTCTCAATTGCGCGAGCAACTCGGTTTCGACGAGCGTTACGATGCGATCTTCGAGGGGACGAAGGACGTCCCGCCACTCCATCGCGCGATTGGAGTTCCACTGGTGGAGTTCCGCCGCGAGGCGCAGCAACCACGCCCAGCCGTAGGGTTTCTCGAAGGACTCGTTCCGCTCGAAGTACGCGACTTCCCGGTCGACGTTCTCGGCCGTGAACCGCGCGTCCATCCCCGATCGGATCTCAGATTCGGCGGGGTGGTCGTCGAACAGCCGAAGCTGGCGGATCAGACACCAGTGGCTGTGCACCGCGGAGTGCCAGTCGAAACAGCCGTAAAACACCGGATGCTGCTCCGCCGGCCGCTCCCACTCGTCGGGGTCATCGATCGAACCGACCCAGTGTGGAAACTCCGTGTCGACGCTGTCCAGCGGATATCGCGAGAGGTCCGCCGCGAGGTCGGCGTCGATCAAATCGCTTCGTCCCGACAGGATTCGCTCCGGATCGACCGATTCAAAGGCTGTCATAGGTACAACAGGCCGGTAATTCCATTTCTATGTACTGGTCCTGTGCGACAGACTGGCACGATGGGCGTCAACGGGCGAACCGGGCGATGTGCACGCCGCTGACGAACGTGGCGCCGGCCGAAACCGACCCGATCGGTTTCGAGGGAGGCGATCGGATCGATCAGCCCCTAGATGACGACGATGGCTGCCGCCGCGACGGCGCCGCCGATCAGGAGGAGCGCGCTGTAGGTCGCGACCTGATTGCGGAAGCCGTCGTTCGTCGAGGTCGCCGCGAGCATCGCCTTCACGAGAATGCTCGAAACCGTCGCGAGCAGGATCGCGATCGTCGCTTCGGCGGCACCGAGTTGCCCGCCGCGGTAGAGGACGACCGCCGACGTCGTCGCGCCGGCACTGGAGACGAAGCCGCTCGCGACCGCCGTCGCGTAGAAGCCGAGGGTGCCGAACCAGTTCTCGGCCAGCGATCCGAAGACGAGGACGACGAGGAAGACGGCGCCGAAACCGAGGGCGTTCTTCAGCGAGAACGGGCTCTCGAGTTCCATCGGGCCGGATTCTCCCCAGTCCGCCGTGACGGCGGCGACCGCGAACGCGATCAGGAT